>NZ_JBVJWO010000018.1:0-125453 GCF_055602345.1 Streptomyces sp. NPDC037401
CAGCACGCGCACGGGCAGCCGCGCCGGCCGCTTCGGTGGCAGCCGAGCGGGCACGGACAGCGGCACCGCTCGCGGTGTTCGCAGCGCCGCGGGCGACACCGGCCGCGTCACGGGCCGTGTTGGCATCCGCGCGCGCCTGATCGGCGGCGCCACGGGCGACACCTGCGTCGATGGTGCCGCGGCCGGAGGCGGCCTGGGCCTCCATGGCCTTGGCGCGTGCTTCCTTCGCGTTGTGGTTCTGCTCGGCCGCGAAGGCGGCGTTGCGGGCGTTGCGGGCGTTGGTCTCCTCGCCCTGGGCACGGCGGTCGGCTTCGGCGGCGATGCCGTCCTGGGCTTCGGCGCTGGCGCGGGCGGAGGCGGCGGTCGCGGCGGCGGCCTGGGCCTGCGCGCGGGCAGCGGAGGCCGTACGGGCCTCGGCCTCGGCGCGTGCACGGGCCGCGGCGGCGATGTCGCGCTCACGCTCCGCACGCGCACGGGCGGCGGCGGCGAGGTCGCGCTCACGCTCGGCGATCTTGCGCTGTTCGGCCGCGATCTGGGCCTGCCGCTGCGCCTCGATACGGGCTTCGCGGGTCTTGCGGGCGTGCTCCCACGCCTCGCGCTCGGCCTGCTCGGCCGCCAGCCGCGCATCCTTCGCACGCGCCGCAGCGGTCGCGGCGATCTTCGCCTGCTTGTCCGCGGCCTCCGCCAGACGGGCGGCGGCCTTCGCGTGCTCCTCGGCGTTGGCACGCCACTTCTTGGCCTGCGCCTCGTGCAGCTCGGCCTGGTTCTGGGCGTTCAGGCCCGCCGCGTCGGCGGCGGTGGCGTCGATGGCGTGCTGCGCCGTCTTGCTCGCCTTCGCAGCGGCGTCGGCGGCGGCGGCGATGCCGGCGGCGACCTCCGACCACTGCGTGCCGTGCTCCAGACCCGTCTGGACGAGGACATCGGCCTGGATCTTCGCCTGGGCGGCGGCGACCTGCGCGGCGCGCGCGGCGTCCTCGGCGTAGCCGACCTGGCGGGCGGCCTCGGTCTTGACCTGCTCGTAGTTCGACAGGCGCTTGCCGGCGCGGTCCGCGGACAGCATCCGGTCCGCCTCACGCGCCGAAGCCGCAGCAGCGGACATGGCGTTCGAGGCGTTCTTCAACGCCGTGACCGCATCCCCGTGCGCGGCGATCAGCTTGGTGCGGGCCTCGGCCGCGACCGCGGCCTTCTTCGCCAGCTCGCGGAGCTTCTCCGCCGCCTCCAGGGCCTCCTTCTGGGCCTTCTCGTGCGCGGCCCGGTCGTCGGCGTCCTGACGGGCGGCCGCCTGGTAGCCGGTCTCCAGGAACTGGGCGATGACCGCGTCGTTCTTGGAATCGAGGGCGGCCTGCGCGGCCCGCTTGACGGCGGGGCCGCCGACGGAGGCCAGCATCTCGACGCGCTTGCGGTTCTCCTCGGCCCGCTTGGCGGCGTTCTGCTGGTCGGCCGCGTCCCGCTGGCGGGCGATGTCCGCGCCGAAGGCGAGGAAGTCGGTGCGGTCCTGGGCGGTGCCCTTCAGAACGCGCTCGACCTCCGCGTTGAAGAACGGCCCGCCCGTCCCGCGGAGCTTTTCGATCTTCTCCCGGTTCGCCGTGTCATCGCCGGCCCGCTTGTCCTTCGCACGCTGGCGGGCCTCGGCCTCACCATGCGCCAGGAACTCGGCGATCGCGTTCGGATCGGTGCTCTCCAGGGCCTTGCGGGCGGCCTCGCGGACCTCTTCCTCCTCGTCGAACTCCGCGAAGTCCTCCACCAGCTGCCGGTCGCGTTCGTCGCTGAGCCGCTGCAGCTCCGACTTCGCCACCGGCGCCGGAGCACCCGCGGCGGTCTTCGGCTTCAACGCCGCGGCCAGCTGGTCCAGCGAGGCCAGCGCCTGCGCCGACGTCAACTGCTCCTGCTGCCCGCGCGCCTGCGTCGCGGCCGCGGCCTGACCCGTAGCGGTGCCGAGCACCGCCACGACCACTGCCGTCGACACGGCCTTGCGTATGTTCCCGGCCGCACGGACGGCAGGTGTCAGCCGCGGGTCCGGTTCTCGCCGTCCTGGGCGAGGTCGAACCGGGCCTTCCAGAACTCGGCCGCCTTCTCGGCGTCGGCGAGCTGTGCGGCCCAGGCCTCCTGGTTGCCGTCGGCCGTACCCGAGATCGCCTTCCACAGCTGCTCCGCGGACTCGCGCGAAAGCTGGGCGATCGACCGCCAGTTCTCCGCCTGCGCGGCCGCGGCCGCCTGCTCCGCCAGCCACGCGCGCTGCGCCGCGCCCGCGTGCTCGGACACCGCCTGCCAGGCGCGCTCCGCCTCGGCACGGGCCTTTGCCGCGTCGGCCGCGCCCTTCACGGCCGCCTCGGCGGACTCGGCCTCCTTGAGCAGCCGGGTCAGCTGGAAGTGGCGGACCGTTTCGGCATCGGCGATGCGCGTCCGGTACGCCTCCAGGTCGAGGACCGAGCCGGTGGCCCAGCCGTAGCCGAAGAATTCCGCCACGTCGCCCTCCGCGGCACCGGGACGCAGCGCCCACTGCGCGGCCACGCGGACCTGCTCACCCGGGTCGGCCTCGCCGAGGGCCCGTACGAACTCCCGGTCCTTCGCCGCTACCTCGAGGCGCTGCTGCTCCCCGGCCTCGCGTGCCGCGCGGTCGCGCTGCTGCGCCTCCGCGTACCCGGTCTTCACGAACGCCGCCTGCTCGGCGACGGTCCCCTTCAACGCCCGCGCCGCAGCCGCGCGTACCGCCGGCGAGAAGCCGACCGTGTGCGTGGCGGCGACACGCTCGCAGAAGGCCTTGTTGCGGGCCCGCGTCTCACGCGCCCGCTGCTTCGCGTAGTCGAAGCCGCCGCCCGGCGCCAGCCACTCCAGCAGCGCCGCGTCCCCGCGGCTGCTCCGCAGCGCGTTCCACGCCGAGGTGCGCACCTCCGCTGCCGGATGCGTCTTCGCCATCGACGTCACCCGCCGGCGCGCCTCCTCGATGACCGCGGACAGCTCGGCGGAGACGGCCGTCGTCGTGTCGGTCGTCGTCGTGTCGGTCGCGGCCGCCGGTGCGGTCGCGACGAAACCGGCCCTCGGGCCTGCCGTTGCGGCGTCCGCCCAGGCCGGCACGGTGCCGGTGACGGCGATCCCGCCGACCAGCAGACCGACGGTCCAGGCGCGCGCGGTCCGGCCGCCCGCCCGGCCCGCGCCCCGTGCGCGGTACGGCGCGGACTCGTGTGCGGAGCCCCTGTCAGAACTCATGTCAGCCCCCCAATGTCAGATTGCAACTCCTTCCTCCGGGCGGAGGAAGGACGTGCGGACAGCGGAGGGGGGGGGGGGGGGGGGCGGCCCCCCCCCCCCCCCCCCCCGGGGGGGGGGGAAGGCAGAAACCCCCCCCCCCCCCCCCCCCCCCCCCCCCCCCCCCCGGGCGTGCCCCCCCCCCCCCCCCCCCCCCCCCGGTCGGCTCACTTGACCTTCTCGACCTTCCACAGCTGCGCGTCGCTGCGGTTGCAGGTCCACAGCTGGGTCTTCAGGCTCTCCTGCTTGGAGCCGCCGGGGATGTCGATGCACATGCCGGGGGCGTGCATCGGCTGTACCTCGTACAGCTTCCGGACCTGGTCGACCAGGTTCAGCTGCCAGCGCTGGTGGGCGCCGCGGCCGCAGGTCCACTGGTCGATGACGGCGCGCTCCTGGGTGCTCTCCGACTGCACTTCGAGGCACTTGCCGCTGACCACGGAGCGCAGCTGGAAGCCGCCCTCGGGGGCGGCGACGGCGGCCCACTTCTGCGCGTTGCCGTCGTGACAGGTGAACTGCTGGATGTTGACGCCGTCCGAGCCCCAGCCGCCCTCGACGTCGAGGCACTTCTCGCTGGCGGCGTTGGCGAGCCGGATGACCGTCTCGGGCATGGCGGCGCGGTTCTGCGCCTCGATGGCCGCGGCGGCGGCGCGCGCGGCCGCCTCGCGGGCGTCGAGCGCGGGGCGCGCCGTGCCGGGGTCGCCGCCGCTGGCCTGTACGGCGGTCGCGGTGCCCGCGAGCACGACGACGGTGGCCCCTACGGCAAGGGCGGCCCGGGTGATCTTGAACATATGGGTTCCGTTTCCTCTTGCGTAAAGGGGGTCAGGCGGTGGTGACCGGCGACAGGCGCCACTTCTGGGCGGACGTGCCGTTGCAGGCCCACAGGCGGAGTGCGGCGCCGTCGTCCTTGCTGGACGAGGCCACGTCCAGGCAGAGCTTGCCGTTCGCCGGGAGGTGGGCGGGGACCAGCTCGTACAGGTCGTTCGCGATGTCGGTCAGGACCATGCGCCACTGCTGGTTCGGCTGCCCGCTCAGGCACCAGAACTGCTGCACGCTGGTGCCGGTGGTGGTGCCCCAGCCCTGCACGTCCAGGCACTTGCCGGAGTGCTTGAAGCGCAGCTCGAAGGTGCCGGCGCCGGTGGGCACCATGTCGATCTGCTGGTTCAGCGCGCCCTTGGCGCACGGGGACTGCACGACGCCGACGCCGTTGCGCAGGCTGAGCTGGGGGACGGTCAGGCACTGGCCGCTGTGCTGGGCCTTGATCTGCAGGGCGGCCGGCGCGGCAGCGGCGACGGTCTCGGTCCGCGGGGCGGTCTGGGCGGACTGGGGGGCGACGGCGAAGGCCACTCCGGCCGCGATGGCGGCGGTGCTGGCCCCGATGGCCAGGGCGGATCGCAGGATCCGGGACATGGGGAGTTCCGTTCTTCGGTCTGAAGGAATCAGGAGGAGGCTGGCGGGGTCCCTCGGCGAGGGCCCGGGTGCACGGGGACGCCGGGGCACGGCAGTGCGGCGGCGCAAACGGCGGGCCCGCGGCGGTTGTGCCGGTACGGGCCCGGTCGGGCGCCGGCCGTGGTGCCGTGCGGGGTCAGCGCGCGAGGGGGACGGCGATCTTCCAGGACGCTTCCTGGACGAACTCCTTCTCCGTGTCGAAGCGGTTCGCGCCGCCGGCCTTGTTGCCCGCGAACAGGTCGCCCCAGTGCTGGCGCAGGAAGCGCCCCGGCTCGGCCGCCGACTCGAACGACGTACCACTGCCGGACAGGCCCGGCTTCGCGCACCAGGTCGCGTCCTTGCGGAACTGCGCACTGTCGTCACTCGCCGTCAGGCGGACCCGCAGGTCCTTCTGCATCAGGTAGTGCCCGGGCTTGCGCGCCGACTCGAAGGAGTAGCAGCCCGCCTCACCGGCCAGACCCGGCACGACGACCCAGGTCGCGTCCTCACGGTCCGCCTGCTTCGAACCCGCGGCCACCGGCGCGAGGAACGCCTCACCCGCATCGACGGAGGACTGACGGATCACGAAGCCCGCCATGCCGGCCGCCGGGACCAGGGTCTGGCGCTTGGCGCGGTACTGGTTCTCCTCCTTGAGGAATTCCGACACCGCCACGTCATCCCCAGCCAGCGCCTTCTTCGCCGCCGCCACCAGGTTCGGGTTCACACCCGTCTTCTCCGCGGCCGCCTGGATCTGCAGCACCAGCGCACGGTTCGCCTCCGCGATCTTCTTGCGGCGCGCCTCGTCGTCCTTCTTGTACGCCTCCTCCGCACCCGTGTGGATGTACGCCTTCCACACCGCCGGGTCCGAACTCAGCACCGCACGCTGGGCTGCGGCAACCAGCTCGCTGGTCTTCGTGTCGGCGGGCGCCGCACGCAGCAGCTCGCGGATGAAGTTCTCGTCGCTGAGGGCGAGCATCGCCTCGGTCGGCGTGATCCGGAACAGCGCGGCCGCGTTCGTCCGGGCCGTGATCTCCTTGCGGCGCGCGGCCTCCGCCGCGTCCTTCTCCGCGAGCTCCTTCAGCTCCCGGTCCACATCCCGCTGATGCGCCTCGCGCGCACCGCTGATGATGAACGCGTGCCACACCGTCGCGTTCTCGGCCAGGGCCTTCGCCGCAGCCGAGCGCACCTCGGGACCGGAGGCCGCGTGACGCATCACGGCACGGATGAAGTTGTCATCGCTGAGATCCAGCAGATCCGGGGTCTGCGGGATCCCGACGGCGATCAGGACCTGGGTCTTCGCCTGACGGGCGGCCCGCGCGGCGTCCGCCTTGTCCTTCTCCCGCTGCTTGTCCACGGCGTACGCCGTGTGGATGCCGGTCACGATGAACGCGACGTGGTCGGCGTCCAGCGCGCTCGTCATCGCGGTCTCCGCGGCGACACGCACGGACTCGAAGGGCTCTCCGCCGTCACGGGCCTTCTGCCACAAGGCGAAAATGAAATCGTGGTCGCTCAGCAGCAGCACGTCCGGAGACGGGTCCAGACGCACCACGGCGGCGGCATCCACACGCTGCTTGTCGTCCGTTCCGATACCGGCAGCCGCGGCAACGGCACCGGTCGGCGTCGCAACCACGATCAACGGCGCAGCAACACCGGTCACAGCGGCCAGCGCAGTCGCGGTCACAAGACCGCGCGTCACGGCCCTGCCCATACGAGCGGAGCTCGGGTGGCTCTTCATCATTCGGTTTTCGGTTCCCCCTGCTAGATCCCGCCCCCGGCTTCCCCCCGGGAGCGAGGTGGTCGGGCGGCAGTCTTGAAGATCACCACAAGGGCGTCAAAGCGGAACTTGAGGATCCTGTCCCCTCAGCTACCGCTTTGACGGAATATTGGTCGAGTTAGCGCCAGCTTCTGGCTGGAATGCGACTTGTGGGCGGCCGAAGCGGCCATCCAGTCGGCAGGAATGGCTGGTTCCATTCGCTGCGGCAGATGCCCGCTTCCCGCTGGATTGCAGCGGTGCCCCGGGGTAACGGCGGCCACCGGCAGCCCGGTGTGGCCCGACACACATCGAGATTTGGCACCTTTTAAGCGGGGTAATATGCACCGCGATTCGGACAAGTGACACGAGCAAGCGGCTGGCGGGGGCGGGCGGCCCGGACGCGGGGGGGGGGGGGGGGGGGGGGGGGGGGGGGGGGGGGGGGGGGGGGGGGGGGGGGGGGGGGGGGGGGGGGGGGGGGGGGGGGGGGGGGGGGACCACCCCCCCCCCCCCCCCCCCCCCCCCCCCCCCCCCCCCCCCCCCCCCCCCCCCCCCCCCCCCCCCCCCCCCCCCCCCCCCCCCCCCCCCCCCGCGGCAGCTGTGTCCGGAAATCGTCAGTTGCAGCCGAGCCTCCGGCCGAGTACCCCGTCCAGTTCGGCGATGTAGGGCTCGTTCTCGGTCAGGTACCGGTCCACGCGCGCGCGGCCCCCTCGGGACGCTGCGAGAACGGCACCGTGCCCCACTGCTCGGTGTTCCCGCGCGCATTCATCCAGAGCACCGCCGCGTCCAGCATGGCCAGGACGGCCGGTGCGTCGTCCGGGCTGCCGGGCCGGATCCGCATGTCTCGTGTGCTGTCGTTCACCGGCGCAGCGTAAGCAGCCGCCGGGGATGCTCGCGGGGGCAGGGCGGGTCAGCCGCAGGAGCCGGAGATCCACTTGTGGGAACGGACCTTGTACGTGCCGGCGAGGTTGGCTCCCTCGCCCTGGGGCTCGCAGCCGATGCGGCTGCTGTAGTTGGCGCCGATGTAGTACGCCACGCCGGTGGCGCTGGACGTGCCCTTGTTGAAGACGGACTTCACGTTCTTGGTGGCGGACCAGGAGCAGCGGATGCTGCCGCTCTGCCAGTCGGGATCGGCGTCCGACCAGGCGCAGCGGTCGCCGGTGAAGTCGAACCCCGTCCAGAAACAGACGTTCCCGGAACCGCAATCGAGGGCGGCGCGGGCCAGCGCGGCCTTGCTCGGTGCCGGTACGGCGGCGGCCCCCGCCGGGGCGGCCTGGGCGGTGGCGGGCACCATCGCGGCGGTCACGGCGAGCACGGCGCCCGACACGGCCATGGCCACACGGTTCTTGCGCATGCGGAAGATCCCTTTCGCTGGGTGAGCAGGAGGGGATGACGCGCGCATCCCGGCCGGCGCAGTGCGCCCGGCCCGGGAGACGGCCACACCTTGCCGCAGACTTACCGGCGGTTACAACCGTGCCTCGAGAGTCTGGCCGGATCCGGGGAGCCGTTTCGCGCGGCCGTCCGCAGGCCCGCCCGCGGTGGCCGCATACCGGTGCGAAGATGACGGAAACACGTCCGGCACTGTACGAAGGCTCCCGAAGGGGTCGCCGGCGATCCGGCTGCGTGACGGCCCGGGTGAGACTTGCCGAGTTGGCCCTCCTTCGCGGCCGGTCCCCGTTGCAGCCCGAAGGGCCGCCGCGATCTTGTCCCGGCGGCCCTGGTCCATTACCGCGTCATGCGGGGGACGGCGTGGGCGCGGTGCCGTCGGCCGGAGAGGTCCGACGGCGGGTGAAGACGGTGAAGAGCGCGGGTACCGCGACGGCGGCGCCCATGAGGCACATCGTGGGCACGTCGAACTCCCCGCCCAGCGCTGCCGCGCTGAGGTAGGTGCACGCGGGCAGGCACGACATGACCATTCCGGCACGGAAGGTGTCGGACCGCTGCAGCCCGATCTGCAGCACGAACAGCGGGATGGTCACGGTGAGCAGCGAGATCAGCCACAGCTGTCCGACATGGGCGGGCGAGCCCAGCCGGTCCGCCCGGAACACCAGGACGCCCAGGGCAATGAGGTACGTCAGGTGGAACCGGTGGGCGCTCACCGTCACGGGGTTCACCCGCGCCTCGCCCAGACGACGCGAGATCAGCCCGATGCACCCGGCGCCGACTCCCGCGACGAGCGCGAGGACCGCACCGGTCAGCAGGTCACCGGCGCGCCCCGGCGTGCTGTCCTGGTAGAAGCGCCACGCGCTGACGCAGGCCAGCCCGAAGACCAGCATGGCCACCGGCAGATCGCGCCACGCGGGGCGCGCGTGCGGTGACAGCGCGAGGAGCACGAAGATCACCAGGGGGACGACGCCGGCCTCGAGGAAGCTGGCCGCTCCGGACGGCATGAGGCTGAGGGCCAGGTAGAAGCCGAGGAACGTCACCGCTGTGGCCACGTTCAGCTGCACCAGGAGGCGTCGCCCCCGCCGGCCGAGCGGCACGTCGGCACCGGGGACGCCGCGCCGCTGCACGGCCTGTACTACGTTGAAGATCACCGCGGCCGAGAAGAACGCGAGGAACGAGATGAGGAAGCTGTCGGTCGAACTGATCCGGCCGTCGAAGACACCGTTTCCGATGGCCTGCAGGACGACCGCGACGACGACGCAGCCCAGCCCGTACGCGCCGGTGGGCGAGGGCGGAGTGTGCACGGCGAACCTCGCGTTCAGCCGACGGTGAAGACGGCGTCGGCGTCTTCCCTCACGTGCAGTTCGGCCAGCGCCTTGTCGACCACGTCGGGTTCCACGTGGGCGAAGAACGCCAGACCGGTCGTGCCGACCGTGAGCGGGTTCGCCGGGGAGACGGCGGTGCCGAGGGCCGGGAGCTTGAGGAAGCTGTGGAAGCCGGGCAGCCGCCGGATCTCCGCCAGGCCGGGCATCGCCGTGATGTGGCCCTCCTGGTAGATGCGCAGCAGGACCATGGCCATGGCCTGGTGCGGACGGTAGTCCTGGTCGAAGCGCTGCTCGAAGCGCGCCCGGTCCAGCAGGCTCTCCGCGAGGAGCGTGGCGTGGCTGTACCCCAGCGCCGCGGTGTACACGTCCGCGGGCTGGATCGGGCCCATGAGGCGGGCGTTGACCTCGATGAGCCGGGGGCCGCGGGAGGTGAGCCGGACCTCGGTATGGGCCGCACCCTCCTTGAGGCCGAGCGCGTCCAGGCAGGACATGACGTAGCGCACGGCGTCCCGTTCCGCCTCGTTCAGTTCCTTGAGCAGGACGGCGTCGCGGATGAGCGGCTTTCCGTCGACCTCGTCGATGCGGTAGAGGAACACGTCCGACAGGAGGTGCCGTCCGCCGACGCTGACGGTGTCGATGATGTACTGCGGACCGTCGATGAACTCCTGTACGAGCACACGGGAGTTGGTCTCCCCCAGGTAGTTCTCCTGACCGGCGATCGCCGAGTACGCCGTGCGCAGGTCGTCGGCGCTGTAGCAGACCGCGCAGCCGTCGCTGCCGGCGCTGTTGGCGGGCTTGACGACGACGGGGTAGGCGTCGAAGCCGGTCAGGAACTCCTCCACCTCCTCCCCGCTGTACAGCTCCTTGCTCCAACCTGTCGGCAGGCTCGCGGCGGAGACCGCGCGGAGCATCTCGTTCTTGTCCCGGCGGGCGCCGGCAAGGGCGAGGTCGTTGTGGGGCAGGCCCAGTTCGGCGGAGAGCTGGTTGGCGAAGGTCACGCCGTACTCGCTGCCCGGCCACACCGCTGCCGGTGCGAGTCCGGCCAGGGCGCCCAGGGCGTCCTCCGTCCCGGTGCACAGCAGCTTGTGCGGGTGCGGGTCGGCGCTGTAGGCGTCCCGCAGGCCGGCCTGCCAGAGGTGGACGACGTGGGCACCGTACTCGGCGCAGGCGGCGCTGAGGCTGACGCCGGTGGAGGTGGGATCGACGACGATGACGACAGGAGAGTTCATTGGTTCTTGCACTTCTGTAGGAGGGGAGGGGTTACTGCTGCTTCGTGAGGGCGACCGCTTCGGCGACGCGGTCGGCGACCAACTCGACCCGACGGGCGATCATCGCGAGAGAGCTGGTGTAGTAGAGGGAGCCGGCCGTGAGCTGTCCCAGCGCGAAGACGGGCGAGGGCGTGGTGGCGCCCGCCGTCACGAGCCGGTTGTCCGCGGTGCTGACGGTCAGACCGCCGAAGGCGTCGTACTGTCCCAGGCCGGCGTTCACGACCGAGGCGCACAGCTCGGTCGCCGCGGCCGGGGAAGGGGCCTTCTCGCGCTTGGCGGAGTTGATGACGGCGTCGGCCCGGAACGTCTCGTCCCTGCAGGCGATGCCGAACGCCTCGCCCTGCGCCCGTACGTCCAGGACTCCGCCGAGCATGCGGAGTTGCCCGGTCCCGGCTGCCGTGAGCAGCTTGCGCGCCGTACGCATGGGCATGGGGTTGCACAGGCTCTGGAAGATGTGGTGGTAGTCGCGCAGGTAGGTGGCGCGCTCGGTGTCGGACCACAGCGACCAGACGAGTTCGATCAGGTCGTTCGCCGCGGTGATGAGCAGTGGCTGCCACAGCTCTGCGCGCTCGGCCAGCTCCAGGTGTCGCGCGAGGCGGGCGGCCGGCTCTTCGCGCGGGTCGGCCTCCCGGTCCAGGATGTGGGGATCGATGCCGTGCGCGGCGAGTTCGGCGCGCATCAGCTCCAGGACCGCTGCGAGCGTCAGCCCTTCCGGGGCGCCGGCCGCCAGGCGGACGGCCGCCTCGGTGAGTACCGCGGAGGTGGTGTCGCGGTGCTGCTGCCGCACGCCGGGCAGCAGTCCGCGGCGCGACACCATGGTGATCGGCCCGCGGTGCCCTCGATCGAGCAGCGCCATGACGATGTCCACTGCCGTCAGGCTCGTTCCGAGCACGGCGACGTGATCCTCCTGAGCGACCGTCTCCACGGTGACCCACAGGGGGTAGGGGTCGTTCGTGTACCGGGGAATTCCCGCGAGCCCGTAGCAGTCGACCGGATCGGCGGTTCCCACGCACAGCGCGGCGCCGTCGTACGCGTGCGTGGTGCCGGAGGTGGTGGTGACCCTGAGTTCTTGACCCTCGTCACCGCGTGTCATCGACACCACGGTGTCATGGACGACCTCGACCGACCGGCCGTGGTCGGCCCAGGAATCCTTGAGGCGGGCGAAGCACTCGGAGGTGTAATCACCGAACAGGTATCGCGGCGGGAAGGAACCCGGTTGTGCGTACGCTCGGACTTCCGGTTCCTGGTGTTTTTCGAGCCAGCCGAGGAAGTGCCTCGGCTCGTTCCATCGGATCGACATGAACTCCGCCTGCCGGTTCAGGAGCGCCGATCCGGCGTCCACGCGGTAGGCGTTTCCCCGTCCGATCTCCTTTTCCGGCTCATAGACGGTCAGGTCGATTTCCTGTGCCAGGCCGCGGCGATCGAGTGCATCAACAAGACTCACACTGGTGGCGCCGCCGCCGATAATAGCGAATTTCACTGCAGTCCTCTGACGGAGCCTGGAGAGTTCCTCGTGGGCACCTCTCCGGCTGAAGAGCTACCGCCCAATCTCTGTGGGAGGGCGGCCTTTGACCGGGGTGAATGCTGCCGCTGTTTCCGTCGACCGTCAAGAGGCAAAAAAGTGCCGCACGGCCGCCGGAAAATCTCCTCGGCCGACCGGCAGAAAATTGCCGCGTCCCGGCACGGCAGACAGTTATGGGAGGCAAAAAAATGCCGGTGCACCTTATGCAAGAATATGGCGAAGCCCGGGCGTGAATTCGCCCGGGCCTCGGTAATCCTTGTACTTCCGGACCGATGCGCCTGTCCGGCAGGAGCTTCGTCCTGGCGCAGGTGCGTCCGGCTCGCGGTCATCGCAGCCGGTCCGGACGGGCTCAGTTCCGGGGCGAGCCCGTACCCGGCACCTCGGTGGCCCTGAAGTCCGGCATGAGGACCACGCTGCGGATGCCGGCCACATAGGCGGGCAGGAGGACCTGTGCGGTGACGGAGATGTTCTGGGCCCGGACCCACGGGAGCCGCAGGGTGAACCGGTGCCCTTGGCGGTAGGCGATGATTTGCGTGCCCTGCTCCCAGAGCCGACGGCACTCCGGAACGGCGAGGACCTCGTCGAGCAAGCTCCGCACCTCCGCGTCGTCGTGCCCGCTCAGCATGGTGAAGCGCAGCTGGGCCAGGTACATCTCGGCGTTGTGCTGCCAGTCCACCAGCTCCTCGCGGGCCTCGGCGGTGGTCAGAGCCCATCGGAGGACGTTGGGCGACGGCGCGCGGAACCAGGGGAACCACTCGGCCGCGACCGCGTTGTACGCGATGACGTTCCACGCGCGATCGGCCAGGTACATGGGGTACGGTCCGGCCTGCTCCACCAGCAGCGTGAGCGCGTCCAGCGCTTCGCCGGCGTCCTCCTGGGGCTCTGGTTCACCGCCCAGCGCATGGGCGTAGAGCGCCATCTGCTCATCGGGCCCCAGGACCAGTGCGGAGGCGAGCTGGCCGAGCCGCTCGCCGGACAGCGGTACGGGATCACCGCTCTCCAGGCTGCGGTACCAGCGCTCGCTCACCTGCATGCGCTCGGCGACTTCCTTCTGCGAGATCGGCTTGTCACGCCCCAGCTTGGCTCCGGCCGAAGCCCGCCATGCTCTGAGAAAGACTTGGAGCGGCGCAGAGGCCTCGTGCGGATAAGTCTCGTCCTCAAGTCCGACCAGTTGCACGGAAGGGCCCCTCTTCTCCAACGTTTCCTGCAGCGAAGCGAACTTCTCATCGCTCACGCCCCCCTCGCTGATCATTTTCCCCTCAGAGGGTGGCTGGTTCCTTCACTTCCAAGCCCCAGACCGGTGATTGTTATCACCTCTAAGGTGGTCATGGGTGAAGTGAGCGGAAATAGGACCTTTTGTGACCTTCTGAGGGTTCATCGCCCGATCCGCACCGCATGCAGAGCATGCATTCCGGTCTTCAGCGCCACCACTGTTGTCTGCAAGTGCAACAGCCGGAACGGTCAGCTGGGCCGGAGGGGCGTTCGGCGGGGGCCGCGGCGCGACGGCCCGGCGCGTGACCAGCGGTACCCGCGCGGCCTGCGGCAATCCGCCCCGCGGCCGACACGGGCCCGGGGAGTTCGCCGAGCTCTCCTCCGGAGGCTCACGACGGTGCGAACGGGGTGGGCGGGGAACAACCCGACGGCCCGTGGCGTACCGGCTGGAGGGGTACGCCACGGGCCGTCACAGCAGCGGGCCTCCTCCTGAAGAGTCCGACGCCGGTGCCGAGGCGGGGCGGGTGTCAGACCCGCCGGCCGGGGGCCGTCTCTGCAGGGGTGTGCGGGGTGCGAGTGCGCCGCAGGGCATGGCCCGCCACCAGCAGAAGGATCCACACCCCGATCACGTACAGGGCCATCCGGGTCTCGGCGTTCCAGGCGATCAGGACCGTGACGAAGGCGAAGGCCGTCAGTGCCAGCCAGTTGGTGTACGGGGCGCCCGGCATGCGGTACGGCGACGCGGCGACCCGTCCTTCGCGTACTGCCGCGCGATAGCGCAGGTGGGTGACGAGGATGACGCTCCACACCAGGATCGCACCGCCGGTGGAGACGCTGGTGATGTAGATGAAGGCGCGCTCCGGGTCGATCGCGTTGATCGCGACTCCGCCGGCCATGACCAGGGCGGAAGCGAACAGGGCGGTCCTCGGCACGCCCTTGTCCGTGAGCCGTGCCAGCCCCCCGGGGCCGTCACCGTTGAGACCCGCGGTCCGCAGCATGCGGGCCGTCGCGTAGAGGCCGCCCGCGTTGCAAGAGGACAGCGCGGAAGTCAGCACGACGAAATTGACGATGCCGGCCGCCGCGGGGATGCCGATCTTCGTGAAGGCAGCGACGAACGGACTCGTACCGGGCTGGAACTCGCTCCAGCTGACGACGGACAGGATCACGAGGAGGGCGCCGATGTAGAACAGCCCAAAGCGGAGGGGCAGGGTGTTGATCGCCCGCGGCAGGTTCTTCTCCGGGTCCTTGGTCTCACCCGCGGTGACACCGACCAACTCCACGCCCAGGTAGGCGAAGAGCACGATCTGCAGGGTCATGAGGGAGCTCCACACGCCGTGCGGGGCGATTCCCCCGTCCGCCCACAGGTGACTCACGGACGCGGTGTCACCGGCGTCGCCGAAGCCCAGGATGAGCACCCCGAGGCCGACGAGGATCATGCCGATGATGGCTGTCACCTTGACCATGGCGAACCAGAACTCCAGCTCACCGAAGAGCTTGACCGAGATGAGGTTGGCGCAGGTGAGCACCACCAGGGCTATGAGGGCGGTCTTCCACTGGTCGAAATCCGGATACCAGTAGCGCATGAACTGGCCGGCTGCGGTGATCTCCGCCATGCCGGTGGTCACCCACATGATCCAGTACGTCCAGGTGGTGGCGTATCCCCAGAACGGCCCGAGGAATTCCCGCGCGTAGTCGGCGAAACTCCCGGAGAACGGTCGGTACATCAGCAGTTCGCCCAGGGCGCGGACGACCAGGAACACCACGGCGCCTGCGACCGCATACCAGATGAGCAGGCTCGGACCCGCCTTGGAGATGGCGGTCCCGGCACCCAGAAAAAGCCCCGTGCCGATGGTGCCGCCGATGGCGATCATCTGTGTCTGCCGGGTGCCGAGCGTGCGCTGGTATTCGCCCCGCTCTTCACTGGGGCGGATTCGCGACTCGGACTCCTCGATGGCACCAGTGATGCGATCGGAATTCAGTTGTTTCAAAGTAGCCTCACACAGAAGCAGCGAGAAAACCTTGTGAGTTTCTCGCTGCTGGAAATACGCGACCGGGGAGGACTTCGACCTCGCCGGTTTCACATGAACGGAAGATATCGCCGGTGCAAAGGATGCTGCCAATCAAGATCTTGAGTGTCAAGCGGCAATAATCTGCCGGTAAAAGGCGCACGGGCTTCGGTTGTCGGCGGCGCCCTGGACCCCGCGGGCCTCACCCGCGTCGATGGACTGCGAGAACGCCTCGTCCATCGTGCGCTGCATCTCGTCCAGCCGGGACGGGGCAACCTTGGCCAGAGCTACACGCAGGGCCCCTGCGGTCCGTTCCGGCCGGGGGATCAGTTCTCGCTCTGCGGCTGACTCTGCATTTCCCGCCGGCCCGAGGACGGACGGCTTCCGCGCTGCCGGGGTCCTTACCGGCAGGGCGGGGGCGCAGCCCATGACCGAGACGTGGCGGAACGTCCTGAACAGGGTGGGTCCGGCGAAGTGGCAGACGGTCGGCTCCTGGGCGGCCTCTGGGCGGCCTCTGGCGGAGCACTGCCCTCCCTACCAGGCGGTGCCTAGTGTCGTCTGCACGGCGCGGGCCTCGGGGAGACTGCACGCGCCTGTCGTCCAGGGACAATCCCTCGGTCGTCGTCTCTCATCCATCTGGAGGGGTCATGCAGATATCCGCTGTACGGCGATGGGCCGTCGTCGCCGCGACCGCCGCAATCGCCGCGCTGTCAGTCGCCACGCCCGCACATGCCCGCGCGGAGGTCTTCCACTTCGACGGGCAGAACAACGCGACCCGCCGCTGCATGGACGACAGCTTCGCGTACGGGCTGCGGGCGTTCGGCTGCAACGGAACGAACTTCCAGCAGTTCCGGTTCGGCGACGGCACGTACTACCACGAGCTGCGGAACAAGGTCACCGGCCGCTGTGTCGACGACAGCTTCGCGTACGGCCTGCGGGCCTTCGACTGCAACGGGATGAACTACCAGCAGTGGTCGGTCAGCAACAGTTCCGGCGGGACGACCTTCAAGAACCGGGCCACCGGCCGGTGCATCGACGACAGCTTCGCGTACGGGCTGCGCGCGTTCGACTGCAACGGGATGAACTTCCAGAAGTGGTGGGGAGTCCACGCGAACTGACCGCGACCCGCAGGGCTGATGACCTGCTCGTCGTTGTCGCGGGCGCCGGTTCCACCAATGTGGAACCGGCCGGCGCAAGCCCTCCCGTCGGGACAGCCGTTAGCGCTGACGGCTGACCCGATGGTCCAGCTGCCGCCAATTCAGTAGATGACCTGTCTCAGAGAAGATTCACCGGTCTCACCGACAGTCCGCGGGTGCGACGGCCGGTTCGAGGCACTCGCGGACACGCGGCAGGGACAGGCCGTAGGCGAGCGTCGAACCGGCGAACCACACCGGGCGCGTGCCCGGTCCGCACGGCCCCGGGCAGCGCGGACCGCATACCCGACAAGAGCGCCGGCCTCGTCCCGCCGTTCCCGTCGTGTGCGCATCCATCTGCCGGGTGGGCAGCGCGGCCGGTGCGGTGAGGGTGTACTCGATGGTGTGCTCGCCCTCGGTCGCATGGCAGTCGAGGTTGCGCTGCTGATCGGCGATCCCGGGGGTGATGAGCTTGCAGTCCAGGCCCTTGCTGGTGGTGACGGCACTGATGCGGACGTCGGGTCCGGGCCACACCGGCTGCCCGGGTGTGGGCAGGAAGTAGGTGTGGAGGCGACCCGCGTCCTTGGCGTGCAAGGTCAGTTTGTGGCGGGCCGAGCGCCCGGCGGGGACGGAGGGCACCGTGTAGTCGACTGTGTTGCGGGCCGCGTGGGCGAGCATCTTGACGGTCAGCTTGGACACCCCGTGCGTGGCATCCGCGGGACGCGCGCCAGCCGATCCCCAGCGCCACCGAGAACGAGTACGACGGCCGCGGCCGGGTCACCAAGACCACGCTGCTCCACCTGAACACGCCGGAGTGGAGCACGTCCCACACCTACGGCGCGGACTGGTCCGCGATGGTGATTGACCGTGTTCGCGGCACACTGGCGCACCGAAGTCCGCGCCGTTCTGCAGTTCCGCGCAAGCTGCGATTCGCACTTTCGGCGCGGCGCCCCGCCGACGTGGAATCCGCACAGGGCGCCGTCGTCGCCGGTGGGGCTATGTGGATCTCCCCCGTGGACGCCGGATTGTGCGGCTACTGCTGCTCGTTGATGAGGCCGGGGAGTTTGCGCATGTCGTGGAAGACGATGGTGTCGGCGCCGTCGAGTCGTTCGGCCGGGGTGAGACCGCCCGCATAGCCGAAGGCTCGCATTCCGGCGGCGCGGGCGGCCTGGACGCCCGGGCGGCTGTCCTCGACCACGGCGCAGGCCGCAGGGTCGACGCCCATCTGTCGTGCCGCGTGCAGGAAGAGGTCAGGGGCCGGTTTGCCACGGGAGACTTCGGTGGAGCTGAAGATGTGGCCGGCGAACCGGTCGTACAGTCCGGTGACACCGAGCGTGTGACGCATCTTCTCGTGGGAGCCGCTGGAGGCCACGCAGACCGGCAGGGTGATCTCGGCCAGCGCATCGGGCAGCCCGTCCACGGGCTCGAGCCCGGCGTCCACCTCCTTCCGGTGACGCTGGATCAGCTGGTCCCACCAGTGTGCGGCCGTCTCCTCGCCCAGCCGCTGAGCGATCTGTGCACAGATGGATTCCCTGGAGCGCCCGATGAACCGGTCGACGACATCCTCGTGCGTCAACGGCCAGCCGAGCTCCGCGCCCAGTGCGACCTGGATGCGCACGGCGATGCGCTCGCTGTCGACCAGTACACCGTCGCAGTCGAATATCACGAGTTCTATCGGCTTGATCATTCCTGCAGGATAGAAGGCCGGTCATGCGGCGGCAGCGATGGGCGCACGCGTACTCCGCACCCTGGTGCCAGACGCCGTCAGTCCCTGCCTCGCACCATACGCAGGATCTCTCCTGTCTCCAGGGCCACGTACAGTGCGCCGTCCGGTCCGAAGGCCAGACCGTGGGGTTCGCAGCCGGGGTCGGGGAGGGGGTGTTCCTCCAGGTGGCCCGCAGGTGTCAGCGAGCCGATCCGGCCGGTCGCCCACTCGGTGAACCACACGGAGCCGTCCGGTGCGGCCGTGATCGCGTGGGGGCGGCAGGAGGGGTCGGGGAGCGGATACTCGGTGATCTCCCCGGCCGCCGTGATTCCCGATCCGGCCCGCTCCGATCTCGGTGAACCACATTGACCCGTCGGTGCCTGCCGCGATCCCCACGGGAGCCGCCTCGGGAGCGGGCAGGTGATGCAGGGTCACTTCCCCGGCGAGCGTGATCCGGCCGATGGCGTGAGCTTGGTTAAGGGTGAGCCACAGAGCTCCGTCACCACCTGCGACGATCATGGAGGGGAAGGCTCCTTCGAGGCCGGGCAGCGGGAACTCCGCCACCTCTCCCCCCGTCTCCATGCGGCCGATGCGACCGGTGTGCAGCTGGGTGAACCAGAGCGCGCCGTCCGGGCCGGCCGTGATGCCGTACGGGCCGGCGTCCCGTGAGGGCAACGGGTACGAACGGGCCTGCCCGTGCCTGTCGATCCGGCCGATCCGGCCGTCCCGCATCCAGGTGAACCAGAGCGCGCCGTCGGGGCCCGCGGTGATGAGGCCGGGCCCGCAGGATTCCGAGTCCAACGGGAACTCGTCGAGCCGGCCTTCGGGAGTGAGGCGGGCGATCCGGCCCGCGTGCACGAGTGTGCACCACATCGAGCCGTCATCGCCGGCGGTGAGGGCGTACGGGCCCGATGCCGGGTCCGACACGGAGAAGGAGCGGTCTGTGGTGAGGGTGTGGGTGTGGATGTGGGGCATACGGGTCCTTCCATCACGAGGGGGAGGCGAGGGTGGCAAGGGCGGGGCGAGGGCCCGGCGCGAGGTCCGGTCAGGCGACCCGGGCGGTGCCCGCCGGCCGCACGGAACCGTCCTCGTCAGCAGCGGCAACGGCAGCGGCTGTGGTGGTCGCGGCTGCCACGAGATCGAGTCGTTCGCCCTGCCAGCGAGAACGCACCATCCGGTCGTGGCTGACGACGACCACGGCGCCTGGGAAACCCACGAGGGCCGCCTCCAGCTCCTCCACCAGAGCGAGGGAGAGGTGGTTCGTCGGCTCGTCAAGGAGCAGTACGTCGTACGGTTCGGTCACCAGGCGGGCCAGGGCGAGTCGCTGCCGCTGTCCGGAGGACAGGTTCCCGACGGGGACGCCGAGCCGGTCGGGGCGGAACAGTCCTAGCTCCAGCAGCCGTTCGGCGTGTTCCTCGGGGTGGCCGGCCCGCCCCTGCCCATAGGCGGCGAGAACGGTCCGCTCGTCCCGGTTCCCGTTCAGGCCCTCGTCCGCGTCCAGGTTCGCGTCCGGGTCCAGGTCCGGCAGCTGCCTCAGCAGGCCGATCCGACCACGGCGTACGAGGCGCCCCCGCGGAGGTTCGGACGTACCGGCCAGCAGGTTCAGCAGGGTGGACTTCCCGGCGCCGTTCGCTCCGCTGACCAGCAGGCGGTCCCCCGGCCCGAGGGTCAGGCTCGTGGGGGCCAGGCGTCCCGGAACCTCAACGCATTGCGCCTCCACGAGTGTTCCGCGCGCATCGCCGCCGCTCGGGACTGCACTGAAGCGCAGCGGCTTCGGCGGCTGTTCCACTGGGTGCGCCAGCAGCCGGCACAGCCGCTCCTCGGCCTGGCGCACCCGGCTCGCCAGGGACTGCTGCACCCGGCCGGCGGCCCGGTCGTAGGCCATCTTGTTGCCGTCCTTGCGGGCCCGTCCGGGCGCCACCCGCCGGGCGCTGCCGGCAGCGGCGTCGCGCAGCCGGGCGGCTTCGGCGTTCCAGGCCTCGTGGGACTGGACCCTGCGCTCGCGCGCGGCGGCCTGGTCGGCGAGGTAGCCGGCGTAGCCGTTCCCGTAGCGCACGACCCCGTGGGTGTCGGCGTCGACCTCCAGCAGGGACGTGGTCACGCGGTCGAGGAAGACGCGGTCGTGGGACACGGCCACCGTGACTCCGCGGCGGGCACGCAGGTGCTCTTCCAGCCAGGTCAGGGCGGAGTCGTCCAGATGGTTGGTCGGTTCGTCGAGCAGGAGTACGTCGGGCTCGGCGGCCAGCAGCGACGCGAGGCGCAACCGTACCTGCTCACCGCCGGAAAGCGCGCCGACGGGGCTGTCGCGGTGCAGCCGCAGCAGGCCCAGGCCGTGCAGGGCGCGCTCGATGCGCGCCTCGGCCTCGTAGCCGCCGCGGAGTTCGTAGCCGGTGAGCAGGTCGGCGTACGCGGCGAGCACGGAGGTGTCCCCGTCCGCCATCCGCCGTTCCAGCCGGCGCAGGCCGGCTTCCATGGTGCGCAGTTCACCGAGGGCCCGGTCGATGACCTGTTGAACGGTCAGGTGCGCGGGCAGCCGCTCCTCCTGGGCGAGGTGGCCGAGCGGGCTGCGGGAACGGATGAAGACCTTCCCCTGGTCGGGGCGTTCGGCTCCGGCGAGGAGGCGGAGCAGGGTGGACTTGCCGGATCCGTTCTCGCCGACGATCCCGAGGCGGTCTCCCGTCGTGACGGAGCAGCTGACGGTGTCGAGGACGAGGCGGCCGTCGTAGGCCTTGGTGACGTCAAGCGCGGTGAGCTGTGCAGAGGTTTCGGTCGCGGTCATGGGCGGACTCCGGGAAGTGAACGGCACGGGCGGGGGCGGGGGTGGAAGCGGGGCGGCGGCCGGCGGGCCGGATACGGCAGATGATCACCAGAGGCTCCTTAACGCGATGACTGTTGCGTTAAGATGGTGACATGCCCTCACCCACAGACGCAAGCGATCTTTCCGATCCCGGTCCGGAGGCCCCCGCCCGGCGCCGTACGGGCGGCCGCAGCGCCCGGATCCGTGCACAGGTCCTCGAGGCGGTCGGCGAACTCCTCGTGGAAGCCGGATACGACGCACTGACGGTGGACGCCGTCGCCGAACGGTCCGGCGTCCACCGCACCACCGTGTACCGGCGCTGGCGCGACATCGGGGGACTGCTGGCCGATGTCCTCGAGGCCGCTGCCGACGACACCTGGCGCCCGGCCGACACCGGTTCCCTGGAGGACGACCTCACCGCACTCAACCAGGAGGTCTACGACGCCCTGCAACCGGACGAGTCCGGCGCGAGCGCAAGCCTCACCACCGCCCTGATCGCCGCGTCCTTCCGCTCGACGGAGGCCGCGCGCGCCCTGACCCGCTTCTGGGAGGACCGCTACGCCCGGTCGGCGCCGATCGCCGACCGGGCCGTGGACCGGGGTGAAATCCCGCCCGGCCTGAACACCCGCGGGCTGCTCGTCACGGCCACGGCGCCGCTCTACCAGGAACTCCTCCTCCTGCGGGGCGCACCGGACGCGGAGCTGCCCCGCCGCGCAGCGCGGGCGGCGTGCGCGGCGGCCCGGGCCGGAGTGTTCCACTGACCGGGCCACTGACCTGCCCCGCCCCGGGTGGCCGGCCCGGGCAGGGCGACAGTCGTGCCGTCAGATCAGAAAGGGGTGGACGGAGGCGGAATGCGGGCCAGGAGTTCACGGGCGGCCCGGATCACGTCTGCGTCGATCTCCTCCGGGGACGCCTGCGGTCCGGTGTGGTCCCAGCGCGCCAGCACCAGGTCGACGACGGGTGCCAACTCCTCGGACTCCCCGTAGGCCGCGGCCACCTCGTTGACGATGAGCAAGGCGCCCTCGTCGGGGTCGAGCCATCCACCGACGATCTCGGCCGCCCACCAGCGGGCGAGCGCCAACCGGCCCTCCCAGTAGCCCTCGGGCGGGTGGAAGCCGAACCCGAGCTCGTCCGCTACCAGGCCGAACAGCTCCGCGGCCTCGCCCTCCTCACCTCGCAGCAGCCCAGCGAGGAGCGGCGGCGAGGGTGTCTCCACGCCGGCGATCAGGGCACGGACGGCGGCATGCTGCCACAACGCACCGACGACCGGCCGGCGAGTATCACAGGCTCGGGTCCGACGCCGAGCACGCCACCCCGGGCCCCCGGCGGAGTACGGCACCACCTGGTCCAAGTCCGCACCGCACACGGCCGAACCTCGCCTGGGTTGCGCAGGAGGCGATGGTGCCTGCTTGCCGCTGTCACACGCCTGTGACGCGGACCGGACCATTCCACCCAACAAGATCACTAACTTTGCTCCTGCAGCCAGCAGCCCGAACTCAACGGCCTCCACCGGAAGAGACCACGGCATACGGCTCTCCTTACACACCACCCACGCTTCAAGGAGTCGTCATGCGTACCGCCCTCCGCGCCACCACCGCCGCCCTCGCCCTCTTCGGCGCGGCGATCGCCACGCCCGCCGCGGCCTTCGCGGCCTCTTCCCCGGCCCAGCAGGCTTCCCCCGCGCGCAGCCTGGTGGTTGCCGAGAACTGCATCAAGAGCAAGGTCATCCCGTCCCTGTTCTCCGGCCTGACGGTCAAGCTGACCAACAGCGCCCACACCGGCGCCAAGGCCCAGCTGCGCGACGAGAGCGGCAAGGTCCTGGGCACGGTCGACCAGACCAAGCCGCTGGACCTGGCCGGCGGCCTGCGGATCGACGGCGTGCTGTCCGAGGCACCCGTGTTCAAGCAGCGCACGCAGGGCGGCAGCACGCCGTGGACCGCCACCGCGTTCCCGAAGCTGTCGAAGCACTGCATCACCGTGGGCCGCCTCCACTCCACGACGAAGTACGGCAACCTGACCGTCAAGACCTACAAGGCCGGCCCGCAGATCTTCAGCTCGCACATCGTCGAGAACGGCAAGCGCGTCGGCTTCCTGAGCCCGGCGCCCAACGCCTACCAGGACGTCCGCAAGGTCGGCCAGCGCTACGTCCGCCTCACCATCGACGGCGAGATCCACAGCTGGACCGGCGCCACCACCACCTCCGCGAAGCTCGGCGTGTACAAGGTCGCGGGCGGCACGAAGGTCCGCCTGGTGAAGAAGGACGGCCTGTACGGCGTCAAGATGACCTCGCGCGGCACCTGGAGCAACTGGACCTACTTCGCCAAGGGCAAGTCCGTGATCCTCCAGAGCGACAACACCATCGTGGTCCTGAACGCGAACGGCACCCTCTCCAACTTCGTCCACGGCGTCGCCCGCCAGACCGCCCCGGTCTGGAAGCACGCCTGATCACGCGGCGGATCACCCGCCGGATCGCCGACTCGATCCAGCGCCTGACCACCCACTGACCCGGCTCGACCACACCCCACCCGCACGACCCCGAAGGGGGCCGCCCTGCCGACACCCGGCGGGGCGGCCCCCTTCCGGGTTTGCCGGACGCCGATGTCCCGTCCACACCGTGGATAGGCCGTGGACACGCGTCCAGGAACCCTGGACCGTCGGCGGCTTCAGGGGGCGCGACCCCGGCCGGATCCTACGCAAAGCTGTCCCCTTCGATGCTTTCAGGACAAGATCCTTGTGCTGAAGATGGACATCCGACTTCCTCTGACAGCACTCGGGCAATGGACGCCCGTAGGAGAGCCATGGCCTTGGAGATGCGCGACCGCTGCGAACGATGTGAACGTGCCCTGCCGCCGCAGGACTCGTCCGCACGTATCTGCTCGTACGAGTGCACGTTCTGCGTTCCCTGCGGCGACGCCATGCAGGACACATGCCCCAACTGCGGCGGTGAACTCGTCGCCCGCCCCCGCCGTGCGCCGGCCCCGCTGCCGGACCGGTGATCCGCCACCGGACCGGTCAGTAATGCCGACACCGGTCCACTCATGGATCGGAGCCCAGCCAGAGCACGGGCCGGCACCGGCTGCGCGCCTGTGGGGTGATGCCCGACCGGAGAGGCCGGGCATCACCCCGCAGCAGCGGGTCACACCCTCCGCGTCACTGGCCCTCGCCGCCGCCCTTCAACAGCATGAGCAGCAGGACCACAACCCCGCCGCCGGTCACGATGGCCGGCCCCATCGCCGGGTCGCGGTAGGCGAGATAGGTGACAACGCCCCCCAGGGAAATCGTGACGATAGCGGTCAGATCGATGTGTGCCTTCACGCTGGCCCCCCTCGGCCTCGGGGGTCCGCCGTGCGCTGCTTCCGCCAGGACGCGGCGAGCGACGGACCGACTCGTCAGGCCCGCCGCAACACGAAGGGCCCGCAGCCAGCTGGCGACGGACCCATAAAAGACATGGGAGTCCCCAACCAGCTTAGGACGGGGCGGATTTCGATCACCCCGGGGGTTCCTTCATGTCTTCTTGCTCCCGGAGCCTTCCCCGCCGCCGACGGACTCACACCCACTACAGGTCGGACGTGGCCGAGGACGTCGCCCCAGAGGGCACCGGCGCCTGAAGCGAACTCAGGTGGGTGACCACACGCGCCGGTCCGCGCGTCCACCCGCCCCCGTACGGGCCTGCTCCGTACCCGGCCGACCAGCCCTACGACTGCTCGTCAGTGGAAGCCGAGCATGCCGGGCGAGTCGATGTCGACCGTCACGGTGCCGGGCGGGTAGGCGTCCTCGCGGCCGGTGAGCAGGATGGACATGCCGGTGAACTCCGGGCGCGGGAGTGCGCAGTACAGAGCGTGGCACGTGTCGGCACTTCCGTAGCCGTCGCGGATCATCGTGCCCACACTGACGGCGGAAACGGTGTCGAGCACGGCGCTGGCGTCGAGGATGATCACGCGGCGGTGTCCCGGGCGACCCGGGCCTTCTCGGCAGCGATCTTGTAGATGTTGGCCAGGACGTCGGGGGCCTGGTCGAATTCCTCGTCGCCGATGCCGACCCCGATCACGCGGCGTACGACCTCGCGATCGGCCGCCGGCCGCTCGGCACGCTGTGCGGTGGTCGGCTGCTCGGCAGTCAGGGCTGCGCGGCGCAGGGTGGCCTCAGGCGTCGCTTCCGGCCCCGCGGTCGGGTGCGCTCATGTCCCCCGTCGCCGGGATGCCGTCGGCGAGCCCGTAGCGCAGGTACACGGTGCCGTTCGGGCTGGCTGCCGGGGGCGCGAGGAGCGTGAGGTTGCTGGGTACCGCCCCGTCGTCGAACACCTTCTTCCCGACGCCGAGCACGATCGGGTGCAGCCAGAGGTCGAGACGGTCGAAGAGCTTCTCGCGCAGGAGGGTCTGCACGAGGTTCAGGCTCCCGACGACCTTCACGTTCTCGTGCCGGTCACGGATCTCGCGCACGGCGTCGGCGAGGTCCGGGCCGAGCTGCGTGGACCCGGCCCACGAGAGGTCGGGCCTGCCGCGAGAGGCCACGTACTTCGGGACGCCGTTGAAGAGCGTGGCGATGTCGTCGTCCTCGCCGCCCTCCTGGTGGGGCCAGTAGGCGGCGAAGATGTCGTACGTCCGCCGGCCGAGCAGGAGTGCGTCCGTGCCTTCGTACGCGGCACCGATCTGCGCCCCGGCGACCTCGTCCAGCAGGGGAGCCTGCCAGCCGCCGAACGGGAATCCCACCGGGTCCTCGTCGGGGCCGCCGGGCGCCTGCCCGACGAGGTCGAGGGTCGCGAACAGCTCGATGTGGATGAGGCCCATGGCTTTACTCCCCATGAGTCGGGTGTCTCGGTTGTCTCTTCAGGAGATAGACCTGCGGGTGCCCGCAGACTCATCGCCACGACGGCACCCGGCTTCACCCAGTCTGGCGGAATGCCCGCGAGGTCGCCTCGCCGGCGACCGGTGAGGCGAGCTCACCAGGCACTACGTGGACGAGGCGCAGTCGAGCGAGTGCGGCGGAACGGCCCGCTCCGACCCTGCCGGGCACCGCCCCAGACAAGCCAAGAATTCGAACATATGTTGCGTTATGGGCATGGAGCTCTTCGACTGGGGAGCGGGAGGGGCAGGAAGCCGCCCCTGTTCGTCAGAGCGCTATGCACCTATTGCACGGATATTGTGGGTAGCGTGATCGAGTCTGGACGGCCGCGGCACCCTCGGCGCTACGGCCGGGGGTGGCTGGTGCGGCTGTCGCCGGTCTTCCTGACCGTCGTGATCGCCAGCCTGGCCTACGCCACTCCGCCGGAAATGGCCTTCAGCCGCCTCCTGCCCGCGGCCCCGGCCCTGGCCGCCGCCATGTGGCCGGTCCTCCCCACCGTCCTGCTCGGCACCGTCTGCCTCCTCCTGATGATCGGCCTCAGCCTCGTCTTCCCCGACCTGGGAACGTGGTGGACGGCTGCGGGCATCATCGCGGTCACCGTGGCCGCCGCGTACGGAAGCCACGTCCGGCTCCAGCGGGAGCGCACCCTCTTCCAGGTACGGCTCGTCGCCGACGCGGCGCAGCAGGTGGTGCTGAGCCCGATGCCGCGCCGCTACGGGAACGTCGAGATCGAGTCGCTGTACCTCGCGGCCGCCGCCGAGGCCCGCATCGGCGGGGACTTCTACGAGGTGGTCGACACGCCATTCGGGGTCAGGCTGCTCATCGGCGACGTGCGCGGCAAGGGCCTGCCGGCGGTGGGAGCGGCCGCGGCGATCGTCAACGCATTCCGGGAGGCGGCGTACGGCGAGACCGACATGGTCAACGTCGCACGCAGGCTGGACGCCAGCAGCACCCGTTACAACGCCGCCTTTCCCCCCGACGGGCCCATGGAACGCTTCGCCACCGCCCTTCTCGCCGAGATCCCGCACGAGGGCAGACGCATCAACATCCTCAACTGCGGACACCCCCCGCCGCTGCTCCTGAACCACGGGAAACTCCGTGTCCTCGAGCCCGTCACCCCCGCGCCGCTGCTCAGCCTCGCGGAGCTGATCGGCGATCACTACAACGTCGACACCTTCGACTTCGCCCCCGGCGACCTGCTGCTCCTCTACACGGACGGGATCGCCGAGGCCCGCGCCCGCGACGGCGAGTTCTTCCCGCTGGCAGCGTGGATGCGTCGACAGCCACCGACACCGCCCCGCGAACTGCTCACGGCCCTTCACCGCGACCTCCTCCGCTACACCAGAGGGCGCCTCGACGACGACATCGCCGCCCTCGCCGTACGCCTGAGTGCTCCCTGAGGCTCACCGTTGCACTGATCATCAAGCGATCTCGGCAATCCCGGTGTTTCCACCGGAATGGTCCTGCCCGGGGACTGGGGATCGCGCCACCTGCCCGCCCCGTCCCGGCCTTGCGGCGCGGGCGGGTGGCGCGGGTCTTGCGGTCGGCTCCAGAGATCGGGGTGGTGGGTGTGAGCGGGTACATCGAGGAGCAAGAGCGGACCGGGCGCCGGGTCGGGCGTCAACGGCTCTGGGTCGGGATGACTCAGGCCGACCTCGCCGCCGCCCTGGGCCGGACTCAGGGATGGGCATCCGAGCTGAAGAAGGGCCGGATCGAGCTGGACCGAGCCGGGCTGATCAACATCGTGGCCGCCGCGCTCCACTGCCATCCGAACACCTTGATCGAGCGCCCGTACTCAGGCGGGGAGCCGAGACCAAGTGGCAGGAATCCGCGGCCTCCATCATCCGGGAGCTGGGCCCTCTCACGCCGCGATCGACGACCCTGACGGATTCCTGACGCCGCCCGACGCAGGCCGTCAGCGATGCGTATGGACTCGGCCGGTCGCCGTAAGAGCCCCGTTATGGGACGACCACAGGTGCGGGAACACGGGGGTAGCTTCGGTGTCGTGCCCCGGACCGCCTCCCCGCATCCGGGGCCCCACCTGCCACTCGTGGTTCCTCTGGGAGGGCCCCATGTGTTTGTTCCAGTACGACGACGACCCCGAGCCTGAAGAACGGGTCCCGGCCGGACCCCTCTACGTGCCCGTCCGGCCGGGGACCGCGGAGGTGGTGCTCCGGATGTTCCGCACCCCTCTGGGCGACCGCACCGCCGTCGGATTCACCCGCCCCGACCTGCTGGCGACCACGCTCGGCGCGGAGCAGCCCTGGATCCGGCTGTCCGAGTCGGCGCTCCGCGCGCTTGCCGCGCCGCTCGGCGCGTGCCGCCTGACGATCGACCCGACCTTCACGGCTCCCGCCGTCACCCCGGTACCGGTGCCGGCGCGGACGCCCGCGGTTCCGGCCCGTGCTCTGCGAGGGGGGTCCCGGTGACCACTGCCGTTCTCTCCGAGGTCGCCGCCGGCGCGGAGGACCTGTCCATATGGCCCGCGTCGACGGAGCGGCTCCCGCGCGGTGGCCTGGCCGTCGGCGGGGTGTCTCTCGCGGAGGTGGCCGAGCGCTTCGACACACCGGCCTACGTCGTCGACGAGGCCGAGGTGCGCGGGCGCTGCCGGACCTACCGGGATGCCTTCCCCGACGCCGAGGTGCTGTACGCCGCCAAGGCGTTCCTCTCCCGCGCCATGGTGCGCTGGGTCCGGGAGGAGGGACTGGGTCTGGACGTGTGTTCCGCCGGCGAACTGGAACTGGCCGTCACGGCCGGTTTCCCGCCCGAGCGGATCGTGCTGCACGGCAACGCGAAGTCGCCCCGTGACCTGGAGGCGGCGCTGCGCCTCGGGGTGGGGCGGATCGTCATCGACGGTCCCTCGGAGATCGCCCGGATCGCGGCCGCCGTCGGGCCCGACAGGCGCCAGAAGGTCATGGTGCGGGTGGTTCCGGGCGTCTCCGCCGGCGGGCACGACAAGATCCGTACGGGCACGGACGACCAGAAATTCGGGCTCTCGCTCACCGACGGGGGCGCGCAGCACGCCGTCACGAGGATCCTCGGCCAGCCGCAGCTCGAACTGACCGGCCTGCACTGCCACATCGGCTCACAGATCACCCAGGTCAAACCCTATCTGGTGGCCCTGCGCCGGATGGTGGGACTGATGGCCCGCATCCGCGACGCGCACGGCGTCGTCCTGCCCGAACTGGACATGGGCGGCGGCCACGGCATCGCCTATCGACCGGGCGAACCCGCCCTCGACCTCACCGCACTGGCCCGACGGCTGCGCGCCGAACTCGTCGAGGGCTGCGCCGCCGCCCGGCTGACCGTTCCCCGGCTCACCATCGAGCCCGGGCGGGCGGTGGTCGGTCCGGCCGGAGTCGCCCTCTACAGGGTGCTCGCCGTCAAGCACACCGGTGAGAAGGTGTTCGTCGCCGTCGACGGCGGCATGAGCGACAACCCGCGCCCCGCGTTGTACGGGGTGCGCTACGCGCCTCGACTCGTCGGCCGCCGCTCCACTGCCGGATCCCGCACCACGACCGTGGTCGGCCGGCACTGCGAGGCCGGCGACGTCCTCGCGGCGGACGTGGAGCTGCCGGGCGACCTCCACCCCGGCGACCTGCTCGCCGTACCGGTGGCCGGCGCCTACCAGCTGTCCATGGCATCCGGCTACAACCTCGTCGGCCGCCCGGCGGTCATCGCGGTCCACGAAGGTACCGCCCGGGTGCTGGTCCGGCGCGAGACGCTGGAGGACTTCCGCAGCCGGGACATCGGCGGCTAGGCCCGCCACGTCGCGCCTACGGAGGACACTGTGGAGTGCTGCTCTACGGCCGGTAGACGAGCTCGATCACCATCGCGGTGATGACAAAGACCCCGATCCCGAGCAGCCATAGAGCGTCGAGGGCGGCGCCTGTGGTGCTGACGGTCAGGCCCGCCGCCCCCAGGACGAGTACGGTCCGGCGGATTCCACGGTCGGGGCGCGATCGAGTGGTCACAGTAGTGCGAATCCCGTTGGACCCTCGCCATGGCGAGGGTCCAACGGGATTCCTGTCGGCGTCTTGATGCGAACAGGTCAGCCCGCGTGGACGTGGGGGCGGCGGGCGCGGTCCGGTTCGGCCTCGCGGATGACCTCGCGGGTGACCGGGGCGACCTCGCCCTGCCCGAAGAGGAAGAAGCGCAGGAAGTTGGCCATCGGGTTGCCTTCGGTCCACTCGAAGTAGATGTGGGGGCGCTGCCCGGTCTCGTCCCGTACGTGGAGCAGGAGGGCGGCCAGCGCGTGGGGACGGTGGAGCTCTCCAGGGTCAGGACGCGGTAGCGGTCGTGGAGGACCTCGCCTCGGACCCGGAGGCCGGATTCGAATTCGGACGGGTCCAGGACGGTGACCTCGACGAACATGACGTCATCGCCGGTCGGGATGTCGTTGCCCCGACGGATCTGCTCGACCTTTTCCCGGTACTCGGCCTTGTCCCGGTTGTCGGGCTCGTTCGCGATGAACCTGATCGTGCGGCTGGCCGTGTCGCGGATGAACCGCTGCGCCATGTCGTCCAGCTCGACGTGCGTGACGCGCAGCTCGAAGACCCGGGCGAGCCGGGACAGCAGCGACAGTGCCATGATGCCCGCGATGAAGCAGGCACCGATCTTCACGCCGTCCGGGCGCTCCACGACGTTGACCGCGGTCGTGTAGATGAAGACGGCGGAGATGATTCCGAAGCCGATGGTCCAGCCGCGCTCGCCGGCCCGGCGGGCGGCGATGGTCACGGCGACGGCCGCCGAGGTGATCAGGACGAGGACACCGGTGGCGTACGCACCGCCCTGCGCGTCCACGTCGGCGTCGAAGATCCACGTCACCAGGAACGCGACCAGGGTGAACACGATGACCATCGGCCGCAGCGCGCGGGCCCAGTGCGGGGCCATACCGTAGCGGGGCAGGTGACGGGGCATGAGGTTGAGCAGCCCGGCCATGGCCGAGGAGCCGGCGAACCACAGGATCAGGATCGTGGAGATGTCGTAGACCGTGCCGAAGGCGGAGCCCAGGTACTCGTGCGCCAGATAGGCCAGCGCGCGGCCGTTGGCCTCGCCGCCCGGCTCGAATTCGTCGGCGGGGATGAGCAGCGTCGTGATGAAGCTGGAGCAGATCAGGAAGACGCTCATGATGATGGCCGCGGTCGTCAGCAGCTTCTTCGCCCCGCGGATCCGGCCCGTCGGCTTGTCCTCGGTGTCGTCCGGGTCACTCTGGACGTGCGGCATGACCGCCACGCCCGTCTCGAAGCCCGACAGCCCGAGGGCCAGCTTCGGGAACACGACCAGCGCGATGGCGATCATCATGAACGGGTTGCCGTGCTCTGTCGTCAGCGCTTGCGACCAGTCCGTGATGACGTGCGGCTCGGTGACCACGTTCCACAGGCCGACCGCCACGACGACGACGTTCAGGCCGAGGTAGGTCACCACCAGGACGACGGCCACGCCGATGGCCTCGCTGAACCCCTTGAGGAAGACTGCCCCGAGGAGCGCGATCATGATCAGAGTGATCAGCACCTCGTGCCCGTGCAGGGTGCTCGTGAGGTGCGGGTTCTCCACCAGGTGCGCGGTCGCGTCCGCGGCCGACAGCGTGATGGTGATGAGGAAGTCGGTCGCCGCGAACCCCAGCAGGGTCAGGACGAACAGCTTCCCCTTCCAGAACGTCAGCAGCCGCTCCAGCATGGCGATCGAGCCCTCACCATGGGGGCTCTCCTCGGCCACCCGCCGGTAGACGGGCAGTGCGCCGAAGAGGGTGAGCAGGACGAGCACGATGGTCGCCAGCGGCGACAGCAGACCGGCCGCCAGCGCCGCGATACCGGGCTGGTAGCCGAGCGTGGAGAAGTAGTCCAGACCCGTCAGGCACATCACCCGCCACCACGGCCGGCCATGGGGCTGGGCCGCCGCCTCCTTGGCGGCGGGCGAACTCGTCTGGGCGGTCAAGCCTTCCAGCATCCACGCGCGCAGGCGCGAGGAGCGGGCAGGGGTGGCCATCGTGGGGGCTCCTGTCGTACGGCAAACGACATCGACGGCTGCGCAAGCGTAGGCAGGCTGATCAAATATGCACGTGAGCGAGCAAACCCTGACGCGTCCTTAACGCAAACAGAGCCACGTGTGGCGTAGTGAAGGCCGGGTTGCCGGTCAGCGGAGCCGCAAGGACCACTCCTGCTTCGAGGCACTTGCCGTTGGCCGCCCGGAACTTGTAACCGTTGTAGGTCCGCTTCTGCTCGTTCGTAAACCACTCGGTGTCATACAGGTCGGTGCCCACGGTCTTGAACACCATGACGTTGAATGTTCTCGTTCTCGGGGCGCAAGGGCTTCAGCCGATGCCGGGGATGGTGGACACCAGCAGGTCGATGAGCTTGATTCCGATGAAGGGCAGGATCAGGCCGCCGAGGCCGTAGACGGCGAGGTTGCGGCGCAGCAGGTCGTGTGCGGAGGCGGGGCGGTAGCGGACGCCGCGCAGGGCGAGCGGGATCAGGGCGACGATGATCAGGGCGTTGAAGATGATCGCCGAGGTGATCGCGGAGGTCGGGCTGCTCAGGCCCATGACGTTCAGCGCTTCCAGGCCGGGGTAGGCGGCCGTGAACATCGCGGGGATGATCGCGAAGTACTTCGCGACGTCGTTCGTAATGGAGAAAGTGGTGAGGGCTCCGCGGGTGATGAGGAGCTGCTTGCCGATCTCGACGATCTCGATGAGCTTGGTGGGGTTGGAGTCCAGGTCCACCATGTTCCCGGCCTCCTTGGCGGCCGAGGTGCCCGTGTTCATCGCCACGCCGACATCGGCCTGCGCCAGCGCCGGGGCGTCGTTCGTACCGTCACCGGTCATCGCGACGAGTTTGCCGCCGGCCTGCTCCCGCTTGATGAGGGCCATCTTGTCCTCGGGCGTGGCCTCGGCGAGGTACTCGTCGACCCCCGCCTCTGCGGCGATGGCGCGGGCCGTCAGCTCGTTGTCACCGGTGACCATGACCGTACGGATCCCCATGGCGCGCAGCTCCGCGAACCGCTCCCGGATGCCGTCCTTGACGACGTCCTTGAGGTGGATGATGCCGAGGACCCTCGGGCCGTCCCAGTCGTGGACCGCGACCAGCAGAGGGGTGCCCCCGGACTGCGACACGGCGGCCGACCACTCGGCGGCCTCGGGTTGCAGGACCCCGCCGCGCGCCACCACCCAGTCGCAGACCTGAGCCACCGCTCCCTTGCGGATGGCGCAGCCCGCGCCGTTGTCCCAGCTCAGGTTGACGCCGCTCATGCGGGTGCGGGCGCTGAACTCGGTGAAGCGGGGGTTGCTCAGCTCCTCGGCGGCGGCGGGCTGGAGCCCGTGCCGCTGGGCCAGGTTCACGACGGACCGGCCTTCCGGAGTCTCGTCGGCGAGGGAGGACAGCTGTGCGGCGTCCGCGAGCTTGATCTGGTCGACACCGGGCAGCGGGATGAAGGCCGCGGCCTCCCGGTTGCCGTGGGTGATGGTCCCGGTCTTGTCGAGGAGCAGGGTGTTCACGTCTCCCGCCGCCTCGACGGCGCGTCCGCTCATCGCGATCACATTGCGCTGGACGAGCCGGTCCATGCCCGCGATACCGATCGCCGAGAGCAGCGCGCCGATCGTGGTCGGGATCAGGGTGACGAGGAGGGCCACGAGCACGGTCGTCGACTGGGCGGCGCCCGCGTACGCGGCCATCGGCTGGAGGCTCACCACGATCAGGATGAAGATCACGGTGAGGGCGGCCAGCAGGATGTTGAGCGCGATCTCGTTCGGGGTCTTCTGCCGGGACGCCCCTTCGACCAGGGCGATCATCCGGTCGATGAAGCTGTTCCCCGGGCGGGAGGTGACCCGTACGACGATCGCGTCGGAGAGTACGGTCGTACCGCCGGTGACGCCGGAGCGGTCGCCGCCCGACTCCCGCAGCACGGGGGCCGATTCGCCCGTGACGGCGGACTCGTCGACCATCGCCGCTCCGTCGACCACATCGCCGTCGGCGGGGACGAGCTCCCCCGCTTCGACGAGGACGAAGTCGAAGGGCTGGAGGTCGGCGGGGGTGACCACCTCGGTTTCGGCGGAGCGCAGGTTCGTCCCGTACGTCCAGTGGTTGAGGCGGACCGCGACCGTGTCGGTCCGCGCCTTCCGCAGGGACTCCGCCTGCGCACGGCCCCGGCCCTCGGCGACCGCCTCTGCGAGGTTGGCGAACAGGACCGTCAGCCAGAGCCAGACGCTGATCACCCACGTGAAGACGGACGGGTGGACGAGCGCCGAGAGGGTGGTGAGGACGGATCCGACCGCGACGACGAACAGCACCGGCTTCTTCACCAGTTCGCGCGGGTGGAGCTTGGCGGCGGCCTCCCGCGTCGAGGCCGCGAGGAGCTCGGGCTCCAGCACATTCACCTGGCCGGAGCGTTTCCGTGGCGGTCGGTTGACCGGAGTCCGCGGAGGGGTCCCGAGACCCGGAGGAATGTGCTGCGCGGCGGCGGGAGGCATGAAGCGACCTTCTCGTGGGTTCGGCTGGGCACCCCCCTGCCGGCAAGGCTTGGCAAAGGACGGGTGCGGGGCGTCGCCACCGGGGGATGTCTCCACCGACCCCTCGGCCGTCATGTGGAGACCCGGTCTCCCGGCAGCACAACAGGCAGGAAACTACTGCCCGTTCCGGAGGTATCCGCCATCCGGCCGGGGGAATTGCCACCTTCTTGACGGCGGCGCAAGAGACGCGTAAAGCCACCGTCAAGGGCATGTCAACGTGCGTCGGTGGTGATGCGGAAACGCAGCCGGCAGATGACCGCGTCGGTGTCCCGGCGGAGGGCGTGGGCGACGACCGAACCGCGCTGGTTCTGGAGCAGCCGCTGCCACAGGCGGGCGGGTTCGGTCTCCGGAATGAGTACGGTCACCTGCGCGTCCGGGTGCGTCAGCGCCAGCTCGCGCACGTAGCCGGACACCGGGCGGCCGAGCGAGCGGGTGTCCGAGGACAGCTCGACCAGCTCGACGCCGGGCTTCCACAGCTCCCAGTCCCGCCGCAGCGCCTCGGCGGCCTGCCGGTCCTCGGGCGCCGGGTGGGTGACGGTCACCGCGAGGACCTCGTCGCCGAGGGAGCGGGCGGCGGTGAGTGCCTGGCAGGTCAGCCGGGACAGCCCGGAGACGGGTACGACGACCAGGGAGCGGGAGCGCCGGGGCGGCTGCGGGATGCGGCCGAGTTCAAGGCGTGCGCCGATCTCGGTGTAGGCGCGGTGGACGCGTCCGAAGGCGAGGACGATCAGCGGCAGGGCGAGGACGATCAGCCAGGCGCCCTCGGTGAACTTGGTGGCGGTGACGACGACCGCCGAGACGCCTGTCAGCGCCGCGCCGAAGCCGTTGAGGGCCGCCTTGGCCTGCCAGCCCTTGGGGCGCTCGCCGTACCAGTGCCGGACCATGCCGACCTGGCAGACGGTGAAGCCGACGAACACGCCGATCGCGAAGAGCGGGACCAGGGTGTTGGTGTCGCCGCCGGAGAAGACGAGGAGAGCGCCGGAGACAAGCGCCAGCCACACCACTCCGTGGCGGTGTACCTGGCGGTCGGCCTTGAGGGCGAAGACGTGCGGCAGGTGGTTGTCGCGGGCCAGCAGGCTCATCAGGACGGGCAGGCCGCCGAAAGAGGTGTTCGCGGCGAGCGCCAGCAGCACCATGGTCGCGAACTGCACGACGTAGAAAGCCGCGTTGTGTCCGAAGGAGGCGTCGGCGAGCTGGGCGAGGACGGTGACGCCGTCGACGGGCTGGAGGTGGAAGCGGCCGATCAGGACGGACAGGCCGATCAGCATCACACCGAGCAGGGCGCCGAGCGCCACTTCGGTGCGCTGGGCCCGGCGGGCGGCCGGCGCCCGGAAGGACGGCACGGCGTTGGCGACGGCCTCGACGCCGGTCAGGGCCGAGCAGCCCGCCGCGAACGCCTTGAGGAGGAGCAGTGCGCCGACGGTGGTGGCGCCGTCCCCGAGGGCGGAGGCGTGCCCGGCGGCCGAGGCGGTACTGGCCGGCCCGTCACGGAACAGGCCGACCACCACCATCGCGAGGATCGACCCCACGAACACGGCGGTCGGGACGAGGAACGCCTTCGCCGACTCCACGACCCCGCGCAGGTTCACGGCGGTGACGAGGACCAGGACACCGAGGCAGATCCAGACCCGCTCCCCGTACAGCCCCGGAAAGGCCGAAGTCAGCGCTGCCACACCGGCGGTGACGGAGACGGCGACGTTCAGCACGTAGTCGAGGATCAGCGAGGCCGCGGCGACCAGGCTCGTCCGCCGGCCCAGGTGCCGCTTGGCGACCGCGTACGAGCCGCCGCCGTCCGGGAACGCGGCGATCACCTGCCGGTACGAGGCCACCAACACCGCCAGTAGCGCGGCGATGGCAAGCGTGACGGGAAGGGTGAACCCCATGCCGTACGCACCGGCCGCCGCCAGCACCAGCACGATCGACTCAGGGCCGTATGCCACGGACGCCATCGCGTCCAGCGACAGCGCGGACAAGCCCTGGAGGGCGGTCAGCCGATGCCGGTCCCCCGCCGAGGAGGTGCCGACGCCGGTATCAGGCGGCTCCTCCGTGCAAGGGGTCTGTCCTGCCGTGCCCGGCTGTCCCATGTGTATGGCCATCTCTTGCTGTTCCTCCATTGGGGCAAAGTGAGGACAGCGTCGGAATGGCATGACTGGAATACCAGTGCTCTTGGCGATATCCATACGGCTGCAGACCCAGTCTTCACGCGCTCCTGACGGCAATGCCGGGAAGCCGTATGAGGTGCGTCAAGACCTCATCAGGGAGCGCGGCTCCGCGTCCGGCCGCGGGCAGGCTTGATGTGGGGCGAGACAGCGCCCGCCGGGCGGCAAAGGGAGTTCCAGATGGATGCTGAGAACGTAGTCGGGCTGCTCGTCGCCCTGGCTCTGCTGGGCTATCTCGTGGCCGCCCTGATCAGGCCCGAGAAGTTCTGAACTTCCGAACCCGGATCGGCCTCTCCGGACGGGAGGCACCACATGTCCGGGTACCGGCTCCACGACCGTGCCGCCTTGCTCGCGGCCCTCGTGGCCCCCTTCATCGTTGCGCTCGCGCTCGGGCTGCGCGGCTGCCGCTTCGAGTACGGAACCCTGATGGGGCACCTGCCCGGCTGGAACACGGCGGCGGCCTGTGGCTGCGCCGCCCGGGCCGGATCACGGAGTACGCGGACTGGCCGGACGGGGAGACCGAGCTGCGGGTCGTCGGCGGCGGCCAGTACTACGGCCGCTTCCTCCTCGACGCGCACCCCGGCCGCCCGCTGCCGCCCGAGGAGGCCCGTTTGGTGGCCGTCGCGCTGTCCTCACAGGCCGGCGCCGCGCGGCAAGCTCCGCATCTACCTCGGCGCAGCGCCGGGCGTCGGCAAGACCTACGCCATGCTCTCCGAGGCGCACCGCCGGATCGAACGGGGCACCGACTGCGTCGTCGGTTTCGTCGAGCACCACAACCGTCCGCGTACGGAGGTGATGCTGCACGGGCTCGAACTCGTACCGCGGCGCGAGATCGAGTACCGCGGCTCCACCTTCACCGAGATGGACGTCGACGCGATCCTCGCCCGCCGCCCAGCGGTCGCGCTGGTGGACGAGCTCGCCCACACCAACGTGCCCGGCTCGCGCAACACCAAGCGCTGGCAGGACGTCGAGGAACTCCTCCAAGCCGGCATCAACGTCGTCTCCACCGTCAACATCCAGCACCTGGAATCGCTCGGCGACGTGGTCGAGACGATCACCGGTGTCCGCCAGCGCGAGACCGTCCCCGACGAGGTGGCCCGTCGGGCCGACCAGATCGAGCTGGTCGACATGTCCCCGCAGGCACTGCGCCGACGCATGGCCCACGGCAACGTCTACAAGCCCGACAAGGTCGACGCCGCCCTCTCGAACTACTTCCGGCCCGGAAACCTGACCGCGCTGCGTGAGCTGGCGCTGCTCTGGGTCGCAGACCGGGTCGACGAATACCTCCAGGAATACCGGGGCGAACACAACATCCGCTCCACCTGGCAGGCCCGCGAACGCATCGTCGTCGGCCTCACCGGCGGTCCGGAGGGCCGTACGCTCATCCGGCGCGCAGCCCGCCTCGCCGAGAAGGGCGCCGGTGGCGAGGTCCTCGCCGTCTACATCGCCGCCAGCGACGGCCTCTCCTCGGCCTCGCCCAAGGAACTCGCGGTCCAGCGGACTCTGGTGGAAGATCTCGGCGGTACCTTCCACCACGTCATAGGCGACAACGTCCCCGACGCGCTCCTGGAGTTCGCCCGCGGGTGCAACGCCACCCAGATCGTGCTCGGCGTCAGCCGCCGCCGCTCCTGGCAATACGCCTTCAGCCCCGGCGTCAGCGCCACGGTAGCCCGCGAATCCGGCCCCGACCTCGACGTCCACATCGTCACGCACGACGAGGCCGCCAAGGGTCGCGGCCTGCCCGTCGCCCGCGGCGCGCGGCTCGGCCGGTCCCGCATCATCTGGGGCTGGCTGACCGGCGTCGGCGGCCCCGCCCTGCTCACCGTCCTGCTGAGCCAAGTCGTGCCCGACCTCGGTCTGGCGAACGACATGCTGCTCTTCCTGACCTTCACGGTGGCGGCGGCCCTGCTCGGCGGACTCCTGCCCGCCCTGGCGTCGGCGGCCTTCGGGTCCCTGCTCCTGAACTACTACTTCACCCCGCCACTGCACGAGTTCACCATCTCCGACCCGAAGAACATCGTGGCCATCGCGATCTTCGTCGGTGTGGCGGTGTCGGTGGCCTCCGTGGTCGACCTGGCCGCCCGGCGCACCCACCAGGCCGCCCGGCTGCGCGCCGAATCCGAGATCCTCTCCTTCCTCGCCGGCAGCATCCTGCGCGGCGAGAACTCCCTCGACGCCCTCCTCGAGCGGCTCCGTGAGACGTTCGCCATGCAGTCGGTCGTCCTCCTGGAGCGCACCAGCGACGTCGACCCCTGGACCACGGCGGCATCCGTCGGCACCGGCCCGGTCAGCCGCCCCGAGGACGCGGACGTGGACCTGCCCATCGGCGAGAACATGGCGCTGGCCCTGACCGGCCGCCCCCTGCCCGCCGAGGACCGGCGCGTGCTCGGCGCGTTCGCCGCCCAGGCAGCCGTCGTACTCGACCGCCAGCGCCTGGTCGACGAGGCCGGCAAGGCGCGCGAGCTCGCCGAGGGCAACCGCATCCGTACAGCCCTGCTGGCCGCCGTCAGCCACGACCTGCGCACCCCGCTGGCCGGCATAAAGGCCTCCGTCACCTCGCTGCGCTCCGACGACGTCGAATGGTCGGACGAGGACAAGGCCGACCTCCTCGAAGGCATCGAGGACGGCGCCGACCGCCTCGCGGCCCTGATCGGGAACCTCCTGGACATGTCCCGCCTGAACACCGGCACCGTCGTCCCCCTGATCCGCGAGACCGACCTCGACGAAGTCGTCCCCATGGCCCTGGGCGCCGTACCCGAGGACAGCGTCGAACTCGACATCCCCGAAACCCTCCCCATGGTCGCCGTGGACCGCGGCCTGCTGGAGCGGGCCGTTGCCAACATCGTCGAGAACGCCGTCAAGTACAGCCCCGACGGCCGGCCGGTCCACGTCTCCGCCAGCGCGCTGGGGAGCCGGGTCGAGCTCCGGGTGGTCGACCGCGGACCCGGCGTCCCCGACGAAGCCAAGGACCGCATCTTCGAACCGTTCCAACGGCACGGCGACGCCCCGCGCGGCGCCGGAGTCGGCCTCGGCCTCGCCGTCGCCCGCGGCTTCACCGAGGCCATCGGTGGCACCCTCACCGCCGAGGACACCCCCGGCGGCGGACTCACCATGGTCCTCACCCTCCCCGTAGCGGGTGGCACCCCGCCGGTCACCGCGGAGCTCCCGACCTCAGCGGTGAGCTGACATCGCGGTCGGCGACCGAAACACGAGAGCCGTCCGGCCCGGTATCCCCACACCGGAGAGCCAGACGGCTCATGTGTTGTGCGACGGGTGACCGGCACGCGGTCGCATCGGTCCGTACCCCCACGGTGGGACCATGCGCCCTTTCGGCGGTGCTTGGGTCACCGCCCACCAGCCGCGTGCCGCCGTAGCGTCATCCCGCTCCGTCGCACCACCAGTCTGCGCACGGCCGACGGCCTTCGCAGCACTCCTTGACGCGTTCCTTCCGGGCGGAAGCCGATCTTTGACGCGGCCCTGACGACGGGCGTCAGAAGGCCGTCAAGGAGCCGCCCAGGGCTTGCCCGAGTTCCCCCGATGCGCTGGGATTGCGGGCATGAACAGCGGCCCGCGCTACGACGATCGGCCACCGTCACGGCGAAGCCGTGACGGGGTCACGTCGGTGCGGCCGACGGCGCCCGCTGTCCGCCCGGCCTTCTGACACCGGCCGCGCGTCCTGCGCGTACCTGCCACCAGCCCCCTGAAGGGCGCTGATCGAGGCTTCGTACGCATCCTCACCTTCACCGCATGACCTGAGCCCACGTCCCTGCCCGACGCAGGGGCGCCGGGCGCATCGGCCATGCCCGATTCCGGGAATCCCACATGTCTTCATCCCTGTCCGGCCGTACCGTCCTCGTCACCGGAGCCACCTCCGGCATCGGCTTCGAGACCGCCCGCATGCTGGGCGAACGCGGTGCCACCGTCCTTCTCCACGGCCGCACCCCCGAGGAGGCCCGGACGGCCGCCGACCGGCTGGTCGCCACCGCGTGCATCGACGGCGCCCGCCTGCACCCGCTCGCCGCCGACTTCTCCCGCCTGGAGGAGGTCGAGAACCTCGCCCACGCCGTCGTACGCGAACACCCGCTCCTGCACGCCCTCGTCAACAACGCGGCCATCGCGGCGCCAGAGCGCCACACGCTCACGGCAGACGGCAACGAGATCGCCTTCCAGGTCAACTTCCTCGCCCACTACCTCCTCACCAACCTGCTGGAGCAGGCACTCACCAGCGACCCCGGCGGTCGCGTCGTCAACGTCTCCTCCTCGCTGCACCGCACCGCCGCCATCCAGTGGAACGACCCCCAGCGCGTGCGACGTTACGCCCGACTCGCCGCCTACGCCCAGTCGCAGCTGGCGCTGACCGTCTTCGCCGCCGACCCGCGCGTCACCGCCGTCTCCGTCAACCCCGGCGTGTGCGAGACCGGCCTGCTCCCGCTGTACGGACTCGAAGGCGCGCCCGCCGCCGAGGGCGCCCAGCACGTCGTGCATCTGTGCGACCCGGCCACCGAGATCGTCAACGGCGCCTACTACGACCGCTCCGAGCGCGTCGCCCCGGCCGCCGCCGCCACCGAGGAGCGCACCGTCAAACGCCTCAACAAGCTCGCCGACCTCCTCGTCGGCCACACCGCCTGAAGGGGCCGGAAGACATGTCGAAGCGCGCACGCAAGAAGAGGGCCCGCCGCAAGAAGGGCTCCAACCACGGCAGCAAGCCCTCCTGCTAGCCAGCAGCCCACCCCGTGGGGCGGTCCTCCGACAGGTCCGCCCCACTTCCATGCCGTCGAAGGAACCCTCGTGACCAACCTGCCGTCCCACCGGCTCCCGGCCCTCACCCGGTGGTTCCCCACCGGGGCCCCGGGCCCGGCCGCCCTGACCGAACACGTCCTGACCACCGAGGCCGGCCGCTGGTGGGTGGACCGTGCCATCCAGCCGCGCGTGATCGCCGCCGAATGCGGGGACCACGTGCTCCTGCGCGGAGACCCGCAAACCATCTCTCCGAGGGACCTCACCGTCTTCGCGGACCACTACCTGGAAGCCCCGGGCCACTTCCTTCCGCTGATCGGAGCCGCGTTTCGCCAGGTGGTGCCGTGGCAGCGTGTGGTGTACGTCAAGCGCACCCCCGTGCCCGCCGCCCGACCACCGAGGGGTGTCACCCTGCGCAGGCTGAACGCACGGGATGCCCGGGCACTCACCACACTTCCGCCCGCGATGAGCTGGATCCACCGCACCTGGGGCGGTCCTGGCGCCCTCGCCCGCTCCGGCTACGCCTGGGCGGCTTTCCAGGGCGACCGCCGGAGCTGCGGGACTACAGCCTGGTGAAGCGGCTCGCGCTGCTGGTGTGCCTGGTCCACAAGGAGACCGCGAAATTCAACGCGCTGCTCACGAACGCGGTGATCTTCCACAACGCCCTGGACATCGCCGAGATCGTGCGCCAGCTCCAGGAGGAGGGCTACGTCATCGACCCCGAGGACCTGGCCCATATCTCGCCGTACCTGACCGAGCACGTCCGCCGCTTCGGCGAGTACTCCACCCATGAGCTCGGCCTCGTGCCCGAGGCGTACGACCCGCATCTGGACGTCGACTTCAGCCCGCTGCGCGGTGCCGCCCCGCCCGCGCCGGACGGCTACGGTCAGGCGGCCTGACCACCCATGTCATGTCGCTACTCCAGCGGCCACGCGATGCACACACACTGTTCCATGCCACGCGGAAGGCTCCTGGCACCTACTCCCTGGTCATCTCGTCGCTTCCGCAGCAACGCCCGGCTGCGGCCGGGTCCGCATACCCCAGCGGGCAAGAGATGGGCCAGCAGCACCCAGCATTGCGAAGAACAACGCCAGCAGCAGCCAGCCCGCCGTGCCGAGGCCTAGCACCACCGTGGTGAGGATCGCGGGGGCGAGAGCCTGGCCCGCGTTGAAGCCGAGGCCGAAGACACCTTGGTACTGGCCCTGAGCATGGTCGGGGGCAAGACCGAAACCCAGGGCGAAGGCGGCTGAGGACTCCCAGACTTCTCCCAGGCTATGAACGAAGATCGCGGCCAGGACCAGTCCTGCTGCCGCCCAGACAGGGGCGTACGCCGCCAGCGCCATCATCGGACAGCTGACGAGGAAGAGCAGCCCCGCCGTACGAAATGCCCTACCGCCGTCGTACGGGGTCTCGATACGGGAGCCGATCCTGGTCTGCATCAGTACGCAGAAGGCCGAATTGACTCCGAACAGCGCGGCCACCGTCCAACGCGGCGTTTCGGTGTGCTCGGAGATCCAGATCGGCAGGAGCAGGGAGACCACCGGGTACTGCAGTCCCATGGCCCCGTAGAGGGCGGTGAACGTCAGGAACGGACGGTCCGCGAAGACGAGCCAGCGCCGCTGACGTGGCGGCGCTGCCAGCACCGGATAGCGGGGCAGCAGAAGCAGAAGCACCGCGCACAGGGCGAAGCTCGCCGCGTTGCCGAGAATCAGCGTGACATAGGCGCCGCGGGTGTCCGCGGCTAGCGCCAGCCCGGCACCCACCGTTCCCAGGATGACGCCCAGGTTGACGAAGGTGCGCAGCTTCGCCCGGAACATGGCCGGCCGCTCACCCCCGACCCGGACCACCAGAGCCCCCCACGCCGCCCCTCCGACCGCCGCGGCGATCTGGTCGACCGTCGCGATGATCGTGAGCGCGGCCCAGCTCTCGACGAGGACGAGGGCCGCCATCGATACCGCCTGGACCGCGAGGGCCAGCATCATGATCACGCGTGCACCGCGCCGGTCAGCGAGATGCCCCCCAGGTATCCCCGCGCACAAGCCGATCACTCCGGCGATGGTGAGCGCGGCACCGACCTGCACCGCCGGCAGGCCCACGACCAAGGTGAAATAGAGCGCCGACGCCGCGTTGAACAGACCATTGCCGACCCGGTTGACGAAACTGGCGGCGATCAGCACGCGCTCCGGCCCGCTGTCCCCCGCCATCCGGCCTATTCGACCTGCTAAACCGCCCTTGATCATGGACCGCAGGCTAACAGCGCCGCAGAACCCGCCGCAGTCGTACGAAGATCTCGTTCCCTAACGGCGACGCAGGCCCCGACGCGTGTTCCATCCCCTGAAGGCCGGCGTCGGCAAACGATCGTTTGACGACAGGACGCCCGGCCGTCCAATGAACCCGTGCAATCCGGGGCTTCGAGGCGGCGCGAATCCAATCAGATCCGATGGTGGTTGCTGACAGGGTTTGACGACAGATAAGGTCCGATCCTTCGTACGGAGCGGCCCTTCAGTGGCGAACCTGGTCTACAAGCGGGTCTCGACCGACCAGCAGTCCACCGCCCGGCAGAACCTCGTCCTGGCCGAGGCCGGGATCGAAGGCCCGGTCGTCTTCGAGGAGGACCCCGGCACCTCCAGCCGCCTCCACCCGCTCCAGCGGCCGACGTTCCGCGAGCTGCTCACCTACGCGCGGCCGGGCGATACCGTGCACATCTCCGAGATGTTCCGCCTCGTACGCGGCACCGGCCACATCCTCGACGTGCTCGACGTCCTCCACCGCGACCAGGTCGCCCTGCGCATCCACGACGGCGCGTTCTCCGCGATGGACCTCACCGCCCGCCACCCACGCACCGGCGAGCTGCTGTCCACCGTGAAGTTCATGGTGCAGACCCTGGCCGCCGCCGGCGAACTCCAGCGCGACCTCCAGCGCGAGCCGGCCTACGACGGACTGCGCGCCGCCGAGGCCAGGGGCAGCAAGGGCGGTCGCCGCCCCGCCGTCCCGGCCGGCAAGACCGCCGACGTGCGCGCGCCAGTTGGGGCGGACCCGCCGGGCTCGCCACCTCCGGCCACGCCTGGGCGGCGATCGCCAAGGGCCGGATCCTGTCCATCGCCTGCACCTACTCCCTCGGCAGCGCCTACGAGGACATCGCGGTCGTCACCGTGCCCGATCGCCGCCGCGAGAGCCTCGCACTGGCCTCTGTCGCCGGCCTGACGGCCGGCATCCAGGCGCGGGGACACACAGCGAGCTGGTGCTGCTCGCGCGACAACCGGCCCAGCAGGCTGCTGGCCTGGACGGCCGGCTTCCGGCTGACCCGCGAATACGTCCACCACGCCACCGGGCGCGCCCTGTCACGCGAGGTCCGGTCGACCCCGGTGCCCGCCTGAACGCCAAGCACACGCCCGCCGTCGCCACCTCTCGGAACAGGACCGTTCCGACGCTGCGCATTCCGCCTCCACGCGAGTCGGCGCTGACCGCGCGGTGAACGCGACGCCGGCCCGGCTCCCCGATACTCCGCCTTCACCCCTTTCAACGGAGCAGCCGTCAGTACCCCGTCAAAGTCGCAGTCGGCTCGCGTCAGGAGCGCGTCAGGGCTGTGTCGTTCAGCTCTTCGCTGGTGTTCGCTGGTGAGGTTGAGGTCTTACGAAGGAGTCGGGTACGGATGGGCACGGAGGGTGTCGTAGGCATCGCCATCGAGGTCAGCCCGGTCGGGCGTCCGGGGCCGGCGTTGCACTTCCCCGAGAAGTTCTGATCGTGGCGACAACGCACGAGGCCGGCCCGGCTGCCGGGGCGCGGCCGGTCGTCCGGCCCGGCAGGCTCAAGGTCTTCCTGGGCGCGGCTCCCGGCGTCGGCAAGACGTACCGGATGCTCGACGAGGCGCACCGCCGGGCGGCCCGTGGCGTGGATGTGGTGGCCGGCTTCGTGGAGTGCCACCGGCGCCGGCACACCGAGGCGAAGCTCGAGGGTCTGGAGATCCTTCCCTTGGCCGACCACGACTACCGTGGGCGCCCTTACACGGAGTTGGACCGCGAAGCGCTGCTGTCCAGGCGCCCGGAGACGGTACTGATCGACGAGCTGGCCCACACCAATGTCCCGGGGGGCGACCGGCATCCGAGGCGCTGGCAGGACGTCGAGGTCATCCTCGCTGCCGGGATAGACGTCGTCACCACGCTCAACATCCAGCACCTGGAGTCGCTGAGCGACGTCGTCGAGAAGATCACCGGGGTACCGCAGCACGAGACGGTCCCCGATGATTTCGTACGCCGCGCCGACGAGATCGAGCTGGTCGACATACCTCCCGAGGGGCTTCGGCGCCGCCTGGCACACGGCAACATCTATCCCCCGGAGCAGATCGACGCCTCCCTCGCCAACTACTTCCGCCCCGGTAACCTCATCGCGCTGCGGGAACTGGCCCTCCTGTGGCTGGCCGGGCGGGTGGACGAGGCCCTCCAGACGTACCGCATCGAGCAAGGCATCGGGGACGTCTGGGAAACCCGGGAACGGGTGGTGGTGGCGCTCACGGGCGGCCCCGAGGGCGAGACCCTGATCCGCCGCGCCGCCCGCATCGCCGGCCGATCCGCAGGCGGTGAGCTGCTCGCCGTGCACATCACGCGCAGCGACGGGCTTGCCGCGGGGGTCTCGCACGCGGCGCTCGCCGCGCAGCGGAGCCTCGTCGAGGACCTGGGCGGCAGCTACCACTCCGTCGTCGGCGACGAAGTACCCACCGCACTGGTGGACTTCGCCACCGCGGAGAACGCCACCCAACTCGTCCTCGGTACGAGCCGGCGCCGCAGACTGGAACGCTTCCTCACCGGCAGAGGAATCGGCGAGACCGTCGTGGGGCTCTCCGAGGACATCGACGTCCACATGGTCACGCACGAGCGGGCGGGCCACGGCCGACTGCTCCCGTCCCGCCGCCGTACGCTCCCCACCTCCCGGCTCATCGCCGGACCCGTGGCCGGTGTGGTGCTCCCGGTGCTGCTCACCCTCGCCCTCGACCGGATGCGCGGCACGCTGAACCTCACCAGCGAGGCACTGCTGTTCTTGGCGGCCGTCGTGGGCGTAGCCTGCATCGGCGGAGTGGTATCCGCCCTGATCGCGGCGCTGACCGCCACGCTGCTCCTCAACTACTGGTTCATGCCGCCCATCGGCGAGTTCACCATGGGCGACCCGGACAGCGTGCTGGCACTGATGGTCTTCGCCGTCGTCGCCGCCACCGTGTCCGCCGCGGCGGACCGGTCCCTGCGCCTCTCCCGCCGTGCCGCCCGGGCCACAGCCGAGGCGGAGACGATGTCCTCTCTCGCGGGCAGCATCGTCCGTGGCGACCAGACGATACCGGCACTGCTGGAACGCACCCGGGAGACCTTCGGCATGGACACCGTCGAGCTGGCTCCGGAAGCCCCTGACGGCAGTTCCGGTACCGAGAGCGGACGTCGCATCCACAACGGCTCGGATCCCGCCCTGATGGTCGCGGCCGGCCCCGGGGCCTCACTCGTCCTGCGCGGCCGTACGCTGCCGTCTTCCGAGCGCCGCGTGCTGGCCGCCTTCGCCGCGCACGTCGGCGCCGCGGTCGAGCGGGCCCGTCTGGCCGAGGCCGCTGCCGAAGTCGAACCCATCAAGGCCGCCGACCGCCTGCGCACCGCCCTGCTCCGCGCCGTCAGCCACGACCTGCGGACCCCGCTGGCAGGGGCGCTGGCAGCGATCAGCTCGCTGCGCAACCAGGACGTGGAGTTCTCCGAGGAGGACCGGGCAGAACTGCTCGAATCCGCCGAGGTGTCCCTGAACCGGTTGAACGGGCTGGTGGAGAACCTGCTCGATCTCAGCCGCCTGCAAGCCGGCGCCCTCACCCTCGAACTGCGGGCCACCAGCCTGGAAGAAGTCCTGCCCGCCGCTCTCGAATCACTGGAACTGCAGTCCGCGGGAGGGCCCGGCATCGACGTACAGAACCTGGAGACGGTACCGGCTCTTCAGGCCGACCCGCCTCTGCTCGAACGGGTGCTGGCCAACCTGGTCGGCAACGCGATCCGTCACGCCCCCGGAGACCGTCCGGTGCTGGTGACGGCAAGTGCCCTGGCCGGCCGGGTCGAGGTCAGGATCGCCGACCGGGGCCCCGGAATCGCCGCCGACGACCGCGAGCGTGCCTTCGAACCCTTCCAACGCCTCGGCGACCGTGACAACACCGCCGGACTCGGCCTCGGGCTCGCCCTGGCCCGAGGCCTCACCGAGGCGATGGACGGCACGCTCACCCCCGAGGACACCCCCGGCGGCGGCCTGACCATGGTCCTGTCCCTGCCCGCCGCCAGTTCCGCCACAGAACACCTCTGACCCGCGGCGCCCTCTGGAGCGGCCGGCCTTGCCTCCGTGGCCCCTGCACCCGACTCGGGTGCCCGTACGCCCCGGTCTGCTGAGCGCCCGCGGACTGCTCGGTAAACGACAGGACTGATCGAACATGAACTTGAACCAAATGCCAGGCGCGTCAAGCACCCGGTCACGTCGGCGGCCCCACGTGATCAATTCTGCAAACCGGTGACCATGAACTGCGCGAAGGCGGGAGAATCACCTGGAGCCGAGAACTCCGCCAGGACTGCCGGCACTCGGACCGACGAAGCGGACATTGCGAATGCAGGGAGTGCTGCATGCGGCATGACGACGCCTACCACTGGCCTCCGGAGCTGCTGGAACTCATGATCGAGACCGTGCCGCGCCTCATCAGGAGCAAGGAAGGCGTGCTCACCTTCCTCCGAGGAGCCGGTGTGAGCGAGCAGTTGCTACAGCCCCATCAACGCCGGCTCGCGAGTGATCCCGCGCAGGTCAACAAGTTCAAGATCGTGCGATTGGTGCTTGGACAACTCAATGAGCAAGGAGACGGTGCCCTCGGAGTCCGCCGAGCCCTGCTCAAGCGCGTAACCGACTTCGAAAACTTCTCCTCCTGCTGGCCCGAAGACCAGCTGAAGGCCGAAGGCCTCGTCGCTCAGATCCGCAAGGTCGTGAACACGAGGGACTCGTTTACGCGCATGCAGCAGGAGCGGGACAGCGAGCGGCACGACAGACTCGCGGCGCAACGCGCTGAGCAGGAGCGGACAGCAGCGCGCCGCCATCAGTTCGCAGAGCTGCGGTCGCGTCTGTCGATGCTCTTTGCCGAGAAGGATCCGTATGTCCGCGGCCCGGGCTTCGAAGCACTGCTCAACGATCTGTTTGCCGTCGAGGGGGTCCTGATCCGCGACTCCTTCACCCTGCGAGACGAGGAAGGGGTGCCCCACGAGCAGATCGACGGGGTCATCGAAGTCGACGGCAGCCAGTACATCGTCGAAGTCAAATGGTGGGGCAAGCCGGTCGACATCGAGCCCATGAGTCGACAGCTCGTTCGGGTGTACAGCAGGGCCGAGGTCCGCGGCCTGTTCATCTCCGCGTCCGGTTACACAAAGCCCGCCGTGGCTGCCTGCGATGACGCTCTTGCACATAGGGTCGTGGTGCTCGGCGAACTGCGTGAGATCGCCCTATTGCTGGAACGGGAGGCAGTCATGGTCGAGTGGATCCGGGAGAAGGTCAGGCAGGCAACCGTCGAGCGACGCGCCTTGTCCCTGCTCGGCGCCGACTTCTGAGCCGCAAGCCCGGACTCGTCCTATTCCAACCTCACGTTGTTGCGTGGTGAAGGACGAGCGGAATCAGCTACGCAGCGCCTCGTGCCCAAACGCCCGGGTCGTCATCGCGCTATAGAGAGAATGACCTGGATCGCCGACCGCTTCGCGGGCCGCCCGGCGCCGGACAACTGCTGACGGTACGTACGAGTGCCCTCCCGGCGGGATGCGGGTGCCCTCCCGGCGGGCCCGGCCTTCGGCGCGCTGGGCGCAGGAGGACGGATCCGCCGCCCGGGAGGGGCGCGGTCCCGTCAGCCGGTCTCCTCATCGGCGTCCTGCTGCCCCTGAGCCCGTTTGGCAACGACCGCGGCTGCCGCGACCGCGCTCGCGGTGAAGGCCAGTGCGAGCGTCCACCGCTGGTCGAAGGTGTGGCCGGTGGCGTGGTCGAGGGAGTAGCGGCCCGCGCCGGCGAGGCCGATGGTGGCCGCAGTGAACCCGAGGAATGCCGGGTACTCGAATCCACCGGCCTGGGCGAAGAACCCGGCCGGAGCGTGAACGGAGACCGCGCCCGCCATGGCACCCGCCGCCGCGGCGCCGGCGGCCGGGGTGGCCAGCCCCAGGACGAGCAAAGCCCCACCGCCGGTCTCACCGAGTCCCGCGGCCAGGGCGCTTTGCCGTCCGGGGGTGAAGCCCATGTGCTCCATCGCGGCGGCGGTCTTGTCCAAGCCACCGCCCCCGAACCAGCCGAACAGCTTCTGCGTACCGTGTGCCATCAGCACGGCCCCCGTTCCGGCACGGAGGGCCAGCAGCGCGAGGTCGCGTCGGTTGATGCAGCTCATCGGAGTCTCCCTGAGACGACGGGGGCGGGTACCGGGAGCATCCGTATCCCTTCTGGGCGGTGACGGCCCGCGCCCCGGGTTACATCCGCCGAACGGACGAGCCCCCGGTGGCGGAGCGCGGCTTGAAGCCGAAAACGACGTGCTCCTGGCGATCGCATGGCCGCCCTTGGAGCGCCTCGGTCGATGTCGTGCGCGGCGAGTCGATAATCGCCTCGTGGACGCCAATACCGATCTTGCCCGGGGCCGTACGTGCTACGCCGACGAGGCATGGTCCGAGGCCTTCGAGAGCCTGAGCGCCGCCGACGGAGCCATGTCGCTGGGCCCCGATGACCTGGAGCTGATGGCCAGGTCCGCGTACATGCTCGGGCGGGACGAGGAGTACGTGGCCGGGCTGGAGCGCGCGCACGCGATGTGGCTGAATGCCGGCGACGTACCCCGCGCCGTCCGCTGCGCGTTCTGGATCGGCCACAGCTTGCTGTTCCGGGGCCACCACGCCCAGGCGAACGGCTGGTTCTCCCTCGGGGAACGCCTCCTGGAGGCCGACGGGCGGGACTGCGTCGAACGCGGGTATCTGCTCCTCCCGGTGATGCTGAGCCAGATGGGCGGCGGCGACTGGCAGGCCGGCCACACGACGGCGGTCGAGGCCGCCGAGTTCGGCGAGCGGTTCGGCGACGCGGACCTGCTGTGGCTGGCACGCGACGAGCAAGGCCGGGCCCTGGTGAACCTGGGCCGCGTGCCCGAGGGCCTGCGGCTGGTGGACGAGACGCTCGTGATCGTCGAGTCCGGTGCACTCTCGCCGATCGTCAGGGGCATCGTCTACTGCAACACCATCATCTTCTGCCGCAACCTGTTCGACCTGCATCATGAGCGTGAGTGGACGGACGCCTTGACCCGCTGGTGCAGCCGCCGGCCGCAGATGGTCGCGCACAACGGTCTGTGCCTGGTGCACCGGGCAGAAGTGCTGCAGTACGGCGGCGCATGGACCACCGCACTCGACGAGGCCCGCCGAGCCTCCGAACGCTTCACCCAGGGAGTGCTGAACCAGATCGCCTGCGGAGAGGCGTACTACCGGCAGGGCGAGATCCACCGGCTGCGGGGCTCGCAGGCCGAGGCCGAGGACGCCTACCGCAAGGCCAACCGCTGTGGGTTCGAGCCCCAGCCGGGGTTCGCCCTGCTGCGGCTGGCGCAGGGCAACGGGGAGGCCGCGGCGGCGACGATCCGTCGTGCCGTGGCCGAGCACACCCGGGAGCTGGAGCGAGCGGCCCTCCTCGCGGCGTACGTCGTGATCATGCTGGCGGGGGGCGAAGTGGACGACGCTGCTGCGGCTGCCGATCAGCTCGCGGCCATCGCGGAGCACCAGGACAGCGACGTACTCCGCGCGACGGCGGCGTACGGCCTCGCTTCCGTGGCGTTGGCCAAGGGCGATGCCGCTGCCGGTCTCGCCGCGGGGCGCAGGGCGTGGCACGCGTGGCAGGACCTCGAAGCGCCGTACGAAGCCGCACGGGCGCGCGTCCTCGTGGCCCTTGCCTGCCGCTCGCTGGGTGACGACGACACGGCTGCCCTGGAGCTCGATGCGGCTCGCGCGGTGTTCGCGGAGGTCGAGGCCGGGCCCGACCTCGCTCATGTCGATTCCCTCGCTCCCGGCGGGCCGGGCAGGGAAACCTACGGTCTCTCCGAACGCGAGCTGGAGGTGCTCCGCCAGGTGGTCGGGGGCGCGAGCAACCGGCAGATCGCCGCCGCCCTGGTGATCAGCGAGCACACCGTGGCCCGGCACCTGCAGAACATCTTCGGCAAACTGGGGGTCTCCTCGCGGACGGCGGCGAGCACCTTCGCGCTGGAGCACCACCTCACCTGAGCAGCGGCCGCCTGGTCAGGAATGACCATCGCCGTCCACCGCGGTTTGGTGAATGTGCGCGATGCGGCCGCGGCCGCAGCACGCCTAGCGTCGAATCGTCCGAACGACACGGAACGGAACGAGGAGGACGCCATGTACGTCGTGGTCCAGCACAAGATCTTGAACCCGGAGACCGCGTTTCCCCGCGGCCAGGCTCTGATGGACGGCACCGGAGCACCCGATGGCACCCGGGTGCTGCAGTTCTACCCGCACGTCGACGGATCCGTGGTGACGTGCCTCTGGGAGACGAAGTCCGTCGGGGACGTTCAGCGCTTCACCGACAGCACGCTCGGGGACTCGAGCGTCAACATCTGCTACGAGGTCGACTCGGAGAAGGCGTTCGCCGACCGCCCACTGGGCCTGAAGCAGTCGCCGGCTCCTGTCACCTACTAGGTTGTCGTCAAACTTCGTCGCATCAGCGAGTCGAGGGCTTCTAGGAGTTTCGCGCGCTCCTCTTTCACTCCCATACACCGTGTCACCTTGAGTAGCGATGCCCTACCGTCGGTTACGGCAGTGGTTGCTGCAGGACGACGGAAGAGGCAGGTGGACGACGGATGCGTGGGACACGACGCGCGGCGCAGGTGCTCGGAGCGTGCGCGGCGGCGCTGACGCTGGCACTGGCGGCGCCGGGCACGGCGCAGGCGGCCAACGGAGTGCTGATCATCGACGGGGCGCTGCACGATGATCCGTCGGGTTGTTACCCGCTCGGTGACTTCGTGCCCTCGGAGGTCGCCAACCTCACCGACGAGGTGGCCTTCGTATGGTCAGGACCGTTCTGCAACGGGCAGGTGACGGGCACCGTCCTGCCGGGTCAGGTCGTGCGACCGGCCCCCGGCATGAGCCTGTTCATCGCCTGACGGCCCAACGCCACGTGGACCGCCGGCAGATCTCCACTCAGCTCCGATCCCGGGACAGGGCTTGACCTCAAGTGAGGTTCAGGTTGGAGGCTTCTTCGTATGCCGCTGGCCGTCGGGCAGCGCAGCACACGTTGGAGGAAGTCCTATGTCGAGCAATGCCGTTTCGAACCCCGGCCCCGCTGTGGCCGCCGCGCCCTCGGTCGACCGTTCCGGCCTCACGTGGTGGAAGGTGCTGGTCACCAGCGCGGTCGGCGCGGCCGTGGTCAATCTGATCGTTCTCGGCGTCGCCAAGCTGGCCGGTGCCTCGCTCATCATCGTCGACGGCAGCAAAGAGCACCCGATCACGGTCGGGGGAGTCATCGGCGCCTCCGTCGTCCCGCTGGTCGTCGGGACGGGCGTTGCCCTCTTGCTGGGCCTGTGGAAGCCGGTCTTCCTGCGGATCGCGCAGTACGTGGGCGGTGGGCTGGCGCTGTTGTCGGTTGCCGGCCCGCTGACGTCCGGCGCTGACGGCGGCACCGTCGCAGCCCTGTCCCTCATGCACATCACCCTCGGCGTGGCGGTCGTCACCAGCCTGAAGCTCCAGCGCCGCCAGCAATGAGCTGGTCTCGTCCGACGGCGTCGTCAGCGGTGCTCTGTGTCACCGCGGGCACCGGCAACTGACGACGTCGCAACAGGGCGGCGGGGGCGGTGCAGGCATGTAGTACGGCGGGTAGGGGTTGGCGGGAGGAGGATCCGGAGCCGCGCACGTCGACACCAAGGTCAGCAGAAAGACGATCGCCGCCAGAAATTCGACGAAGATGATGAAATTGCGCATCGGTTCGCGGTCCCTCCCCTGGGCGGCACACGGCTCGCGTTCGCGGCGGCATCGCTGCGGCAGCCGAGGAGCCAGTGGCGCTGTGCACGCTACGCAGCAACAGGCCTGGAGAAACCAGTGGTCTCCCTAGGGTTGGCCCTGGCGTCGGCAGTGGTGTCACTCATGCAGGGGCGTGTCGACGGCCAGACGACCGGCGAGTTCGACTCGGGACCGAATGGAGAGCTTGGCGTAGATGTGGTTGAGGTGGTACTCCACGGTCTTGTCCGACAGGAACAGCGCCGCGGCCACTTCACGGTTCGTGTAACCCTTGATGACGAGGACGGCGACCTGCGTCTCTCGTTCGGTCAGTGCCACTGGTTCGTGGCTGCGGCGGGTGGGGGTCTCGAACCCGGCCGCTCGGAGTTCCCGCTCGGCGAGCCCGGTCCACGGATCAGCACGGAGGCGCTCGAACACCTGTCGGGCTGCGGTGAGGGGACGACGGGCCGCACCACGCTGCCTCTTCCTGCGCAGGAATCGTCCGTAGGCGAGCTCGGTACGGGCCTTGGCGAAGGGGTCCGGGAGTTGCTCGTGGTGCCGCAGAGCCTCCGCGTAAGCATCCTCGTCGGCGTCGACGAGCCCTCGGCACCGTGCACGCACCGCGTGGCCCCACGCGGAAGGCGCCTGCCGGACCTGACCCGCGAGTTCGCCCAGTGCCGCCTGGGCGCCGGAGGGGTCGCCCGCGGCCAGGCACGCTTCGATCAGGTCGGGCTGGTGCTGGAGCACGGTCGGTTCCCTCAGCCCGGAAGCGGCCACCTGCTGCTGAAGGTCATTCAGGCGGGCTGCGGCTTCGGCGTTCCTGCCGGTGCCCAGTTCGAGGAGACCGAGGGCGGCTTCGATGTAGGGGCTGACCAGTTCCGCGCCGCGGCCCTCGATGAGTCCGCGGAACTGACGGGCGTGCTCGGTGCACTCCGCGGTGCGTCCTTGGGCAGCCTCGATGCGGGCCAGCGTGGAGATGGCGTACGCCTGCAGGACCGGCTGTCCGATTTCAGCAGCGAGGCCGGCTCCTTCGCCGGCCAGGGCGTAGGCGTCGTTCCAACGGCCGGTGCGCAGTTGTGTGTCGGCCAGGACGGTCAGGTAGGGGACGAGCCGCTCGGAGGCGCCGATCTGGCGTGCACACCGGACGGCCCGTTCCAGCAGCGTCCGCGCGGTGGGGAACTGCTCGAGCCACATGAGGTCCATTGCGGAGAAGCTCATCACCTCGACCCCGATGGAGAGCGGGTCGGTCGCGGTGAGGAACTCCTCGCAGGAGCGGAACACGGCAGTGGCCTCGCGGCGTTCGCCGGCGAGCATCATCGTGTGTGCCCGCATCAGAGCCGCAGAATGATCAAAGACCGCCGTTTCCCCGTTGCGGGCCAGCGCCGAGGCTCGATCCGCGGTCACGCGTGCCTGGACGATCGCGCCTCCCATGCATGCCGCGCCCGCGGCGGCCACCAGCAAGGGGACCGCTCGCCCCGCCTCGAGCTGGTCCGCCATGTCGACCAACTGATCGTGTACGCGGCGGGGTGGCTGGCGTACGAGCAGCATCTGACTGCGCAACCCGCTCGCCCCGGCACGTACCGCCGCATCGTCGGTGGCGTTCGTCGCCGCCTCGGCCAGAGTCAATGCCTGGTCCCCTCGGCCGGCGAGCTGTGCCACCTCGGCCGCCGCCAGCAGGTACCGGCCCCGGTCGACCGGGCAGGGCGAAAGATCTGCGGCACGCTCGTAGGCACGGCCGGCGGCGGGCAGGGCGCCCCGGTCGCGGGCACGCGCGGCGGTATCGGCCAGCTGTACGGCCCATTCGGAATTGCCCAGAGCAGGCGCTGCTTCCAGCAGGGCCAGCGGGTTGCCGGCCGTCTCCTGGTAGAGCCGCTTGAACGGCGCGCCGTCGGCGGGTAAGTCGGCAACCCCTTGCACCAGCTTGGCGGCTGCCGCCGGCTCGAGACCGGTGAGAGCCAGTGTCGGCAGGCCGGCCTTCGTGAACCAACAGCCCTCGCCGTCGCGTGCCGTGACCAGCACCGCGACTGCCTCGGCCTGCAAGCGCCGGAACGAAGAGCAGCGCCTGGGTGCTGGCCTCGTCCATCCAGTGGGCGTCGTCCACGGCGACCAGCAGAGGTGCCGTGGCTGCGGCATCCGTGAGGAGCGTCAGCGTGGCTGCCCCCAAGGTCGACCGGTCGGGAGCGTGTCCTTCCTCCAGTGCCAGGGCCGTACGCAGAGCACGCGCCTGCGTGGACGGCAACCGGTTGATCAGCTGCTCCACGGGGCGCACCAGTTCACCGAGCCCGGCGAAGGCGAGTTCGGCCTCCATTTCGATCGCCGTGGCTCGCAGCACCGTCATCCCCGTGGCTTCCGCCACTGTCTTCTCCAGTAGGGCGCTCTTCCCGATTCCCGGCTCGCCGTGCAGCACGAGAACCCCGCTTCGCCCCCGGCGGGCATCCGCAAGGAGCTGCCGCAGGCGAGCCTGCTCCTTTGCGCGCGACAGCAGCCCGCGCCGTCCAGGCCCAAGCGTCACCACAGATTTCCCCCGGTCTGCTGCAGCTGGCCCGTTGCGCGCTCGACCGCGGCGCGCCGGCCGAGGCGTCCCGCCGGCTGGATCTGGCCGCCCCGCTGTTCGAGGACGCCTTTGCCGAAGACCGGAGCTCGATGCGGGCACACCTGCGGTTGGTGCGCGGCGCGGCGTACTGCCGTATGCGTGCCGAGGCGGCCCGGCGCTCGAAGGGGGACGGGTGGTGGGAACAGGCGCTGCACTGGTGCGACCGCGGGGCGCGCTGCACGGCCGACCATCCCGACGACTCCCTCGCGGCCGGCCTGCACGCCGAGCGCGCCCGGACCCACCGCGGCCGCAAGGACCGAGCCGGTGCGGCGCATGCCTATCACGAGATGGCCCTCGCCCTCGACCGGGTACTGCGAGTGCCGCTCGGCCACCGCTTCGACACCCTGCATCTGCGCTTTCGCCGACCGCTGCTCGAGGAGGCGCTGGCCTTCGCCGAGGTGACCGGCGACGCACGGCTGTGCGCCGTCGTCACCGATCTGCTCAAGGCGCGCGCCTTCTCGGCACGGCTGTCGCTGGCCCGCTCGGAAGCGCGGAACACACCGGACGCCGCGGCCGCTACCACGGAACGGAACGCACGGAGCGGGCCGGACCACGGCGCATTGGCCGAACTGACCGAACGGATTGCGGACGCCGACCGACGCGGCTCTGTGAAGGAAGCCCAACGGATGTTCGCCGAGCGAGCCGAGCTGCTCACCAGAATCCGTGCGACCGATCCTCGCTGGCACCTCATCAGGGACGACCCGCCCTTCGACCCGGATCGGCTCACCCGCTTCCTGGCCGCCTACGGCACCGCGGCCCCGGGCAGCAATCCCGGCCGCTGCGTGCTCCTGAGCCTGTACGAACGCCCCGACGGCATCCTGGCGCTCCTGGCCAGACCGGACGGCACGCTTGACACGGACATCCGCCGGCCGGACGGGAACACCCTCGGTGCGCTGGAGGCACACCAGCGCGAATTCCGCGAAGAACACGCACCCCTGGACTTCTGGGGTCATCGCGGCATCGGTCTCGCCGACCTGATCCCCCCGGCCTTCGCCGACGAGATCGCGGACAGCGGCACCTGCCTGCTGTCCCCGCACGGACGCCTGCACAACCTGCCCTGGACGGTCGTGCGCCACCATGACCGCCATGTGATCCGTGGAACGGCCATCGGCATCGTCCCCAACCTGTCCTGTGTGCCGCTCCTGGACCACCGGCCCGACGGACCGGTCCGTGCCACTCTGCTGGGCGTCACCCATCAGCCGGACGGCAAGCGGCTTCGAGTGGCAGAGCAGGCGGTGGACCGGCTGTCCGTGTTCCTGGGAGCGCACCGGCTGCGCCAAGAACCGATCACCGGCCACGGTGCCACTGCCGCGACGCTGCGGGGCCTGCTGAACTCGGGGCCGCCCGTCCGCGGCCGTACGGACGTGCTCCAGATCATCACCCACGGCCTGTCCGACCCCGGGGCGCCCTTCGGCTCCGGCGTCCAGATGGCCGACGACCTGCTCGAGACGGGCGAAGTCCTCACGAGCCGGATGTGCTTCGAGGAGGTGCTGCTCATCGCGTGCAGCACCGGCCAACGCGTCATGGCCGACCGCAGCGGTGGGCACGGGGCCCTCGCCGGGCCGACGCCGCGGACGCCGCGCCCGCTCGAACTGGCCGGTGATGTCGCCAACGCGCTGGTCCACGCCTTCCACGAGGCGGGAGCGGGCTTCGTCCTGGCCTGCCCCTTCTCGATGTGGTCGGGGCCGGCGCTCCGCTTCTGCGACAAGTGGATCGACCACCGCTGCCACGGCACTGCCCCACTGGAAGCCGCCCGACGGGCCGCGGTGGCACTGCTGGACGAGGACGACTCACCTGCGCAGACCGGCAAGTGGGCCGGCATCACGGCCTATGGAGCGCGGTGACCACAGCAGTGACCACAGCAGTGACCACACCGGTGACCCCGACCCCTGGAGGACGACGATGACGGGCGAGACGGAGCCGCAGCCGACACCACCCGCCCCCTGTACCGAAGACGCTCGACGGCGCCGTGACGGCGGATACCCGGCACGTCCGGAGCCCATCGACGGAGCCATCGGCGCGACCATCCCTGCGTAGTGGATGCCGGTCAGGTCCAGAAGATGTCGGTGACAGTGATCTGAGGCTCGGCGTGGCGGCGGATGAAGGTGTAGACGAGCCATCCGCGGCCGCCGGCGACGTCGGCGATGTGCGGACCGCCGGGACTGGTGGAAGCCAGGGGGCGGACGGTGATCCAGTGCGGCAAAAGGGCGTCGGCATCGATGCCACGGTAGTAGGGGTCCTCGGCGGTGATCAGTTCTGCGCGGGCGGCCAGGAAGAGCTGGCGACCGTCTGCGGGCATGGCGTCGAACTCGCGGCGAGCTTCGGCAGTCCAGTCCATTTGCCAGGGCGGGCGCGGGAGGGCGTCCGTCACTGACCGGGCTCCATGGTGGCTGCCTGGTGGCGCAGGCGGCTGTACTCGGCCAGGAGCCTGGTGGATTCCTCGGGGTCCTCGGACTTCGCGGCGCGGGCTTCGAGGTCGTTCATGTGAGCTTCGAGGCGTGGGTCGCGGGCGATGGCGTACTGAGTCCACCACAGACGCATGAACGCAGGCACCGGAGTGAGGTTGAAGGCGTCCCCGATCGCCCGGCGCCAGTGGGCTTCGAAGTCGGGCAACAGGTGCGGGGCGTGCTCCTGGATGGCCAGACGCAGCGCCTGGGGGGTGCGTTCGGGCATCGGCGGGACGGGGTCGCCGCCGCCGGGTCCGTTGAAGTACACGGGTTGCGCGGTCACGGTGTGGGCTCCTGGTCTTGCCGGGGCGGTCAGGCCGCTGCCTTGCCGGCGCCGGGGGCCGGCTGCTGTTCGGTGAGCTGCCGGTAGTGCTCGAACCATTCGGCGGGCACCAAGTAGGCGAGCGTCTTGCCCTTGCGGGTGATCGCGGCGGGCTCGCCGGCAATCCGGGTGCGGTCGAGGATCTCGCCCATCTGCTTGCGGAGGTCGATCGTCGTGTATGTCCTCGTCTCCATGGTCACCACACTACAGCAACTATGATAGTTGTCATACATAGAGACCGCAGGCCACTCGGTCGCCACCGCGCCCGGCCTCCGTCGGCAGCCCGGGAACAGCTGTGTGCACGCACGTGCTCGACCCGCTGATGCGTTTCCCAGAGACGCGCGTAACGGGCAAGCTCAGGGGAAGCCACCGCCCGCCGCCGCGCGTCGTTCGCCCACGGGACATCCGCGCCTCCGCCTCTACGTCATTGTGCTTGCCCCTACCCTGGGACCATCCCCGCGTGCGCGGGGAGCAGTGGGTACGAGCCGGCCGTTGTCGCTCGCCGCGACTGCGACCGGCTGTGGGCCGAGACCGGAGAAGGGAACCGCACGGCATGAGCACTGCGGCCGCCGACTACAGCGGCGGGATCGATCCGGAGCGTGCCTTGAAGTACGCAGTCCAGCACATCCGGGGCGACCGCGCCCAGATCATCGAGGGGATCATCGAGCCCGTGACGCCGACCTGGGACCACGAGCGGGCGGCAAAGCTCATCCGCCGGCAAATCGAGGCCCGGGTCGACGAGCTCGGCTGCGTAGAGGGATCGGGCAACCTCGACCTGCCCGGCTCTTCCAACTGGTACGTCCCCGACATCGCCGTCGTACCCGAGGAACTCACCAAGGGCGCCGCAGCACTCGTCCCCGACCAGACCCTCCTGGTCGTCGAGGTGACCAGCGAGTCGAACGCGGATACCGATCGGGTCGTCAAGCGCCGCCGCTACGCCGAGTACGGCGCCCCCCTCTATCTCCTCGTCGACCGGATCGAACGCACGGTGACGCTTTTCGCCGCGCCGGGGCACCTGGGGTACACCCGGGTCGAGGGCCCCCACCCCTTCGGCAGGGCCATCCACCTGCCCGAGCCGTTCGACCTGGACCTCGACACCAGCAGCCTCTGACGGGCCGACCGGGCGAGCCGTCGAGGCGAGGCAGGGCAGCGCCCACAGTGCCTTCGACAAAGCCCCTGAGGGTGAATCAATCCGCCCCTTCGGGCAATTCTCCCCGCCCCCTCCCGGCACACCATGCAGGCCCGCTACGGGCCGCTGCGCCCTGGCGGACGGTCCGACAGCGACCGAAGCGACGCAAGCGACCGAAGGCACGGAAACCGACGAGCACGAGCATGTGGTCCTTCTCGGCCGTGCCGTGGTTTGCGCGTCTGCCAGGTGTTGTCCGCTCGTGGCCGGGTCCATGACCTGACCGGTGCCGTCGAGGCGAGCGAACCGGGTTGCCGATCGGAGCATCCGATAGCGGCATGTCCAGCGCCATCGCGACCGGAGGCCCGTGCCGTCCGGCACTGGTCCGACGTGCCGGGTTGCCGGGCAACCGTCGCCTCACACAAGTGGTGGGCCCCCTTTCGACTGGGGCCCACCACTAGGTTTCCACTCTTACTTGCGCTGCTCAAACTCTTCCAGCAGCTGGAACAGCTTCTCTACCGCACGGGCATCGTCGTCCGGGTTCAGTTGGTGCCAGTCAAATCCGGCCCAGTCATCAACGCCGGATTCCCGGAGTACCAGGTACGGCCAGAAGAGATTCGCCCCCACTCCGTCGGACTCACGGGCGACCCACTCGCTGAAACCAGCGAGAAGTGATCCCGCGAGCCCCGTGTCATACCCCACCAAGAATGCGACGTAGTCCGAAAACGAGCCGTCCAAACCGCACATCCGCGGCCTGCGTCGAGCATTCGAGAGTACAGGGTCCATTCTCTCTCCTGCCTAGTCGGCCTTGAAGTCGTACCCGCCGCCCGGCGAACGGACGAGCTTTCCCATGGTGCGGTCGTACAACTCGCCGGCGTCCTCCCAGTGAGCCATGTACTCGTCCATGCTTTCACCCAGGCGACCTGTCCATGCATCGAACACTCGATCGTCCTTGACGACCACGAAATGCTGCTTCCAGCCAACGTCCTGGTCTCGATACTTATACATCGACCAGTTCTGGTACTGGGGCTTCATCGCGATACGCATGACCTGACCACCACCGAGAGTATCCATGATCTGGACCGCGCACCGCTCGCAACCGCCCATGTCTCCGGGCAGGTCCTTCGGGTCTCTGGACCGCCACGAGTCGCCGAGGTCGGGTCCGCAGTCGGCATTGTGGACCAGGACAGGGGTCGTGCCGGCCAGCACATAGTACGTGTGGAGGTCGGCCACAGTCAGGTTGTACGTACGCGCATGCCGTGCGTAGGAACGATTGGCCGCGACCCGGACCCTGTCACCGCTGCTGGTGAGCAGTTCGTCGCCCTTCGCGAACTCGCGCGCTTCGAGCCACCTCTTGACCGTCGGATTCCAGAACGGGTGCTCGAACGTTGCGGTGAGCTTTCGCGGCCCTTGCCGGGTTTCGATGGTCAGTTCATTGAAGTACTTGTCATCCTCGGTGGTGATACTCCTGGTTACCGTTTTCTCCACCGAATAGCCGCTCGCGGGGTCCGTGGCGAGAACCCTGTCGCCGACCTCGATGTCTTCGATGTTGCGGCTGCTTCCGTCACCCATCAGGACTCTAGTGCCTGCCGGGAAGCACTTGCATCCCTTCAGGGAACGGAAGAGAAGAGCGAACCCGGCGCGAAGTGCCCGCATTTTGGAGTTGATGGCGACGTCTTGGGTGAGCTCGGCGCATGACCAGAGGCCGTCGAGGCCCTGCCCGTTGAAGCAGTTGTAGAGGTTGCTGAGCCCGAGGAGTTCGTTGCCGATGAACTTTATGTCGTCGTCGTAGGGCTCGAGTGCTTCGCCGAACTCGGTCGCGAGCATGCATACGGGCTTTTTGATGCACCAGTATGCGTACTGTTTGTCGGTCATGCAGTCGGTGCCGGCGAATCCGCACCGGTACTGGCGTCGGGCCTGTTCCCCGGGGTCGTTACGGCGCCGTTCCTCGGCTTCCCAGTACTTTTGTGTGTAGGCGTCGTAGGCTTCCTTGGAGGCCTGGAGGGCGGCACCGAAGTCCTTGCCGGCAGCGAGGGCGGAGTCCTTGGCACGGGCGGCTGCCGCCCACGCCAGCGACGCAGAGGTGCGGGCGGACTGCGCCGATATCTCTGCGTCGGCGGCCGACTTGCCGGCTTCGTCCGCAGCCTTTTCGGCGCGGGCGGCGGCGTCGCGGGCGGCCTTCGCGGACTGCGCTGCCCGGTTGGCGGCTTCCCTGGCCTTCGCCGCGGAAGCTGCCGCCTGATCGGCGAAGGACTTGGCCTCCTTGGCCGACGCAGCGGCTTGCAGCGCGTAGCCGTTGGCCTCGTCCGACTTGTCGCGGGCCAGGGCTGCGACCCTGGCGGCCTCGGCTGCGTCCTGGTGAGCGGTCGCGGCGATCTCGGCCGATTCCGCGATCAGTGCCTGGACACGCTCTTGATGGTTGGCCGCCAGCAGGTCCTTGCGCTGGGCCCGGTACTGGCCGTTCTGAATGAACTTGTGTACCTCTGCGTCGGAGCTGTGCACGGCGATCCGCGCGGCGGCCTTCAGCTCCGGACCTCCGATGGAGGCGAGTTCCGCGGCGCGTACGCGTTCGTCTTCGACCCGTGCCGTGTGCTGCCCGGTCTCGATGAACTGGCGGTACTTTACGGGGTCGCCGGAGTTCAGGGCCTTACGCCCTGCCTCCTGCAGGATCGGGCCGGCCCCGTCGATGATCTGCGCGATGTGGACGCCGAACTCGTCGGCTCCGACCTGGTACTGGCCGGTGGCGAGGAAGGCGGTGACGGCCTGCGCGTTGCCCTTCAGGGCCTGCTCGGCGGCGGCGCGGACACTGGTAGCCCCGGCATCCTCGGCCATGCGCGCGACGAGGGCGCGCTCGTCTTCCTGGGCGGCTTCCATCCATCCGGTGCGGGCGTAGGCGTTGATGTCGGTGTCCGAGCCGGCGAGGGCGACCTGGGCGGAGATCTCGCTCCAGCCGCCCTGCGTCTGCGCGGTCTTCAGTGCCACCTCGCGTGCCTTGGCCGCGATGGCCTTGACGTCCGCACCGGGCTGGGACGCTTCGACGGCGAGGGCCTTCGCCCGGGCCGTCAGATCCTTGGTCTGCTGCGCGGCCTGGGCATTGTCCTTGCGGCGCTGCTCTTCTTCCGCCCGCAGGTCGCCAGCGCGCTCGAGGCCGGCGTTGGTCCGGCCCAGAAGGGCTTCGGCCTCGATCTCGCGGGCGAGCTTGTAGACGCCCCTCGCCTGCTCGACTGCGTTGGTGGCATCGATCGCGGCCGCGGCAGCCGCTGCGGCGTGCGCCGTGGATTTCGCCGCAGCATCGGCGGCCTCACCGGCATGTTCGGCAGCATCATCGGCTGCCTTCGCGGCCTTCTCGGCATGGTTGGCCGCGGATTCGGCGGCAACCCGGGAATCGCGGGCAGCGGCCGCGGCCTTCCTCGCGAGAGCCGCGGCCTGCGTAGCGGCTCGCTTGGCCTCGTTCGCATAGCGGCGGGCACTGTCGGCAGCCGCCCGGGCCTGAGCGGAGCTGGCTCCGGCGGCATCGGAGGCATCCCCTGCGTCGGTGGCTGCACCCGCGGCGGCCAGCGAGTTCAACGCAGCGCCCACTGCGGCCAGTGCCGCATCCGCAGCACCGTTGGCGGACGCCTCGGCCTGAGCCGATGCCTCCGCGATGCCCCGCACGGCCTTGACGATGTCGCGTGCGTCCTGGGCTGCCTCGCGGGCCTTCTTCGCCCCGAACGCGTTGGTCGCCGCGTCCGCCGCCGCGTTGTTGGCACGAGTGGCGGCCTTCGCAGCCGAGGCCGCGGCACTGGCTGCCTGGGCTGCCGCGTTGGACGCGACGCGGGCGGCGTTGGTGGCAGCACGCGCCGCGGAAATGGCCTGCTGGGAAGCGGCAGCGGCCTGGCGGGCGAACTCGGCGGCCCGCGATGCGGCCGCAGCGGCCTTCACCGCATCGGCCTTGGCATCCCTGGTCTCCTGCGCAGCCGTCAGCGCCGCCAGCTTGGCCTGCTCCGCCGCCTTGACCGCGCGGTCCGATTCGGCCTTGGCAGCGGTGAACTCTTCCTTCGCCTGCCGGCCCGCTTCACGGACCTGCTGGGCGAGCTGGGCGACCGTGGCGTGCTCTTCGTCCGCGGCCCTGGCCGTGTGCTGCTCGACCTCCAGGAAGTCGCGGATCTCCTCGGCCGAGCCACGGAGGGCGATGCGTCCGGCCGTGCGGACGTTCTCTCCGCCGACACTCAGGATCTGGGCGACCTGCACACGCTGGTCTTCCTCGCGCCACGTGTGACGGCCCTCCCGGAGGAAGGCCTCGATCTGGTACTGAGAACCCTGAAGGGCCGCCCGGCCCTTCGCCTGCTCCATCGGACCGGCCGTGTCGATGATCTGAGCGACCTTCAGCCGCTGATCCTCGTCGAAAGGCGCCTTCCAGCCCTCGGCCAGGAACGCCTTCGCATCCGCGGGCGTACCCGTGAACGCCTTGTACGCGGCTTCCTGAAGGTTGGGGCCGCCGACGCTGCCCATCTGGGAGGAGGCGACGCGGTCGTCCTCGACCGCGATCTGGGCTGCCTGCTCGAGGAACTTCGTGACCTCGGCATCACTGCCGGTCAGGGCCACCTCTGCGGCGGCCTTGATGCCCGGTCCGCCGTCCTTCCACAGCTGCACCACGCGGCCGCGGTCGGTGGGCGGAATGACGTAACCAGCCGTCGGAGCCGGATCCGCAACCGGCGGGGTGTCCGTGGCATACGCCGGCATCGCCAGCAACCCGGACACCAGCGCAAGAGGCAACGCAGTGCTCACAAGCACCCGTACCGCGCCATGGACCAGGCCTGGCGGCCTAGAACTCAGCAATCTTCGTTTGGAAGTCATCTCAACCCATCGTGAAGTGGTCTCGTGGGTGGGCTTGTGGGGTGTCCTGGCCGGGGTGCCACGGTGCCCTGTCGGGCACCGTGGCGGTGGGCCGTTTCCGGGTCAGCCGTTCCAGGTGCTGGTGATCGCGAGGTGGCCGGGGGCGGCCGGCAGGCCCTGGACCGGGACTGTGGCGGTCGTGGACCAGGTCCGGTCGGCGTGCCGGGTGGTGTGCAGGAGCTTGCCGTCCGCGGTGGTGACAGCCACCTGGACCTCGCCGGCGACGTTCGCGGTGGCCACGGACTTGGCCGTCACCGTCCCGAGGATGTCCTTCAACTCGGTCAGCGGGGTCCAGGTGCCGTTGAAGTTGCGCACCGCGTGGTACTGGCGGGTGCCGTTGTCGGTGGCGATGACGATGTGCGTTTCGTCGCCGGCGCCGATCGTGCTGATCGAGGTGATCGGACCGGTGGCACCGGCAGCTCCGGCGACGTCGCCCCAGGCGAGCCAGTTGCCGCTGCCCTGCCGGATCGAGTGATACGCCTTGCCGCCGCTGACGGTGGTGACGTGCAGTTCGCCGCGGACGACCGCGGTGGCGGCGGCACTCACGTTGGCGACCTTGCCGGAGGTGACGTCCTTGAAGGGCGTCCAGTGGCCGGTGGCGTTGCGGACGGTGTGCAGGGCCTTGCCGTCGGCGACGGCGACGACGTGCAGGTCCCAGCCGATGTTCATCGCGGTGACGCTGGTCAGGTTGCCCAGCGTGCCGGCCACGCCGAAGACGTCACCGAACTTGCCCCAGGTGCCGTCCTGCTTGCGGATCGTGTGGAACAGCCCGCCATCGTTGCTCACCGCCAGGAGGTGGGTGTCGCCGTTCATGCCGACGGCCGCGGAGTTGCGGATGCCGCCCAGGCTGTCCGCCTTGGTCTGCACGTCGCTGAACCCGGTCCAGGAACCGTCGGCCAGGCGGGTGCCCTGGTAGAGGCTGCTGCCCGACTGCACCATGGCCTGCGTCATCCAGCCCGGCATCTGGGCCCGCACCCCGTCGATCCACTCACGCAGATCGTCCACACGGGCGGCAATCGCACCCGTCCGGGTCTCGGCCGGGTCGTTGCCGAGACAACCGCCCTGCCAGGACCGGCTGTTGACAGCAACCAGTTCACCGGCCGCGTTCAGCAGCGGACCACCGGTGTCGCCCTTGCAGATGACGTCCGTACCCTTGCCCGTGACGCTCACCGTGGTGGCGTCAGAAGCAGTGGCGGTAAAGGTGCCGGTGTGGAGCGTGCCCGGCGCCCACTCGGTCTTCGTCCGCCCGAAACCGGCCGCCGTCAGATCCGCACCCACTACAGGCACGGCACCGGCACGCTTGACTCCGGCGATACCGGCCACCGGCGCAGCCAGACGGGCCAGCACCACGTCGCGGTCCGTACGCGGAACGATCTCGGCAACCTCGACGGACTTCTTGTCACTCAGGATGACGGTCGTCTTCACGGCCGGCTTCCCCGCCGCAACCGCCGCGCCGGGCGTGGCCGCGAAACAGGACGCCGCGGTCAGGACCCAGGAAGCGTCGACCAGGGACCCTGAGCAGGCCTTGCTGGATTCCAGCTCCCCGATGGTGAGCTTGACGGCATAGGCATGCGAGTTGTCCGCGGCCGGAGAACCCCCCACCGCGTGGGAGCTGCCCGCGAGCAGGACGACGGTGGCCACGGATACGGCAGTCGCGGCGGCAAGACCGGCGTTCATCCGCACGGAAAGCGGACGTATGTCAGACATGATGATCCTTCAAGGGGAGGCGCGAAATGTGTCGTTGTCACAGCAGCGTCGGGGCAGGAATCAGCCCGTGACCCGGATCTCGACCAGCACACTGCGGGCCCCGCCGGCAACACCCTCGCCGACACTGGCGTAGCCGTCCTTGGCGATCTTCACCGTCTCCGTCACCCCGTTGGCCGTCAGCTCCGCCTGAATCGGGTGATCCGCAGCATCGATCGCGTAGACACGGTCGAGCTGCAGTGCCAGGTGACCGGTGTCGGCGTGAGCGGTGAAGCAGTAGAACCGCTGCCGGTTCACCGTCGGGTCCGCGACCGCAATCACCCGGATCTGCTTCTTGGTGTCGTCACAGTCGGCCAGAGTGATGTTCCCGTCACCACGGACGAGCTTGATGCCCTTTTCCGCCAGGATCTTGTCGGCATTGGGGTACGCACCGTCCTCGACGGCGTACGGCATCTCCCCCTCCGGAACAGGAGGAGTATCAGCAGCCGACGCATAAGCGCCGAAAGCACCGAGCGAGGTGAATGCCACAGCGGCAACGACGAATCGGCGGGCGCGAGAAAGCACCAGCAGTCCTTCCGATGGATGAAGTGGGACAACACGACAGGGACCTGAGCCCCGCCACAAGCGCATCGACAGCGCATGCCACACGGATAGCGACAGCCGCATACCGGACACGGCGATGGCCCCGCGGCCACGGCACAGCTGGGTCTACGGCAGCTGCCCGTGCCATAGCCGGCGTTCCGACAGTGACCGAAATGCCTGATGGGCATGAAGAGTTGATGACCTTCGACAGGCCGACCGCGATAGATCCGCCTGGCACCAGGACCGTATGCGGGAACCATCCCCGCGTCAACAGGCGTTGAAAATTGCTCATCGCCAGTTGATAAGGATGCCGTTAAGGTACTACCGTCCCAACCAAACGATCACCACGCACGCCTGCCACACGTACGGCCGCCAGCGCGGGGCGTACGTCTTCGCACAGATCCGTCTCATCGAGCCGCTCGCCGCGGCCAGCCGCGCCCGGCCGCTGCTTTGGCGGCCGGGCGCGAGCTACGGGCTGAGGGGCGGCGCACTTCGGGTTGGTCTTGCGGGCCGGAGCGTCAGTTGTTGGTCAGGGTGCGGTCGAGGAGGGGGAGCAGGCGGTCCCAGTGGTGTTGCAGTGCGGAGGGGTTGAAGGCGTCGGTGTCGGACATGGTGAAGCCGTGGACGGTGCCGGGGTAGATCTCGGTGGTGTAGCCGACATCCGCGGCTTCGAAGGCCTTGTCGAGCTCGCTGATGGCCTCAGGTGGATCGTCTGAACCGGCTGTCACCTGACAGGCTGCATGCATGGATCGCGCGCACGTACTGCTCATCGGGGGGCGGGCCGGTGTCGGCAAGACGACCGTGGGGTGGGAGGTCTCGGCGTCGCTGCGCGCCTCGGCCGTCTCCCATGCGGTCATCGAGGGCGACTTCATGGGTCAGGTCCATCCGGCGCCCGAAGGGGACCCCCACCGTTCGGGGATCACCGAGAGGAATCTGACGGCCGTGTGGGAGAACTTCACCCGGCTCGGCCACCACCGGCTGATCTACACGAACACGGCCAGTGTGCTGCCCGAGGCGACGGGCATGTTCGAGCGTGCCATGGGGGCGGGGGTCCGGATCACCCGGGTCCTGCTCACCGCCTCCGACACCACTGCCCGCGAGCGGCTGGCCGGGCGGGAGATCGGCTCGGAGCTGGAACGGGAGCTGGCAGGCAGCATGCGCTCGGCACGGCTCCTGGACCAGCGGGCCTGCGCAGGGACCGTGCGGGTGGTGACGGACCAACGGCCGGTCGCGGACATCGCACGCGAGGTGGTGACCGCCACCGGCTGGACCGGACACCCACGAACCGCCCGCTGCTGATGCTCCCGGTTCACTTCTCCCCCGCGATCAGGAGGAACGGAGCAGTGGTTCGTTCCGTGGCCCAGCGCTCCCCCGGCGTCGGCCCCGGCGCGGGAGAGCGCTGGGGGTCGGCCGGCAGGGGGTCGGCCTCCCACGTTCGGGCGAAGCCGGCTTCGCGCAGCATCGCGTGGTAGTTCTCGGCGGACCAGTACGTGTCGATGATGTCCACCCACTCGCCGTTTGTCTGGCGCAGGCGTACGGGCATCGGGTCGCCCGTCTGGTAGGCGGTGCCGGGGCGGCCGATGCGGAAGCTGTCGAACGTCACTCCGGTGTGGCCGGGGTGGGCGTTGAGGACGGCGAACCTGCCTCCCGGCTTCAGTACCCGGTGCACCTCGGCCGCCATGGCCGTCGCCTGGTCCCAGTGCGGCACGCAGACGAAGACGAAACAGCACATCGCCGCGTCCACCGAACGGTCGCCGAGGAACGACAGGTCCGTGCCGTCGGCCCGGTGGCAGGTCACCCGGGGATGGCCGTACCGTGCGGTGGCGATGGCGAGCATCGCATCGGAGAGGTCCACCGCGTGCACCTGGACGCCGTGGTCCTCGGCGGCACGGCGCGCGACCTTCCCGGGGCCGCAGCCCAGGTCCAGCAGGACGTTCACGTCGGCCTCGGCCAGGCGCAGCTGTTCGAACACGGCCGGGTATCCCAAGAGCCAGCCGACGGTGTCGTCCCACGTGACGAAGTCCCCGGCGATCTCGTCGGTGTCCCAGACGGTGGGCCGGCGCTGCGCGTCCACACCGGCAGTCAAGCAGAGCCGGCGCCGGTACGGCCACGACTGGCGGGTCAGGCGATCAGCGTGTCGCAGCCGGTACGGGGGGACGCCGGCGGACCGTACGAGGAACCCCCGGGGCGGCGGTGTGGCCGCCGGCCCGGGGGCTGTTGTGTTGGGCAGGAGGGATCAGCGGGCGACCGTCCCGGTTGCACGGCTCGAGGCGGTGCCTGCCGTGTGGCCGGTCCGGTGGGCCGTCACCTTCACGGTGATCCGCTTCCCGCGCTGCGCCGTGGTCAGTTTGAGCGTCGCCCGGGTCGCCCCGGCGATCGCCCGCCCGTTCGCGTACCACTGGTACGCGTACGAGGTCGGCGCCGGCGTCCACGTGCCCCGGTTCGCCGTCAGCACGCGCCCGACCTTGGCCGTTCCCGTGATGGACGGGGCTTTCGTCCCCTTCGGCGCGAGGCCCTTGGCGACGGTGTACCAGCCCGACGTGGACGTCCCGCTCAGGTGGCCGGTGCGGTGAGCAGTCATGGTCACGGTGAGCTTCTTGCCCAGGGCCGAGGCGGGCAGGACGTAACTGGACGCGGTGGCGCCCGCGATCGCTGCTCCGTTGATCCGCCACTGGTAGGTGTACGAGGTCGGTGCGGGCGCCCACGTGCCGACGACCGCAGTGACCTTTCCGCCCACGCGCACCGCCCCGGAGACGGATGCGGGCTTCGTCGCCTTGGGTGCGAGTCCCTTGACGAGCACGGCGGCGCTGCCGGCCGTCACTGCCGGGTGCCCCGCCTTGCGGGCGGTCACCACCACGGTGAGCTGCTTGCCCAGGAGCGCCGACGGCAGGGCGTACGACGAAGCCGTGGCGCCCGCGATCGCGGCCCCGTTCGCCTGCCACTGGTAGGTGTGGGAGTCGGCCGCCGGCGACCAGGAGCCGGTCGTCGCCGTCACCTTGCCACCGACTACCGCGGTGCCGTTGATGGTGGGCGCGGCGGTGGAGCGGATCGGGGCGACGACGGTGACCGAGCCCTTCAGGTACGACATCCCGTGCGCATACACGCTCACGGACAGCGGGCCGAGCGGGGCCTTCGTGAGGTCCAGGGCGACCGTCATGCTGCGCCGGTCGGGAGCAACGGAAACGGTCGTCGAGCGGGCGCGGAAGCTGCCGTCGGACAACTCGACCGCATGGTCTTCGCGCAGTGCGCTGCCGGTGACGGTCATGGTGACCTTGCCCCGTCCGACCGTGGACGGGCCCACCGTACCGACGTTCCGCTCGTCGGGGCCGCACAGGTGCTGGGCGCACGCCACGTCGACCCGTACAGCAGTGGAAGCCTGTGCAGGCTTCTCCGGCAGCCCGATGACGAGCGTGCTCGGCCGGGAGGCCTTCGGGAAGCCGCCCTCCAGGTAGCACTCGTAGTTCTGCCCCTCGCTGGACCACGACCCGTGGCAGCCGTTCTTCAGACCGGACCGGTCGTACAGCCAGGGTGTCGGGGACTGCTCGAAGGTGCCCGCGGGCGTGAACTTCAGGCCGAAGCGGTCGCCCGTCGCCGTCGGGAGCGCGGCGCAGATCGCCGTCTTCTTCTCGTTCAGGGTGCCGGTCAGCGGGCCGAAGCCGTAGCTGACGTTCGGGACCTTGACGCACTCGGGCGCGGGCCCGGCCGCCGTGCCGATGCGCAGCGCGTCCAGCCGGTAGGCGGGCGCTGCGGTCTTGCCCTCGGGAACCTGGACGAGGGCCTGGTAGCGGGTGGAGCCGGTGGCGGCGCAGCCCGCGCTGAAGTAGTCGCAGACGACGTCGCCGTTCGCGTCGTACGCGAGGAGGCGGGCGGAGCCCTGCGCGTCACGGACGTTCAGGTGCAGGGTGTCCCCCGCGCCGGCCGTGGTGATCTGGTGGCACAGGAACGTACCGGGTGCAGCCGGTACGCCGCCGGTGGACGGGCCGCCGACGGCCGTGGCCGCGGTCGGGACGCAGCCGCGCGCGGTGGCGGTGACGTCCAGGCGGGTCAGGGCGAACTCGGCGGGTACCTTACGGCCCTGGACGAGGACGGTGTGTGCGGCCTTGGGCGTCAGGGCACAGGTGTTGAAGGTGCCGTAGTACGAGGTGATCGAGCAGACCTGCTTGCCGTTCGCATCGAGGACGCTGACTTCCGCGCTCGAGTCGCCCGATACCCGCTGGATCTGGACGAGTTCCCGCTCGGAGTGGTCGTTCGCCGGGACGGACAGGCAGTCGGCGAACGCGCCCGCGCCGTTCTTCACGCTCATCCGGACCGGCTTCCCCGAGAAGTCGCCGGGCAGGAAGGTGCGGCAGGCGCTCGGCACGTCCGTGCGGTGGACGACGAGTCGGTAGTCGTCGCTCTCCTCGTGCGGGTCGTCCTTGGAGACGAGGGCGCGGTACGGGGCGGTGCCGCCGAGGACGCAGGTGCCGTCCCTCATCCCGTCGCCGCAGAAGGCGGTGCCCTTGGCGTCGACGACGGTGATGCCGGCGGTGAGGTCGGACAGGACGGCGATGTGGGCGCCTTGCGGTACCGGCAGGTTCAGGCAGTCGACTTCACCGGGGGCGGTGAGCGTGCCCTTGTGGTCGCGGGCGAGCGTGACGCCGTTCTCGCATCCCGCCGTGGAGGTGCGGTCCAGGATCCGTACGGCGAGATCGGTGAGCAGGGTGTACGGGGTGCCGGCGGCGAGCGCGCAGTTCTGCCCCTCCGCGCAGACGGTGGAGCCGTCCGCTGCGTACACCCCGGTGCCGGAGCTCTCGCCCTGGGCGCTGATGCCCCGGACGTCGTAGCGGCCGGTCGCGGCCGGGGTGAACGTCCTGCACCCGGTCTGCGGGGCGGCCTGGGCGGGCGCGGAGCCGTACGCGGTCATGGCAACGGCCACGCAGCCGGCCGGGTTCGACAGGCGCCGGACCTTCAGGCCGTACGCAGCGGGGAAGCCGCCTTCGTGATGCCGGACCTCGGCCAGGACGCGGTATCCGCCCACGCCCGCGGGCAGGACGCAGCCTTCGCTGCCGTCCTCGTTCCGGGAGGGACAGATGCGCCTGCCGGTGTCGTCGGTGATCCAGTGTGAGGAGTCTCCGTACGCGGTCAGCCGGAAGTCGGCGGTGATCCGCTCGCCCGGGGCAGCGGTGAACGCGTGGCAGACGATGCCCACGCGGTCCGCGGCGCGCGCCGTGGTCGGGGCGGAGTCGTAGCCGGTGCCGGCGACGGCCGGACAAGCGGGGGCGGCCGTCAGCGGGACGAGGGAGACCCGGTTCTCGACCGGCTCCCAGTGGCTGTTGTGGACCGAGAGCGTGTACGTCCCGGTCGCAAGCTCGCACCAGGAGTCACGGTAGTTCTGGTCCTCGCATTCGACCCGGCTCTCACCGGAGCTGAGCGAAGGGTAGGTGTACTGGTCGGAGACGAGGAGACGGTGCAGGCCCGGCTTCGTCACGGTGACCGTGAAGCATGCGGTGCCCTCGGGCTCGATCGTGGCGCTGCCGACCGCGTCTCCCGGGTCGCCGAGCGGCGCGAGCGCGAGCGGCTTGCAAGCCTCGCCGCCCGACCCGGCCGGGACCGGTCCCGGCTCGGCGGCGGTGTCCGCGCGGCCAGGGCTCGCCTGGTGCTGCCCCGGTTCGGCCGACGGCGCGGATCCTGTCCTGCTCACCTGTGCGGGTGCGGCGCTCGTGGGCGTGGTGGTCGGCGGCGTCGCGGCGAACGCGTTCCCGGCCGGGATGACGGGCGCCAGCAGCGCCGTCAGCAGAGCGGGGACCAGCAGCCTTTTCGCAGATCTGGACCGTGCGCGCGAACGCGCGGGGTTGAGCATCTCGTTCCCCCCGGAGCGGTGTTTGTCATATGCGCGTCACACAATACGGGCGGCACCGGACGGTCGTCGCGCGGGAGAACGAACCCCAGCCGTGCCTGCCTTCACGGGGGCGGCGAAGACGTTCGACCGCCCGTCGACCGTTGTCGGTGGCCGGGGGGACACTGGCCCCATGGAGCCCTCCTCGATCACCTCTTCCGGCCCAGCCGAAACCGCCCCCGCGTGGGTCGAGTCGCTGGGCGGCCCGCTGATAGCCGTCCCTTTGTCCGCTCTGGACGGATGGGGCGGCTGCACGAGGTCGGGGATGGTCATCAGCGACGGGGATACCGCGGACGATTACGACCGCGCCTGCGCGGTCGAGGGCCTGGCCGGAGTGCTCGGCGCGGGCAGACATGGCGGCCGGGCGCTCGTCCTGGCCGACGAACCCGCGAACACCTGCTACCTGCCGGAACATCAGGCCTTCGTCCGGTGGCTTGCAGCCGATTCCGAAGCCGATCTGATCGCCGCGGCCAAGGCTGTTCTCGCCGACCCTGCTGTCGAGTGGGAGGAGTGCGGTGTCTGGGAGACGGACGGGCCGGCAGTGCTGATGGACTCCGTTACCGACGGAGCCGAACTGAACGTCGAGTACCCCTGCGGCGGGATGCCGGAACAGGCCCCCGTCCCGATTCCGCCCGGCCGCTGGACCGTGTGCGCGGTCCACACCTCGGTGAGCGAGCACACGTCCGTGGGCCTGGTCCGGCTCCTCCCGGCCTCCGCGTAGTACTGCAATCACTCGGTCCCCGACGGTGGCAGGGCTGCGACGACGTCTTCCCGGCCGTACTTTCGGTGCTCAAGGCTCCACGGCCCAGCGTCGTGCGATCACCTTGAGGCGTTCGAGTTCGCGTCGCGCTGCTGTCGCGTGCGCGAGGTCGAGGGCCATACCGGCGCGGGCCGTGATGTACAGGATGTCCTTGCGTGTGACGTCGTCGAGGTCAGGGGCGGCCTGGAGGCGGCGTTCCGTGACGCTGAGGTAGATCGCAATGCTGTCGAGTTCTTCGCGCATGGGTACAGGAAGGACCTGCCGCAGTCCGTCCTTCGCGTAGTCGCGCGTCTGCCGGTCTGCCGCGCTCGGGCCAGACGCAGTGGGAGCCCAGGGGAGGCCGGACTCTCGTGCGTCGTGGTACATCTCCGTCACCAAGGCGCGTGCATGTGCGGGATCGCCCTCGACCACTGCCGCGCCGGCCGCCTGCAACGTGGACCGCAGCCGTGCGCGGACCTGAGGGTCCTCGCCCGTGCGGGCGTTCAGGTAGGCGGACCACACGTCGAACGCCCTGCTCAGCTCGGCATCCAACATGATCCCGTAAACGTCCGGCACTCCGCCGCCCTCCTGTCAGGCCCGTCCCGACGCGGACGGCAGGCGACACAGTAGAGCGGACAGTGGGCAGGACGCCTGCGAAATAGAGCCGTTGGCGTCGTCGATGCCATCGAGGAACTGCACGACGGGCATCGGGTACAGGTCGGCGCGCTTACGCTGACCAGCCGGGCGGTGGCGCATGGAATCCCAGCACCGCCCTGGCGAGTCTGGCGGAGGGGTGCGACGTGCTGCTGTGCGAGGCCGAGAGCGCGCAGGCGCCGAGTGCGGGGGGGGGGGGAGGGGTCCACCATACGCCGGAGGACACCGGTGACACCGCACGTGCGGCGCAGCCGGGCCGGTTGGTCGTCACGCACGTCGGGCGCTTCCTCACCCCGCAGCAGGCAGTCGCCCGTGCCTCGACCCGCTTCGACGGTCCCGTCGACTACGCCGCACCCGGTGCCACCTTCAGGTCGGCTGAGCCGCGAAAAGGTCCTGAGGGCCCTCCGCCCGCCTCCCGTCAGGAGTCCGGGGCGCCAGCCTCGCCCTCCTCCTCCACCAACCGCCGGAGGAGCGCCCTGTCGGCGTCCGCCAGCGGCAGCTGCTCGCCGTTCTCGTTGCGGACGATGACGACGAGCCTGGGTCCGGCGGCAGCCGCCGGGCCGTTGTCCGCACGTCGGCGGGCCAGGTGGGCCTTCAGGTCCAGGAGGCTGTTCACCAGGGTGAGCACCCCGCCCGCCACGACCACGACGCTCATCGGGTCGACGACTCGCGCCCGTCCGAGCCGACGCGGCTCGAGGCCCTTCAGCTGCTCGACGACCGAGGTGACCTCGGCGTCGTCGGAGGTGTAGATGACCAACTCGACTGTGCTGTGGTCGTCCAACAGACTTCCCTTCCCTGTCATTCCGAGGGGACGCCCACGTAGCTGAAGGCGGCCCAGTCCTCCACGCCGTGCTCCCGTCGCAGGGCGTTCTGTGCTTCACGTACCGCGGTCTGCGCCGCCTCTCCCCCGCGCAGAGCCGCGTGGAACGACTGCATGAAGGCCAGCGCGGTCGAGTCGTAGACGGGCCAGCGAGAGGCCACGACGCCCCTGGCACCCGCGCGCAGGAACGCGCCGGTCAGCCCCGACGCGTCGTTGACCGCTCCGCCTCCGGTCAGCGCGGACGAGCAGGCGGAGAGTACGACCACCGGTGCGCATGGCAGCCGCACCCCCAGCAGGTCGGTCGCCGTGACTCGGCGGCTGTCCACCTCGGGGTTCTCGGAAAGGTGCAGCGCGGAGTTCCACGGGTCCTGCGCGTCGAACGACCCGTGCCCCGCGAAGTGGATCAGGTCCCAGCGGCCGGCCAGCTGCCCGAGTACTTCTCTCTTGGCCGCGAAACTGGTGTTGAGGACGGTGAGGCTGCTGTCCCAGGTCCGCTTCAGCATCTCGGCTTCCTCGACCGCGGACTCCAGGTCCGCTCCCTGGTACGTGACCATGAGGACCTTCGTGGACCGGGAGGGCGCCGGGCCTCCTTCGCCCCGCAGGTCCTGCGCGACGCTGAAGGACGGCAGGTAGGTGATGTCCGTCGGCCGCGAGACGCCATCGGCCTCGGCCAGCGCGGTGACCGCTTCGAAGGAGATGGGGCTCATGTTCCCCGGCGCGCTGATGACCAGGCGGTTGAACGCCTGTTCCTGCAGGATGTCGGCCAGCGGGAGCCACAGGGCCCGGTACGCCCTCGTGAAGAGCTTCCGCAGTCGCTTCTCCCGCCAGGCGCTCTGTCCCGTCGGGGTGAGGGCAATTGCCGCGGCGAGATCCACGAGATCTGCCTTCCAGATGCGCGTCTGCACCCTCTCCCCCACGACTACGGCCAGCACCTGGTCGCGCCACAGGGAGAAGCTCACGAATCCGGTTCCCGGCGGCCCGTTGCGCCACTGCCGGTGTGCCGCCTCCACACGTGCGCGCAGGGCGCCAAGGTCCTCGGTGAAGGAAGGGACGTCAGGGACGTCGGGTTGCTCGTCCGCCACCACACCGAACATGCTCCCCAGCACGAGCACGGCATCCCGTACACGCTGCTCCAGCGCCTCGCCCTCGGCCTCCGACCTCTCCTCTTCCCTCATCGTGTGGAAGCGGATCGTCGCGGCGCGCGCCCATTCCACGGCACACAGCGCGTCGAGAGGGCGGCCGAGACGGGCGTACGCGAGGGCGAGCGTGTCGAAGTACGACACGAACTCCTCGGTACAGGCGTGCACGGCCCGCAGATCGGAGGCCCGACGGCGTTCGACGCCACCGCTCGCACACGCCTGCTCCAGGTAAGGGAGGGCCTCGTCGAAGCGTTCGTCTGCCAGGTAGAGCTGCGCCAGGTTTCCCCAGACGATCCAGGCGGCCGGCCAGCCTTCGCCGGAGCCGATGACCTCGGCGTTGAGTTCGAGGTCCTCGATCGCCAGGCGACGGAGGCCGTCCGTCGTCTCTTTGCCTCCGAGGATGGCGGCCGCCCGGGAATTGCGGGCCGAGAACTGCATCGTCTCCGGAAGCCGGCCGCTGTCCAGTGCCCGGGACAGGTAGTGGACGGCGCGCCCGACGTCGTGCCCCGAGAGCCCTTCCAGGACCCGGCTGTCCCGCTCCCCCACGGCTTCCATGGCAGTGGCCGCGTACGGCCGCGCGGCCGGCGGAAGGTCTTCGACAGCACCCACGGGGAGTCCGAGGAGGTCTCCGAGCACGCATTGGATGAGCGCTGCCTGTTCGGGGGCCTCGTCGAGCTCACCGCCCGGTCCGACGGTGAAGAACTCCAGGGCTTCCTCCGCGAGGCTGATCGCGACGGCCCGGAGGCCAGGCCTGTACATGAGGGCCAGCAAGCCGTCCCCGTACTCACGCAGCAGGCTGAACACGTACAGGGCGAAGTTGTGCTCGAGGTAGGCGCGTTCGAGGCGTGACCGCCGGCCCCGCACCGGCAGGGCGAGCAGCGCACTGTGGGAGAGTTCCACGGCTTCCATGCCCTCGTGCGGGGTGCGCAGCAGCCGGAACACCTGATGATGCAGATGGGCTTCGTAGTCGATCAGGAGCGCGATGTCCGTGTCGACCTCGTAACCCCCGTAGGTCCACAGCCGCCAGACGAAGCGGGCCAGGAGTTGCAGCTCCTCGTAGAAGTCGGGCCTCAGGGCGGGCACCTGCATCTCCCGCTCCAGCTCCCCGATGTCCGTCCTGGCCGACACTCCCCAGATGTGCGGCGGCCGCTGCCGTATCTCCTCCTGCATCTCCGGGGGTGCCAGCGCTTCGTCCCAGCCGCGACCCTGGCGGCACTCGGTGGGGAAGGGAGGGACTATCTCGGCGGCGTGGAGCTCGAGTCGGCGGCCGCCACAGTGGGGGCAGTCGAGCGGGTCGAAACCCGAGGTGGACATCTGGAACTCGGTCCCGCAGTCGGCGCACGAAAACGCACACCTCGCCTGATGGACGATCAGCTCATGGCGTGCGGGGCCGCACTGGGAACACCGCGTGTGGAGGGTGTCGGCGTCGGAAAATCCGGGATGGGTACGGGTCTCGCGCCCGCACACCGAGCAGCGTTGATGGACCTGCCCGTCGTACGAGATCGCCGGCGCGCGCTCGAGATACGCGTCGGGAAGCTCCCAGGTGTGGAGTTCGTCCAGAGCCTGCCTGGTGACGGACATCGCTGCCTCCCCCGCCGCGGTGAGCCGACCCAGACCGTACGGTACTGTCCGCGACGCCCTCCTCACAAGCGGTAGTCCCCATCTCGCGGGTGCACGCAGGGGGCATCCGATTGTCCTGTCTCAACGAACTTTGGCCGTTCTCAGCGAAGATTGACCACCGAGCAGGTTCATCACTCTTCTGCGGCAAGCACCTCTTTGGCGTGGACCGCGAAGGCTTCGCAGGCATGCTCCGCAGCCTCACCTCGGGCGAGCATGTCGGGCTTATCGGCAGCGAAGAAGATCTCTCGTGTCTTCACCTGTATCTCAGCGGCCTGCTCGGCAAGCTGCTGCGCCTGCGGGCCAAGCGCGACGAGGCGGAGCCGGTGAACGCTGCTTCGGACCTCGGCGTAGAGCCGGTACGACTCGGCCCGGGTTGCGAGCATCGCCTCGGAGTCGGGTGCTGCATGCAGGCTTGTCCACCGGCCGTACTGTGCCTGCCGATAGTCCTCCGCCAAAGCAATGAAGTCGGCACAGGCATCGAGGAGACGCTGGTGGCTTCGCTCGCGGTCAACACGGGCTGCGGACCGGGATGCAATCTTCTCTTGGTAACGGTGTGCGACGACAGCACCCAGCAGTGTTCCGATGACGGCGATGGCGGCCGCGATGATCCCTGACACAACGACCAGCCCATCATCTGGCAGCGCGCACCGGATAGAGCGCGAATCGGCCACCGCCCGCGCCCCCGACCACTGCCCCTTGTGCCCCTCTGGTAGTCCGCTGATCCGGGATCCGCGAAGGAGTCGGCCAAAGTTCGATGAGATCGGTCAAGGTTCGGTGAGACAGGACACCGATGTCACCAATCGAAATTTTCGACCAAATCACCAGAAAAGCGACTCGCAGAATGGGGCCACAGAGCCCCGATCGCAAGTCCCCTGGGGGGATTTGACCTTGCGTCACCCCAAAGGCCCGCACAGAGCCGTACAGGGCCGTACGGCGCTTCCAGCCTTCCGCAGTACCCCGGATTGGCCCGGGTGAGCGTCCGAGTTGGCCCCCGTGGCTCGAACCGCACACCAGCCCTTGCCGAATGGGTGTTCGCAGCATTCGTATGCTCTGGGTATGAAACTCTTTCGATGGCGTGGCCGAGGCGAAGCCGGTCAGACGGCGAGTACCCCTTTGGCCCAGGCCATGGCCCTGTACCAGGCGGGGCGCTATGCCGAGGCCGAGGCCGAGGCACGCTCCGTGGCTGCGGCCCGGTCCCGGCCGCGCGACGACACGTACGCGCCGTTGGCCCTGGGTATCGCCGCGCTCGCTGCGGGCGCTCAAGGCCGCCATGCCGATGCCGTCACCACATACGATGCACTGCTGCCGGTCTTCGGAAGGATCTTCGGCGCCGAACACCCGCAGACCCTGAAACTGCGCTCGGACCGCGCCCAGGCGCTGAGCTCACTCGCCCGGCACGCCGAATGCGAGGCAGAGTGCGCGGCCGTCGCCCGGGTCGCAGCCCGCGGCACAGGGCCGGACATGCCGCTCATAGCAACGGCCGCTCGCAATGGGCAGATTTACGCCCTAACCGCGCTGGGCCGCCACCCGGAGGCGGAGGCGCTGGCGCGCGAGGCACTTGCCGCTCACCGCGTACTGGACCGCTTCACTTTGGTCCTGCGTCTCGGTCTGGCCCGCAGCCTCAACGGCCAGGACCGCCACGAGGAGGCTCTCGCCGAGGCGGAGCGCGCCGACGAGCTGCGCCGTCGTCTGCCCCAGGAGCAGCGTCGCCCGGAAACCGGCGCCGTCGAGCTGGCCGTGGCCACCGCCCTCCTCGGCCTGGGCCGTGGCGCCGAAGCCCGCCTGCTGGTCACAGCCGCCCAAGACGCCTGCCTGGCCGCCTTCGGCCCGGACCACCGCCGCACCGCCGAGGCCCAGGCGCTGCTCGACCGCATCGACAGCGCTTGAGCAGGCTCGCCGCGCCGACGGTCGGAACGCTCACCTGTGGCTGCGCACGCCGGCCGGCCGGTCGGACCAACTACGGCGCTCAGCCAGACGAGAAAGCGGCCCGCGACCCCTTCGTGAAGGGGCCGCGGGCCGCCCGGTTTCAAAACCGGGTTTTGAAACCGGTGAGGGCTACAGCTGCTCCAGCAGCAGTTCGGCCACCCGCTGGCGGTACGCGTCGTCCGTCAGCCGGCGCAGCCCTTGGACCAGATCCTCCGGAGTGTGCACCGCAGCAAGCACGGCACTCAGCAGAGGGAGGACATCGGGCGCCACTCCCCCGCCCGGCGCCCCGTCCGTGAACTCGACCACGGCCGACGCCGCATGCGCAGGCGTGGTGTCCTCCGCGTTCTCGGACGACCGGGGCTTGACGACAGGGACCGTCTGCGGAGCGGGTGCGGGCGAAGGGGCCGGCACCGGTACGGCCTCGGCCACCGGATCCTCGACCGCCGGCAGGGGCTCGGGTTCCGCAACAGGAACCGGTGCCGCAGCCGGGGGCCGTTCCACGACCGGAGCCGGAGCCGGGGCAGGCTGAGGCGCCGGAGCAGGCTGAGGCGCCGGCTTCGGGAGCTGCGACTGACGCAGGTGCTCCGCGAACTGGACCCGCTGCTCAGCGTGGTCGGCCGTACGCGCTGCGAGCTCGCGTGCCGCCTTCAGCTTGAACGTACCCGCGTCGACCCGGTGCTGGAGCTCCGGCGCCAGGCGCAGCAGCGAGAGCCGGTGGGAGACGTACATCTGCGACTTGCCGATGCGCTGCGCGACCTTCTCCTGGGAGCCGTACTTGTCGACCAGGCCCTGGAGGAAGGCGGCCTCCTTGCAGGGCTCGATGGCCTTGCGGTGGATGTTCTCGATGATGACGGCCTCGTCGAGGAGGCCCTTGCCGTCACCGAGGTGGTCCTGCACCTTGATGTCGAGCCGGGTCCAGCCGAGCTGGCGGGCGGCCGCGTGCCGGCGGTTGCCGTTGACGACGACCCAGTCCGCGGTGCCGACCGCCTTCGCGTGCTGGGGCTTGAGCCGGAGGAACACCTCGCGGGAGACGACGGCCACGGGCTGGAGCTGGCCGACCTCCTTGAGGGTGTTCATCAGCTCTTCGAAGCCGGGCTCGTTGGTGCTGTACTCGCCTTCACCACGCGGGTTGTCGGGGTTGCCGACGAGGGTGTGCATGAGCGCCGTCGTCGGGGGCGCCTTCTTCTCGGGCTCTCCCCCGCCGGCCGCCGTCGCTGCGGCCTTCTCTCCGATCAGGCTGGCGAAGTTGGTGCGCTTGCTCATCGACGCTTGGCCCCCGCTCCGATCTCCAGGGCGAGCTTGTAGAAGTCCTCACGGGCCTCCATGGCCACGCGGTTCTTCTTGTACCGCGTGACGACGGTGCCTTCAACGGCGGCGCGCGCGTGGACCTTGTAGTGGCGGATGACGGTGTTGGCGAGGTTCCAGCCGCTGCCCTCGATGAAGGCGCGGGTGTCCTCGAGGTCCGCCAGTCCGTCGCGCGGGTCCCAGTTGTTGATGACGACCCAGTACGGCAGGCCGAGCGGCTTGACCACTTCTTCGATGGTGGTCTGCGTCGGGATGAAGCCGAGCGGCTCGGGCTCGACGGGGATGATCAGGTCGTCGGCGTTGGAGAGGACGGCGCGCATGGCGTCTGCCGCCGCGCTGTCGCCGAACGGGTCGCCAGCCTGCTGCACCTCGTCGTCCGGCAGGTCCATCCAGCCGGGGGTGTCGATGAAGGCGTGCTTGACCTTGCGGGTCTTCTTCAGTTCGGGGAAGTAGGTGAGGTCCTTGCGGGACTTGGTCTGGATGAAGGAGAAGGGAAGGTCGTCTCCGACCCGCTCCGACCACCAGGTCGCCGAGCCCTGCGGGTCGCTCGAGACGGCGACCACGTAATCGGGTTCCCCTGCGGGGGCTTCCCCGAGGACCTCGGCCGCGACGGCGGCGATGTTGACGGTGAGGGTCGACTTGCCGACCCCGCCCTTGCGGTTGATGACGGCAGTGATGCGTGCCATGGATGGTGCTCCATTGGGTTCCGTGTGCTTCCCGGCCACTGAAGGGGCCGGTACTGCGGACTTGGACAGCATTGCACGTCAAGGGCGTTCGCCGGAATCTCGCACCGCGTCGCAACACCACTTGTTCGCGAGAAATAGGGCACATCGGGCGGAGAAGCGGACGTTGCCTGCTCAGCTTTTCAAAACCCGGTTTTGAAAAGCTGGCTTCACGGCGACAACCTCCCTCTCCTCTCACGCACACGACACACCCCCACCTCCTCCCCTCCTCCCCCGGCACCGGTCGAGCCGCCGGGCGGCGGACACCCGGTGGCCGAGCCGAGCCCTCTGGCAGATGCTGGTCGTGTGGCGCCTCGAAGGACCTCCCTCACCGTCAGGGCACGCCGTCTGTACGCCCGCCGGAGACAGCCGTCGGGCAGCGCACCGCCGAGGGCGGCGCGGCGGTCACGTGGACTCGGCGATGTGCTGGTGCCCTGGGCGACGGCGTTGTCGGCCATCGCGGCGGCGATCGGCCTGTTCTTCAGCGCGCTGGTGGCGTCGTCGAGCGTAGAGGCGACACGTCGGCAGTTCGAACGCTGGGGGTGGGTCCTTGGAGCAGCCCGCCCTGCACCCGGCTGATCATCTCACCGAACCCCCATCGACGCCTTTCTGCTCGGCTACGGCATCGAGCAGGGCGGGGCGCCGATCCGGGCGATCCAGTTCGTGGACAGCGACGGCAGGCCATGGGTACGCGCCCCGGAGGGACTCCGCACGACCGGGCACGACCGGTGGAACCTGGAAGGCGACGATCTGCCTGAGGCGACGGCTCGGCGCGAGCCGGCCGAACGCTGCGACAAATGAACGCCGTCCGAGCCCACATGCCCCTGCTTTTCAAAACCCGGTTTTGAAAGGCCGCCCGTGCCGGTGCTCCGGCGCCGCGTCCGGATGCCGCCTCCCTGTCCTGGTCGGCGATCAGGCGGTCAGGCGGTCAGGCGGTCTCCGGAGCAAGGTTCGTGGCGACCGACCGTTCGCGAAGCCCTTCCGCCAGGTGCGCCATCTCCACGGACGTGCCGACCAGACCGACTCCACTCAAGTCGGCGGCCGTCAGCCGGGCTTCGGTCAGCGACAGGTCGCGCATCTCGCGAAGGACTCGCAGCACGGGGACGAGACTGCGCTCCTTCGTCTCCAGACGCAGCCGAGCCGCCCCGTGCTCGGTCAGCAGTGCCTGCCTGACCTCTTCGGGAGCGGGGCCGGTACCCGTCTCGCACCACGCGTCCGAGATGCTTGGCAGCGCCCTTCGACACCCCAGCGCAGCTGCCCCCGGTCGATGAACTGACCGACGTCGCGGACCAGCCCGCCACCGCAGGCCGCGCACGGCGAGGTGACCTTCACTCCCTGGGCTACGGCGATCATTGGTCTCTCTCCCTGCGGTGTCGATCTGCCCGATCCTGCCCCAAGCGTTGAGGTCTCGCGACGGTTGTCCCGATGCAGGTCTGCAACGCGGAAGGGGCATCCGTGCCGTCCGGAGTCCGTCACCGGGCTGCTTGTCTTCGAGGATCGGCCTGGTTTCAAAACCGGGTTTTGAAGATCCGCCCTCGTGCGCAGCGGGACCCGGCCCGGCAGCGACTGGTAACCGCTTGCGGCTGTCCTCACGCCCGGCTTCAAAACCCGGTTTTGAAGTTCGTACGGTTGGTCGCTGCCGACGGGCGCAGGACGACGGCTCGTGCGAGGCTGGGCGCGATCTGTGCCGCGACCTCTCCGGGCGTGGGCGAGTGAAGCCGCGCTGATGGGTGCCTCCCGCCCACCCCGATCTCAAAACCGGGTTTTGAAAGTCCATCCCGGCTGCAGAGTTCCTGTAGGTGTCGATGCACTTGCCGTCGCCCGCGGCCTGCGTCAGGCGGAACTGTTGATGGCGGGGAGCGTCCGTAGACGCTCGCGTGACGAGTTCGATGAGGTCAAGGCAGCGTTCTGGGGCGAGGGGTTGTACGGCGCTCAGGCGCCGTTGACCGACGTTGCCGTCGAGGATGCCGAGCGTCTGCTCGGGGTGCGCCTGCCGTCCGCGTTGCTGGAGATCTTGCGGTTGCAGAACGGCGGCGTGGTGGCGTCCGACTGGGACGCCTTCCCGACCGAGGTGCGCACTTCGCGGAGCGAGAGCCACGTGCCGTTGGACTCGATGATGGGCATCGGCCGCGACGAGAACCACTTGTCGCTGCTGGACACGCCTTACCTGGTGGGGGAGTGGGGCCTGCCGTCCCCGGTCGTTCTGCTCTCCGGCGACGGGCACCGCTGGGTCGCCCTCGACTACCGGCCCTGCGGCCGACAGGGTGAGCCGTCGGTGGCGTGGTTCGACGCGGACGGGAACACCGAACTCACCCTGGCTGTGGACTTCAGGACGTTCATCGAGGGCCTCACCTCCGCGGCGGCCCTGGATGCCGAGCTCTCCGACGGGCCTTCCTCGCCGTCGTAATCGGCATCGCCGTGCGCGTCTTCCCCGCTTCCGCCGCAGCGATCACGGTGAACGCACGCCCCAGGGCCGAGTCCCCGGCCCGCTGACGGGCGTGCTTTCAAAACCCGGTTTTGAAACGGTGGCCCGGAGACCTGTACGCAGGCCACCGGCCCCGAGGGCTCTGTCCGAACCTCCGCTGCCAACGCCGCCATCCACGGCGGGGCCACAGCGGGCCACGGCTTCGCGGACTTCGTCGGTCAGACGGAGCAACGCCAAATGGGTCGCTCCCCTCACCCTTCAAACCCGGTTTTGAAGATCTTGAGGTGCGTGCAGCTCCGCCACCATGCGCAGCCGGCGAGCCTGCGGGTAGAAGCAGTTGAGACCCATCGACGAAGCGATGCTCGCCGCATGGGCAGATACCGCCGCCGCCATGCTCCAGCGCAGGGGGGAATCAGATCAGCGGGCCGCAGGCCTCGCCGATCAGCAGACGGGTTGACGACGGCGAGAGGTCGTCCTTTCAAAACCCGGTTTTGAAACCGTGGCCCGGAAGAGCTGGAGAGCGGTGCTTACGCGGACATCAGCCAGTCCTCAGTGAAGCGGTGCTGGTTGAGGCCGACCGCGTCGAACAGGTCGCAGTCGTCCAGCCCGGGCCGGAGATCGGCGTGGAGGACCCTGAGGGCTTGGTCGATCGGACTCCCCTCTGCGGGAAGCGCTACTCCCTATGGCGTGTGCAGGGGACCCGTTACCCGGTCGCCTGCCTCCCAGACCGCGGCCGTCCGTTCACCGTCGCCGCCGTCCGAACCTGCGCTACCAAGGCCACCGTCCACGGCAGGAGCCACGGCTCCGACGACTTCGTCGGTCAGAGGGAGCAATGCCAGTCCCGCCCGGGCGAGTGGCACGCACTGGATCTCGTCCCTGAACTCATGGCAGGCGGATCGGAGCAGTTCCCCGTCCGCGACCACTGCCGTCAGCGCGTATGCCATGGGTCGCTCCCCCTCACTTTTCAAAACCGGGTTTTGAAGATCTTGAGGTGCGTGCAGCTCCGCCACCAAATACGCAGCCGGCGAGCCTGCGGGGCGAGGCAGCTGAGAGCCGTCGACGAAGCGATGCTCGCCGCATCGCAGATGCCTCCACCGTCATGCTCCAGTGCAGGGGAATCAGATCAGCGGACCGGTTGTCCACGGCGAGAGGTCGTCCTCGTCCCGGCGCCGGCGACCAGGTCGCGTGGGGGCGCGGGGTCGGCCCTGCCGCTGGACCTCCTTGGGGCAAGCTTTCAAAACCCGGTTTTGAAACCGCGGGCTCCTCCGGCGCCGCAGCGGCGGCCCCGGCCTGCCAGGCACTGTCGTCCGTCTTTCGCCAAGTGCAGGCAGTCACGACGGGCATGCCGTCCTCGTCGGCGAAAGCGGCCTCTTCCACGCAGGGGCGGAAGACGTCCGGGACGTCGTCCAAGCACCCCGGGCCACGGCCCGTCGTCGGCGTACGGACTCATGGGCGACTCGTGCGCGAAGCCTCGGACGTGCGCGCCGACCGTTGAGAAGACGATGGAGAACTCGTCGCCGGACCCGTTGCGCATCGAGGCCATCTCTTCGTCGGCCGACCAGCGCGTGTCGAAGGAGTGGTGCCGGTCGGCCCGTTCGGGGCTGAGTATCGCGTCAACATCAGAGCCCTCTCTGCGTGGAGGAGTCTGGACTCAGCCCTCTGCGCGCCCCTGGAAGGCAGGGTCACCCGGCACCGTGTGGAGCGTGCTTTCGACTGCGTCAGCCAGGCAGGTGACGCGGTCGTGGTTGTGCAGGCCGCGTGTGACGTAGGCGAGTGAGTAGCCGTGAGTGGGGGAGTGCCAGGCACAGCTGCCCCCGATGCCTCCCATGCCTATCTCGCCGTTGTCGTCGACCTGGAATCCGAGGGACCAGCGGGTGTGCTCGCGCAGGAAGCCGTCGGTGCCGGCGGCGGCGGTGTTGAACAGTTCGGACCGGAGTTGCGTGCCGAGGAGTCGTGCGATGTGGCCGTCGGGCCGGCCGAGGTCGTCGTAGAGGCCGGCGAGTGATGTGGCATCGGTGATGAGACCGGACGCACCGAAGGGAGTCATGTGCCACGACGGGCTGCGCAGGGTCTCCGTGGCGAGGAGGGCAGCGGGGCGCAGGAGGGCAGCGCGGCCGAGTTCGTGTGCGAGGTACGGGTCGGTCCACTCGGTGCCCATGGGTTCGGGTTCGGCGACGAGGGGGAGTTCGTGCGGGTGGACGCCGAACCTGAAGCGTGCACCGAGCGTGCGGGACAGGGCCTCTGTGTAATCGCGGACCGAGGGGGCGCCGGCTGCGGCGAGGAGTCCGTCGACGAGGTGACCGTAGGTGGAGGCGTGTTCGACGATGTCCCGGCCCGGCACGGACTGCGGTTCCATGGTTTCGAGGTCGTGCACGAGGGCGGCGTGGTCGCGGGGGTCGAGTCCGGCCGCCGCAGGTGAGAACGCGTGCTTGCCGGAACGGTGGCTGAGGATCATCCGCAGCGTCGTGGGATGTTCCGGTGCGTCGCGGTAGGCCGGCCAGTGAGCGGTGACGGGGTCGTCGAGAGCGATGTGGCCGTCGGCGACGGCCTGAAGGGCGGCGAGCGCGACCAGCGGCTTCCCCGTGGAGAAGACCTGGACGAGGGTGTCCGCGCTCCAGGGACTCTCTTGCGCGAGATCGGCGCTGCCGCCGTGCACGACGAGGGCGGGGGACCCGTGGCGCCAGACCGCCAATGATCCGCCGGGCTCGCGTCGCGTGTCGACGAGCTCCTGGAAGGACGCGATGACCGGCTCCCAGTCGCCCTGGCTGAAGTGTTCGACGCGGAGGGCTGTGGACATGGCGTGTCCTTCGTCTGGGGAGGGGCGCGGCTCTGGGCGGAGCCACTCGGCAAGGTACGGCGGGCGGCAGGGCCACAGAGGAGGCAGACATGCCGCGGAGACAGCCGGGAGGTGCTGCTCCGCCGATCCTGGCATGATCGTCGGGCCCGTGCCCAACCCTTTACCGGCCGGGGATTCTCGTGATTCCGGCCCGCCCCGCCCACGCCCGGCCGGGATGGCCGATGGCCGGTCAGGCGTCGCGCCAGGCTTCGGTTTCGCAGCCGGTTTCGAACTGCCACCAGCCGGCGTCCGTCCCGTGGTTGAGCAGGGCCTTGATCCGCGGGAGGTCCGCTTCTGCGGGTACGGTCAGGGCCACCAGGGGAACGTCGGCACTGAAGACTTCGCCGCCCAGGCCGAACGGGGCGAACTGCGCGTGCACGGCCTGCGGGTCGGGGCCCAGCGGGCCGTCGGGGACGGGCAGGATCCGGATGGTGCAGTTGCCGGACGCCTCCACCCGGCCCGTGGCCCAGTGGAGGCCCTCGGCGTCCGTGGTGAAACGGACCGTCTCGCCTTCGGCCACGCCGTCCTGCAGGAAGGGGACGTTGGCGATGCGGGCGGTGTCGGCGGTCAGCTGCGTGGCCCACAGCCCCTCGGTGTCGTACGGGAGCCAGCCCTCGCGCGGGACGAACCGGAACCAGATCTTGATCAGGCCGGATGCTGCTGCGGGCAGGCGTTCGGGAGCAGGGGTGGACGTCATGCACCCATCATCGCGCGCCGGCTCGGGCCGGGGGATGAGGCTCAGCTCTCCGGAAGCGTTATCCCCAGCTCGCGCATGGCTGCCGACGGCGGGCCGGCGGAGCGCTGCGTCTTGTGGCCGGTGACCTTGGGGGAGATGGTGCGCGGGTCGATGGCCTCGGAGGGGGAGCTGGAGGCGTAGCTGCCCTGGGGCTGCTGGTCGCGGTCGTGGGGGAGGAGCCAGAAGACGCGGCGCAGGAAGGTTCCCGAGGCGCGGGAGGCACGGGCGGAGGACGCGAGGGTCGCGTAGCCGACCATCCGGCCGTCGCGGTGGTACGGGGGGCGCCCGCGGCGGTTCTGGAGCCGGTCCAGGGACTGGCGTACGTAGTCGAGACCGTCGATCGGCTCGAGCCAGACGATCTCGGATTCGTGAGCGATCTGCTGGGGTTCGATGAGCGCGCTCACGTGCCCTCCTCCTCGGACGGGTCGGCGAGCAGGCCGATTCCCGGGTAGTACTTGCGCTGGTTCGAGGTGAGCATGCCCTTCGGGCTGCTCATTCCAAGGGTTTCCCGTACGCGGGCGGCGAACGCCCTCGATGTCACCGGGTTGGCGCCTTCATCGGCGCACCACTGGCGGTAGGCCTGGTACATCCGGGACTGTTCGGCGCGCAGGCCGGATTCCAGGATGCACGCCTCGGTGATGAAGCGGCCCATGTGGTCCTCGGTCTCGGCGTAGGCGGTGGTGGCGATGCGGACCCGGTCGGGTCCGGTGAGGTCCTTCTCCCCGGCAAGGTACCTGCGGGCGCCGTCGATCAGCCAGGCCAGGATGCCGGGGCCTTCCTCGTTGACGAGTGCGTCGGCGAGGTTGTCGACCTTGCGGTGGTCGGGGACGACGCGTTCGAAGGGGATCAGGCGCATGCGGCGCCAGAACGCGAAGCCGCCGGTGCCCACTTCGGGGCGGTGGTTGCCGAGCAGCCACAGCTTGTGGGTGGGGTCGAAGCTGAAGAAGTCCTGACGCATGCGGCGGGCCTTGATGCGGTCGCCGCCGGTGAGCAGCTTGACGCGGGCCTCGTCGAAGCGGTCGCCGGGCTTGAGTTCGGAGCAGACGATGACGCGGCGGCCGTGGAGCTCGGCGAGGTCGGTGGGGTGGCCCTCGAAGGGCTTGGCCATCAGGAAGCCGGGCGGGGCGGCGTCGGCGTAGTCGCCCAGCAGTTTGACCATCACGTCCAGGAGGACGGACTTGCCGTTCTTTCCCATGCCGTAGAGGAAGGGCATGACCTGGGCGCCGACGTCTCCGGTGATGGAGTAGCCGAGCAGCAGGTGCAGGAAGCTGATGACTTCCTTGCCTTCGGCGTCGTCGCCGAAGGTGTCTTCCAGGAAGACCTGCCAGCGGGGCGTCGGGATCGCCTCGGGCGCCACGGAAGTCGCCCTGGAGTGGTAGTGCTTGCCGGGGTCGGGCGTGCTGATCGCTCCGGTGCGCAGGTCGACGACGCCGCCGGGAGTGCACAGTGCGTACGGGTCGGCGTCGAGCTGGGTGGCGCTGAGGACCATCCCGGGGGCGGACTTGGCCTGCATGAGCATGGCCTTCATCCCGGAGGTGGACAGGGCCCGGCGGCGGTGCTGGCGCAGGTTGGTGGTGGTGTAGATGCCCTCGGGGTCGTGCTCGGTGAGCTGTTCGGCCATCTCGCCGGCCGCCCACACGACGGTGTCGTCCTCGTCCAGTTCCCAGCGGTGGCCGCTCCACTTGTACCAGCCCAGGCCCGGCACGTGCCGGTACTCGCGGCCGTAGAGGCGTACGAACAGCTTGGCGTTGCCGCGGTCCGTGAGGCTGTCGGGCATCAGGCCGTTCCCGGCTGCTGCCCCTGCGGGGGCCGCGGCCGGGGGAGTCACGGGGGCGTGCTGGGTGGGCAGTTCGAGCTGGGTGGCGGCGGCGGCCTGGAGGATCTGGCGGGCGACGGCCACCGGGTCGAAGTCGCCGCTGGGGTGCGTCATGAGCGGCCTCCCGCGTACAAGGGCTTCTGCCGCCCTGCGTTCATGCCGCTGGCGATGATCTGACCAACTCTGGCGTCCTGGCCGGGGCGTGCGTGTTCGGCGGCTGCGCGCAGGGCCTGCTCGCCGGCTGCTTCCTCGATGTGTCCCGCAGCGACGAGTCCTCCGACGGTGTAGGCAGCCCGGTTGAGCTTCTCGGAGAAGCCCGTTCCCTGGCTCTGGCGGCCGCAGGCGGCGACTTCGGCGAGAACGGTCGACAGGGTGGCAACGGCCGCCTTGTGGGCGCCTCCTGGGGCTCCATGGCCTCCGCGGCCTCCAGGGGCTCCTGGACGGCCTCCGGAAGCGCCAGGGGACTTGGAGGACTGCCGGGAGCGTCCCGTGGCCGCAGAGGGCGACGTGGGTGCCATGGGTGACGTGGGGACGGAGCGCACGCTGTTGCGTACGGACACTTCCCCGGTGCGTGCTGCGGCCGTACGCGGCTCCGCCGCGGGCGCGGCAGGCTCCACCAGGTGTCCGGTGCGCACGAGTTCGGCGGCGAGCCACTGGGGGAGTTCTCCGGGGGTGCGGCAGGGCCCGAGGAGTTCGTAGGCGCCGGCCTGGGTGACGGTGCCGGGCGCGACGACGTACCCGCCCGTGGACCGTACGTCGACCTGCCAGGCGAGTGCCCTGGAGCGGCTGGCTCCGGAGGAGCACTGCCACTGCCGCCCTTCGCCCGCCCGGTACCAGAGGTGGAGGCCTCCGGACGGCGTGCGCACGCGCATGGTGTCCTCGTCCCAGGCCGGGTCGGGCGCGCCGCGCAGGGCGGCGAGTACGGCGAGGGTGTGGAAGCCGTTGGCGAGGCCCGTGAGGTCGACGTCGTCGGCGATCGGGATTCCGGGCAAGATCCGGTCACGGGAGGGCACCTCACCTCCGTGCGCGTCGATGTCGATCACGACGAGTCCGGCTGCTCCGGTGGCGACGCCGACACCGAGACCCGGGTTCGCACCCCACCAGCTGTCGATGCGTACGGGGTCGGTGGTCGCGGCGTGGAACCCGTGGCACCAGCGACCGACGGGCAGGCACGCGCAGTCCGCGGGCTGGTGGCTGTGTCCCTGGCAGAGCATGCAGTTCTTCGGGGGAGTCTTCTGTCCCTGGGCCAGTGGGTGCACCGGCCACCCCTTCTCGGCGCACCAGCGAGCGACCGCGCGGCTTTCGGGTGTGTCGAATCCTGCGGCGCGGCGGATCACGGGGCTTCCCGTCCGTCAGCGACTGAGCCAGCCCTTTGGTCGCTGCACAAAAACTGCAGCTCAGGGGGCATGTGCGACTCCAACAGCGACCGAAGCGACTCAAACTCAACAATGGGGCAAGCACACACTAGCGGACGATCAGGCAGGGGGACGGGAGCGTGTCGGCGTGGCGAACGGGTGACGGTTCGCCGGTCGGACGGCTGACGGACGGGCTGATGGAGGGGCTCCTGGCGGGCAGCGACTGAACGCGTAGACACCAGCGACTGAAGGATTTCAGTCGCTGCTTCAGTCGCTGACAATCATCGCAGGTCAGACCAGGTGCCTACCCCAAAACAGCGACTGAAGCGACTGAAGGGTCCTATCTATGACACGCACACGCACGCGCGAATGTCTTCATATGCGGGAACTTGAGTCGCTTCGGTCGCTACTCGCCCCTGATCATGCCTCTGACCTGCGGAAATACCGAGCGACTGAAGCAGCGACTGAACGATTTCGGTCGCTGCTCCTTCGGTCGCTGGCCTTCTGAGGTGCAGCGACCGAAGCGACTGAAGCCTCCGGCAGCGACCGAAGGGTCAATCCGGCAGCGACCGAACCGCTCTGGCGGGGGAGCGACTGAAGCGACCGAAGCGACCCAAGGTCGGGTACGGGTTCACGAACCGGCCCGCTGCCGCCCGACAAGCAGCGCCCCGGCCCTTCCGCCGCCCGCAGGATGGCTTGGAGGGTTCGCTCGAAAATGTGCAGGGGCGCAGGACAGTCGCTGCTGGTCCCGTCAGCACGTCACCACTCTCACCAATGCCTACCGTGTCGGCGGACAAGACCAGGACGAAAAGGGCCGAAGTCGCATTACCACAGCGCCCCGGCCGTCCGCCGTCCCGCAGCCGCCGACCCAGCCCGAGGCAATCCGTGCTGCTCTGGAGAGCAGCCGCATCCGCAATACTGCCGCTGGCGAGGCGGGCATCCGTACGGCAGGCGGGGACGCTCGGTGACCGACGAGCGCTGGGTGTGGGAGTACGCCTTTCACGCCGAGGACGAGGCCGGCTACCCGAAGACCGTCCGCGACGAGGTGAAGGCCGTTGCCGCCCGAGTCGGTCGACAGGTCAAGGGTCCTCCGCGAGGAGTGCAGTGCCGGCGTGGAACGACCAGCTCGGGCAAGACCACTTGGCTGGCAACGTACAGACCGTGACGACGATGGTCATGTCCGCGGGGCAGGGGAACGCTCGGGCGTCGTCACCGTACTGCCTCTCGCCCAGCGGGACGGGCGCCGCCACCGCCGATCCGCGCTCAGCCCTTTCCCTCCAGGCTGGCGATGGCTTCGGCCAGCCACTTCTTCTCTTCGGTGCTGGTGGCGCGAGCGATGCGCAGCATGCCCCGCCGGAAGAGGCCGGGAGCCTCCTCGGCCCGTACGGGCTCGCCATCGCGGTAGAAGAAGCTCGCCGGGACGTCGAGGAAGGTCTGTCGACGCCGCAGCACCGCAGCCTGCTCGGCAGGGTCCGGGAGGTGGTGCAGGAAGGCGAGCAGAGTGAAGAAGCGCTGCCCATCGGTGATTTCGGCCTCCTTGGGGTGCCGCAATCGGGAGAGCAGTTCGGTGCGGCCCGCCTCGGTGAGGGACAGGATCCGGCGGGGCGCGGCCCCGCTTCCGGGTTCGGTGTGCTGCTCGACCAGACCCGCTTTCACGAGCCGCGAGATGGCCGGGTAGAGAGCCCCGTCACTTACCGGACGGATGTGGCCGCTGAGCCCCTGGATACGGGCTTTCACCTCGTAGCCGTGCAGGGACTCCTCGAAGAGGAAACCCAGAATCGACAGCTCCAGCATGCCCAAGCTCCTGCCTGCCTGCGCCTGTCGGCGCGCTTGCCCGTCCTCTCCCGCCCATGCTATCTCTTTTCGCTGTACCTCTAATCGAGGTACAGCGAAAAGAGGGGTGCGGTCATGGGGGCAGCAGAACACCGGCACCGGCTGGTGTCGCTCGCGTATCCGGTCTACTTCGAGCTTCTCGCGGGGGTCACGGCCGGGATCATCAACATGGTCTGGGTGGCGCGGCTCGGTGGTGGCGCCGTCGCCGCGGTGGCCGTCGCCACGAACGTCGAGAACCTGCTGCTCGGCGTCATCCTCGTCGCCGGCTCGGGTACGACCGTGCTCGTCGCACGAGCCAGGGGGGCGGAGGATCCGCTAGCGATGCGCTCCGCCGTGCGCGGCGGATGGGTCCTGTGGGCGCTGGTCACACCCATCGTTGCCGTCGGCGGATACCTGTGCCGCGAACCGCTCGCCCACCTCGTACTCGGCGGCGGCAGCGGCGGCGACTCGCTGGCCCTCACCACTGGCTACTTCTCGATCGCACTGCCGGGAATCGCGGTGTTCTTCGCCACGAACGTCGTGGACGGCATCCTCAAAGGTGCGGGCGATACCCGCACCCCGATGAAGCTCGCGATCCTCGCGAACGGACTGATCCTCGGGCTGGATCCCCTGTTCATCCTGGGTCTCGACCTCGGGGTGCGCGGGGCGGCGATCGCCACAGTGCTGGGCCGGACGGCCGCGCTCATCTGCGGTTTCGTGGCCCTGCACCGCAACGGAGTCCTGCGACGGGCGGCCCGGGCCGCCCCGGCGGCCCCGAAGCGGGCCGGTTCGCTCGGTTCAGATGCGCGCAGGACGGCTGCGACCGGGCTCCCCATGTCGGCCGACTTCGTCGTACGGATGGCGGGGGCGCTTGCACTCGTCGCCGTCGTCGCCCGGATCGGCGTCAGCGAGGTCGCCGCGTACGGCATCGCGACCAAGGCGATGTACGTCGCGACCATGGGCTTCTACGCGATACGGCAGGCCGCCGCCATCCACACCGCCCATCTGCTCGGTGCCGGACGCGACGAACGGCGGGCCATCGGACGACAGGTGTTGCTCCTCGCCGGATCGCTGGGTTTCACGGCTCTCCTGACACTGCTCGCCGCCGGGCCGTGGATCATGCGGGCCTTCGGCAGTGAGGGGGAGGTGGCCGAGGCGGGGGCACTCTATCTGCGCTGCCTGGGGCCGTACTTGATGCTTCTCGCGTGCTTCATCGCGCTGGGCGGGGTGTTCGAGGGCAGCGGTGCGAGCGCTGCCCTCGCGCGGATCACCGCGTGCGGCGTGGTCCTCCAACTCGCGCTTTCATACGGCCTGTCGGGTTCGGGGCTGCCCGGCATCTGCCTGGCCATGGCGCTGTCCATGGCACTTCAGTGCGCAGCCATCGCCAGGCTGTACCGGCGCACGGAGCAGCCGACGGCCACTGGCTTCGACGACAGTCGGCTGAAGATCTCCGTGAAAGAGCCGGACAGTCCTTCACCCGACAGTCAACCTGCCTGATGAACGGTGAGGTGGTGAGAGGAAGCGGTGGCGTCGAAGGCGGCCGCCCGGCCCCGGCGCTCCCGATCGCCGGTCCGCTCCAGCCAACTGCGCAGGTGCTTCAACCGGCCGGCCAGGTCGATGGTGCCGAACAGCACCTCACCGGCCGGTTGAGCCACCAGCCGTTCGGCGATGGCCACGCCCGCCCGGTCCACCTGCTCGATGACCACGCACTCGTCGGCGACTCCTCCGAAGTTCTGCCCCTTGATCAGTCGGCTGGCGAGCCGGAACCGGCGGCCGCCCCCGGGCGTCGTCACGGCGGGGAGCCGGGTACCCGCTTCGATCTCCAGCAGTTCGCCGGTCCGCATCCCGCTGAGGGCGCAGGCCACTACCGGACAGGCTGTCACCGCATGGTCGGCCACGAAGAAGAGATCACCGTCAGCCAGCGGCAGTGTCCACGGGACGAGTTCGCCGTCGACCACACGGGGGATGGCTGCAGCCTGCCGGGCCGATCCCGCCCCACCCCGACCACTTCCCCCGAGCCACCCCGTACGCCCGCACGCCCGCACGCCCGTACGGCCGTCCTCTCGTCCCCTACGGGCGTGCCCCCACCGGCCCCACCCGGCCGAACCGGAGGCGATGGTCGGCCGGGTGAGTGCGGGAGCGGACCGGTCAGGCGGTACAGCGGATCATGGTCAGCGGGCGGTTCCCGGCGTAGTCCTGCCAGTACTCCTCGCCGAACTCCTGCACGCCGGCCTCCGAGACGTCCAGGCGGACCCACTCGATCGCGGAGAACCCGGCCGCCGTCAGCGTCTTCTCGTACGTCTCCTGGGACGGCACGGTGGCCTCGAACGAGACCGGCGGCTCCAGCAGGGCCGTGAGGCGGATCCCCCGGCCGATCTCGTTGTCCTTGCCGGTCGACTCGCACAGGAAGCCGTACTTGGCCAGCGACGGGCCGTCGAAGTCGAAGTCCGGGCTCTGCACGAAGAGGAGGAACGAGCCGCCGGGCTTGACGCTGCGGTGGATGTTGCGCATCATCTGCTCGATCTCGGCGACGTCCTGGGCGTAGTTGAACGCCTGCACGGCCACCGCGATGTCGAAGGGCTCCTCGAAGGTCCGCAGGGTGGCGGTGTCCCCGACCTCGTACGCGATGCCGAGGGGTTCCGCCTGCTCGATGGCTTCGGCGGCGTCGACCATCGCGCCGGAGATGTCGAACCCGAAGACCCGGGACGCACCGCGGCGGCGGAGCTCGCGGCTGTAGAACCCGGTCCCGCAGGCGATGTCCAGCACGGACTTCCCGGTCACGTCGCCCACCAGGGCGAGGAAGCCCGGTACCTCGGCGTAGCGGATGATGGGCAGGGTCTTGAAGCCCTCGAAGGCTTCCCCGATACCGTCGTACAGCTGACCACTCATCGTGGCGGTTCCCCTCGATTCGTGGCGTCGGCTCCCGAAATGAGCCGCGGCCCGTGGAGGAAGTTTCATCCGACGGCGGACCGACCTCGTACTGGTGAAAGATCCAAAAAGCGACCCCCGTCGATGTGTGGAGATCCCTCCAATCCGCCCCGCACGCAGGGGAATTCACCGGGCCACCGTGTTCCGTTTCCCTTCCGGGCCCTTGCCCGGCGCGATGAACGCCGCCGCGCGGCTGTTCCGCTTCGGGCCGGGCGAGAGCGCCGGTGAGTCACCGGAGGCTGACGGCGGGCGTCGGACCGGCGCCACGGCTTCCCAGCAGGGCGGTCCGATGGGACCATGACGCCACCGGCGGTACCCGCCAGCGTGGGGGGTGTGCTCGTCCGGCGTCACCGTCCTGGAGTCCCCATGAACATCAGGCTCCGGCCCACCCGGCCCCACCGGTTCCTCACCGCGGCGGCGATCGCCGGGCTGCTGCTGGCAGGCTGCGACGACGGCGCCCCGGAGCGCCCGGCGCCCACCGGCCTGCCGACCGGCACGTTCCGCACGCCCTCTGGCTCTCCCTCGGCGGTTTCCGAGCCCACCCCGCCCACCCCGCCCACCTCGACCAGCCCTGCTCCCGCCCCTGCCACCTCGGCGCCCGGAGCGGCCGAACCGGCCCTCGGAGCGGGCCTGCAGCCGCTGTGGCCGTTCACCACGCCCGCGCAGGTGCAGGACTGGCAGCGGTCCTACCGTGAAGGCGGCCACCAGCCCTGGCACCTGGACGCCGACCGGACGGCGCTGGCCTTCGTCCAGGGCTACCTGGGCTTCGGCGAGATCGACCGGATCTCCTCGCGTTCCGTCACCGGCCGGCACGCCCGGATAGGCGTCGGCCCGGGCGCTCCCGAGGAGGCCCGTCGCAGCACCGCGGCGGTCATCCACCTGGTGCGGTACGGAACGGGACCGGATGCCCCCTGGGAGGTGGTGGGCACCGACGACACGACGTTCACGCTGACCGAGCCCGCGTACGGCGCCACGGCGCGTTCCCCGCTCCGGGTCGGCGGACGGATCACCGGCGTGGACGAGAGCATCAGGGTGCAGGTGCGCCAGCCGTCGTCGGCGGGGCCACTGGGCACCGCCTGCTGCACCCCGGCCGGCGGCTCGGACCAGCCCTGGACCGCGACTGTCTCGTACACCGGCCCCACCGACCCGGTCCTGACGATCGTGGCCTCCACCGGCGGCCACCTGACGGAAGTCGAGCGCTTCACCGTCACGGCCGTACGCACCCGCTGACGCCGACCGAACCGTACGTGTCGTCCTGGCCCGCCCCGACGGCGCCTGCCGGTTGCGCGGACGGTCCCCGTCGCGCCGGAAGCGGCCCGGGAAGGCCGCCTTCGGGCCCGCTCTCGTGAAGGCGAGGGGATAATGCGGCGGTCAGGGCGCGGTACGGGCATGGAGGGCACCACGTGGAGGCGGCAGACGACGCGGAGTCGGTGACGGTGGCGGGGCTGTTGGCAGCGGCACGGCCGGACGACGGGGGTGCGCTGTGGCGCCTGCGGGGTGCTCGCCGGCAGCTGGACGCGAACCTGGTCCGTCACCTGCCCGGCACGGGCGGGACGCCTTTCACCGAGACGGACGTCGACGTCGTGCTCCTGGCCGTCGCCGGCAGCGGCACCCTCACCCTCGACGGTGCCGACACCCCGCTCACACCGGGGCGCCTGGCCTTCCTGCCCCGCGGCGCCTCCCGCGCTGTGTCGGCCGGCGCGGAAGGATTGGTCGTGCTCACCGCCCACGGCAGGCGCCCGGGCATGAGCATCGCACCGGCCGTTACGGCGGCGCCCCCGCAGCCGTGCGCGGTGCACCTGGTGTGCGGCCGCTGCCACCGGCACGCCATAGAAGCCGATGCCCGCTACTGCACGGGCTGCGGCACCCCGCTCCCGGACCGGCCGGGCACCTGACCGGCGCAACGCGTCGAGCCGGGTACCTGGTCCGACCAGGTACCCCGGGATATGCAAGAACGCGAAGAGGTCTGGATCACGTACAAGGAAAGCTCAGGACCGGCGCATCCGGGAGTGGCGAACAGTGGGTGGGGTTCGGTGGTCGCGAGGATTACGAGGGCCAGTCCGAGGGGCAGCAGGAGCAGGAGCATCAGGGTCATGTGTCCCTCGTGCCCGCCCAGGGGCACCCCACACGGGGCCGACGCGCGTGTCGCCGGCCCCGTGTGGGGTGCCCCTGGTCATTGACGATCGGCAGGCTGCGTATCGTCTCCTGGTGATCGAGCGGCGACAGGGGGGGACATGGGCAGGCAGGAGATGCGCCGGAGAGTGTATGCCCCGCTGAAGCGGGCGGGCTTGGAGGTGCTTGAAGGCGGCGTGCCGGACGCCGCCTTGCCGGTGTCCGTCATGAGTGCGACGGTCAGCTGCACTCACGAGGAGACGGGCCGGCGGGATGCTTTCGTCGGCTTCGAAGACCCGCACCTCATCGAGCACGCCAACCGAGGCTGGTACGAGTTGGCGACCTCCTTCGGCCTGTTCGACGCCAACCGTGAGTTCCTGCTCGCCCTCCCCGCCCACCGCCACAACCCACGGGTAGACCTGGACCAGCCCTCCGTATGGCGCCGGGTGCGTCTACTCGACGCCTGGGACGTCATGGGCGCGGCGTGCGCGATCCGCCGGGGAAGATCCGTACTCGGATACGACGACTGTCTGCTCGGCTCGCGATCCGGACGTCCGGAATTCGCGATGCTCTCGCTCGACAGCACCGTCTCCGTGGTCGGAACGACCTGGCAGGACGGCATCGGCTCCCTGGCCGTGCCCAACCCGGGCGACACGGAGCCCGTACGCCGCCTGATCGACTGGGAGGCCGACGGGGCGGACGTGTCACGCGATCGTCGCGCCCAAGCCATCGCGTGGCTTCAGCGCCACCGGCCAGCCGCGGCGGACGGGGCACGGCAGGAGGAGTCACGGGGGCGCTCGCTGCACAGCCTGTCGCAAGAGCTACTGACGTCAGCAGGACCAAGGCGCGGGCAGCACGCCGCGAGGTCGGGCAGGGCTGGTGATGGTTCGACCGCATGTGGGGCGGCCCTCCCCTGAACCGCGCACTCACCCTGCCTGCAGCCATTCGGCGGGGTCCTGGTCGGGTTTCTGCCGGTTGGAGTCCGGCGCGGGCAGTACCTCGTGGTCCACCGGTCCGGGGTAGCGGTTGGGAAACTCGCCTGCCGCAGAGACGGCCATGGAGCGGAGTGCCTCGAAATGGTCGGGACGTACGCGTGCCTCACTCGCCCTGACGATCACGGTCACCGGGGTGTCGCACGCAGAGGCGGCGCCAGAAGGCAACGGTGAGACGCGGGATCGGCGATACCGGCTCACCAGCGCTCCGTACGGTTCACCATGGCGGGCAACGAACGCGAGTGCGGCGCCCGTACGGCCGGTGCGGACAAGGCTGGTGCTGGCGGGCTGGCTGCCGTGCGGGTGAGGAACTGTGTGGGCGGCGGCGTGTATACGCGGGCCGGTGACGGGGTCATGCGAGGTTGATGGCCCCTGCCTGCTTACCCGTCGGGAGTTTTCCGGTGCTCGAACGCAAGAAGCTCAAGGGCCGTACCCAGGTGACCTTCGTTCTGCCCGAGGACACTCCCGACGGGCCGGTGAGCGTGGTCGGGGACTTCAATCACTGGAATCCCACCGTCCATCCCCTGCAGTCCCGAGGTGACGGCACCCGTGCTGTGACCGTCGCGCTTCCCGCGCACAGCAGCCACGCGTTCCGCTACCTGGGAGCCGGCGACTACTGGTTCGACGACGAACACGCCGATGGCCACGACGGCCACAACAGCCGTCTCCACACCTGACAAAGAATCCCGCCCGGCACCGGCGCGCTGTTCCCCGCCGGGCTGCCTGCGCCTGGCTGCCGGGCAGCCTCGCCGGCCAGCCGGGCCCTGGTCCGTCAGCCCCGGTCGCCACATGCCGCCGGGCCAGGGCCGCTCGTGAGGGTCCTGCCGACGGGGAGTTCATACCGCACCCGGTAGGAGGGGCGGTAGCCGACCGGGCGATCTCAGGAACGCACGTCTCGGCGTGCCGGCCCTCCTGGTCCATGCCGTTCGGGTGACGTGCCGGGCTGGAGCGTGCGCGTTCCAAGGCAGGCTCGTCGGAGTCCTGCACGGCTGCGTCCGGTACGGCGGCCGAGGCCCCGTCTTCACACTCACTGCCAGGCGGACAGGCCGGCGGGCGCACCGAAGGCCTGGTGCCCCTAGCCGGGTCAGGCGCGCTTCGCGCACACCCAACGCGGCGGCCGCCTGGATGCGGTGCAGTCACCCGGCGCAGTCACCCGGCGTTCCTGCACACCCGCCGGAGTGCATACGTTCCCCCTCTCGCGTTCCGACCCTGGGTTCGTACGGGGATCACGGAGGGGGTTGCCGGGGCAGGCGCGCGTTACAAGGGCACGGATGCACCGCCCAGCGGATGCCGGTTCGTGCCCGGCCGGCCGCGAGGACGCGCCAGGGCCCGGGGGTAGTCGCACTCCATGGGTGGGGGCGCCGCCCGGAATCGCGACCGGCCGTGCAGCACGCAGACAAGGCGCGCGGGGGCCGACGGCTTTGCGGTGCGACCCGTGAGCGCTCGGGAAGCAGACTTCCTTGCCGCGCCCGCGCGGTTCTCCAGGAGGCGGGATTCGCGCAGAGCGCGGCCGGTGCCGAGGGTGTGCACGTGGCCCAGCACGCGCGCGGTGTCATGGTCGGCTGGGCACCCGAGGAGATCCGGCGCCTGCGCGTGCGGAGGCGCGGCCCGCGCCGGACCCGCGCCAAGGCAGACTACTTGCTGGCTCAGGAAGGGTCGGGCCCGTCCCGGTGGCGCGGTGCGCGATGCGGCAGCGTCCCGGAGGGTGCGGCGCAGCAGGCTGAGGGGACCGGAGCGGGGCTGCCCGGGCAGGTCGGCACGATTCGAGAAGCGGCCCGGGACGCGTTTCGCTGTGGGCGGGAACCGGCGTTCTAGGCTGGTGGTGGGAATGCAGGGAGGACGGCATGGCGGGCCACCACCGTTACCACCTGGATCAGGACGGCCACTCCATTACCGTCCTGTACGACCCGCGGCGCCATCACGCGGAGGTCTGGGTCGATGGGAAGACCGTCGCCGCGGACCGCACCCCGCGCCATGCCGCGACAGTTCTGCAGGCGGAGATCCCCACCGATCCGCCCAGGCTGGTGGTCATCCGCATCGGCCACTCCGACGGCTCCGGGGACGTCCCGCTGTGCGTACTGGAGACGGGAGGCGACCGCTACCTCATGCCCCGCGCTGCCCTCACCCGCCAGGAACGATGGCCCGCCGAACGCACACCACCAGCCCGCACACCCGGCGAACTCTTCGCACGGTGGAGATCGCGGTACGGCCGCCACCAGAGCGGTCGCCGCGCGTAACCGGTGGCGACTGCTGCTGTGTGAGGGACTGTGTGTGAAGGCGTGAGCCTGGCCTTCGTGATCGGGGGCGTGGCTGGTGCACGTGCCGGTCGTTAACCTGTGCATGAGTGAGAGCGATGACATGGCGGGGTCGAAGGACACGGAGATGGTTACGGGGGCGGAGTTCCCGGATGTGAAGGAACGCCGCGGCACCTGCTGCATCTGCAGCGAACCCATCGCGGACGCCTCCGCCGCGTACGCGATGTGTGCGCAGTGTGGTGCCGAGTGTGCGTAGGACACGCTGAGGGTGCTCGGGGGGCCTTACTGGTCGGCGCTGGGGATCGCGAGGGGGTCGGTGGGGGCGGCCTTCTCCGCCGCCGAACGCGGGGGAGAGCGACACTTGCCCCGGAAGGGCCATCGGTAGCCCGCCTCCCAGACGAGGGGCGGCCTCGAAGTCTCTCCGGCTGGCACGGGCGACGGCCTGTGCCGGCACTTCGACCGGCGCACTGCGCACACCCCGTACGGCGCGCCAGGGACCGGGCGGCGTCGCGAGAGACCGGCTTGCGGCCTCAGGGAAGGGCGCCCGTGGCGGGAAGAATGCGCGCGCCCATGTTGATCTCCATCATCCGCAGTGCGGCGTCGGCCAAGTCCTGGTGGATGTGGGCCACGGCGTCACGGGCGACGGTGACCGGCAGATGCCGGATGTGGGCGTCCAGGGCGGAGTAGAGAACGCATTGCTCGGTGACCTGCCCGCACAGGACGAGGTGGTCGACGTCGAGCGTGCCGAGAAGGTAGGCGAGCGGCGTCTCGTAGAAAATGGAGTGGCGCGCCTTGACGACGAAGTACGAGCTCTCGTCGGGTTTGATCGGTTTCACCAGGTCGGCGCGCGGGCCGGCGAGTGCCGCGTCGAGGATCTCGCCGTGGTGTGAGCGCCACTTCCCGAAGTTTTCGTTGACGTAGATCACCGGCAGGCGGCGCTTCCGGGCCTGCTGCAGCAGGTGCACTACGGCGGGGAGCGCCTGGGTGACGGAGGGTACGAGCAGGTCGGCGTCGTCGTGCTCGTAGGCGTTGATCATGTCGATGATGACAAGCGCGGTCTTGGCCACGGTCCCCACGCTCCCGTCCGATCCGTCCATAGGTCCGGCTGTCTCGCCGGGCCCGCGCCGATCCGGGCAGTGCTCCCCGGCGGTCGGTGCCGTGTTGTCTCCAGCCGCGAGAGCCGCCGAAGCCGGGCGTTGCCTTGACAACTGCAGGGACCCGACACGGGTTGCGCCTTTCCGTTTGGCGAGCGCCCATGCGGATCGCTGGTCGACTGCGTGCACAGGGCAAATCCGTCGTTCGGCGGGTACGGCGGCGGCAGGCTGAAGCGCCAGAGGCGGGCCGGCGGTCGGCTCAGGTCTTCCCTGGTTGGTCAGGCGGGTGGTGCGGGGTCGATGGTGAAGACCTGGTCGGCGCCGGTGACTTCGAGCATGCGGCTGACTTGACGGGTGGGCGCGGCGAGGTAGAGGGTGCGGCCGGAGTCGGCGGCGATGGCACGGGCGTGCAGGAGCGTGTTGAGGCCGGAAGAGTCGCAGAACTCCAGTCGTGAGAGGTCGACGACGACGTCTTTGGTGCCGTCCTCGGCTGTGAGGGCGGTCAGGAGCGCGCGGCGGAAGTCTGGGGCGCGGCCGAGGTCCATCTCCCCGTGCGGCCGCACCACGATCACGTGCTCACGGGTCTCCACATCGACGAAGTCCCACGAACGTGCCTGATCATGCACCTTCTGCCTCCCACTTCTCTCGTTCTTGCCGCGACCGTAGCGGGGCGTGCCCAGCGGGCTACGTGTTGCGCTGGTCGTGGGTGTCCTGGCGGAGCTGGTCGGTGTGTGCGGTCATGGCGTCGATGCGGTCGGCGAGTTCGGCGTCCTCCGCGCGCAAGTGGGGGCGGCTGTCGGTCAGCGGGCGGACGAGGCGTGCGGCGTCGTTGTCGGCGAGCGCCACGTTCAGGTCCTCGACAGCGGTCCCGGCACCGGCCGGGAGACCTGTGAGCGAGGTGACCTGGCCCGCGAGACGGCGCAGATCGGCGGCGTTGTCACGGGCCCAGGCACTCACGCTGCGGTCGGCGGCGCGGGAGCTGCGGGTGGCCTGGACGCGCTGCTCGCCGGTGGAGCCCGCGGCGCCGGGGCGCAGGCGCAGGTAGCGGCGTTCTGCGGCCTGACGGCTCGCGACGCCCATCGGTCCGGCGAGGTCCGCCCAGCTCGCGCCCCCGCCGCGGGCGGTTTCGATGAGGACGCTCTCCCAGCCGGCCAGCTCCTCGCGGACCTCGCGGAGCATGAGGAGGGCGGCCAGGGCGGGGTGGGGGCCGGAGGTGGCAGCGGGGGCCCCGGTGGTCGGAGGTGTTCCTGCGGGTGATCGCTGTGCGTCCCGTACGGCCCGCTCGATGGTCTCCAGTGCTGCGGCGGCGGCCAGGAAGGAGACCTGCGCGGGCGGTGGCGCGGCTTCGCTCATGACGCTCTCCATCCCTCCAGTCATCGTATGGATGACGGCTTGCTTGTCATCGTTTCGATGACATGTTACAACGGAAGCACGTTGAAGCGCATTGGCAGTTCCTGCCTGAACCAACTGGAGGTGTTTCGCGATGTTGATGCGCACCGACCCGTTCCGCGAGATGGACCGCATCGTCCAGCAGCTTTCCGGCACGTCGGGTACGTGGTCGAAGCCGTCCGTGATGCCGATGGACGCCTACCGCGAGGGCGACGTGTACGTGATCGCTTTCGACCTCCCCGGCGTGAGTACCGAGGCGATCGACATCGACGTCGAGCGCAACATGCTGACGGTGAAGGCCGAGCGCCGGCCCACGGGGAAGTCCGACGGCGTGCAAATGGAGCTGTCCGAGCGGCCCCTCGGCGTGTTCTCCCGCCAGGTCATGCTGGCCGACACGCTCGATACCGAGCGCATCGAGGCCGACTACGACGCGGGTGTCCTGACCTTGCGGATCCCGATCGCCGAGCGCGCCAAGCCCCGCAAGATCACCATCGGCGGCGAAACCGGCCGCAAGCAGATCTCCGGCTGAGCGGTCACATCGACCGCGGAGGGCGGGGGCCTGATTCCCCCCGTCGGTGCCCCGCCCTCCGCACTCCCTGAGCGATTCACCCTCCCATGGAGGTGACGTGATGCCACTGCTGCCCGAGGCGTTCCTGGAGCAAGTCCGGGAACGCGGCGAGTACCGGACCCGGGCGGAGGCCGACCGGGCGGCCCGTGTTGTCCTGGCTCTGCTGGGCGCGCACCTGGCCGGCACGGTGCGGGCCGAACTCGCCGCCCGTCTCCCCGAGACCTATTCCCTGATCCTCCTCAACCCGCTGCAGGCCGCAGAACCCCTCACACCGGAACGCTTCGTCCGCGCGACGGCAGCCTGGATCGAAGGCGCCACCGAGAAGACAGCCCTGTGGGACATCGGCGCCGTCCTCTCCACCGCGGCCAGCGCAGCAGGCGACGACCTCACCCGCGAGATCCTCCTGCAGCTCCCGCCCGGCTACGACGCCCTCTTCGGCCCTCTCCGGCCCGCCTGACGACCGGCGCCACCGCATCCGAATCCCGAACCCACGCAGAGAAAGGCCATCGAGCCATGTTCCACCAGCCCCGACCGGCAGGGCCCGCCACGGCCATGACGTTCGACCAGATGCTGGAACGCGTGCGCTACGAAGGCGCCTACCCCACCCGCGAACGCGCCGAGGAAGCCGTCCGCAACGTCCTCGCCGCCCTCGGCCGGCAGATCACCGGAGACGAACGCGTCGACCTCGCACAATCCCTGCCCGTCGAGGCCGCCCTCGCCCTGACCGCGCAGATCCCCGCCACCGAACAGCTCACGGGCTGGGGCTTCGTCAAAGACCTCGCCACCCGCACCGGCACCACCCCCGCGATCGCCCGCTGGGACACCGGAGCCGTACTCACCGTCGTCGCACGCCTCGCCGGCCCCGACCTCCTCGCCCGGATCCTCCACCAGCTCCCCGGCGGCTACGCCCTGCTCTTCGGCCGGCCAGAACTGCCGCAGCCCCAGCACGCCGCCTGATCCCGACGGGGTCGTGATTCCTTCAGGCAGAAGGCGGCAGATCTACAGTGCGGTTCGGGGGTGATCGGAAAGCCGGGTTCCTCGGTGCGGTGCGTGCGGTGCCTCACGACGGGGCAGACCTGCCGGGGCCGGGGCTGCGCCGTGCTTCGCTCTGGCCCATGCAGCGGCCTTCCGTGATGCGGGCTTCACCGTGGAGACGCGCGGTGACGAATGGCGCCTGGTCATCAACCCGCACCACCAGAGCGAACGGTAGGACGCGGATCGGCGATACCAGGTGGTGGGGGGCCGGTCATCTACCGAAGGCCGGTGGCGCGCCGGTCGGATCCTGCTACGCCGTGTCGGCGGTGGGTGCGAGCTGGTGGCGCAGCAGTGTGGTGCGGCCGTCGAAGGATCGTGTACCGACGAGCTGCAATTCTGTCCGATGCGCGGCGGTCGGGAACGTGGGCCGTCCACCGCCCAGGAGCACCGGGTGCACGACCACCTGGTATTCGTCGATGACCCGGTGCTCGGTGAGGTGGGCGGCCAGTTCGGCACTGCCGAACAGCACGAGGTCCTTGCCAGACTCCTTCAGGCCGGTGATCTTCCCGGCGGCGTTTTCGGAGATGATCTGGGCGTTGAAGTCGGCTGCCGTGAGTGTGCGGGAGACCACCACCTTGGGCGCAGCGCGCCAGAGGGGCGCGAAGGCCAGATCGTGGGGATCCTTCGAATACTGCTCGGCGTTCGGCCAGAACCCGGCCATCAGCTGCCAGACCTTGCGGCCGTACAAGAACACGGTTCCTTCCGGAGTCAGCTCACGCGAGTATGCGGAGAGCTGCGGTCCCATGGCGGGCCAGTCGAATTCACCCTTGGGCCCTTCCATGTAGCCGTCGAGGGACTGGTGCACGAGGTAGATGAGCCTTCCCATGGTCTCCAGGCATTCCTTAGCTCTTAGGCCCGTCTGAGGGCAGTCTCGGCAGCCTTGCCGGAGCTGCTGTGGTCACCGGACGCGCCGCCGGTCCGGTCTGGACGCTATGTCGCCGGCACTTGACCATCAAGCAAGTCCGATCCGTGGAGCCACATTTGGGCAACTCCAGGCCGCTACCTTTACCGGCACCCTTTTGGGCGGCTGCAGCTCCTGATCCTTGAGCCGGTAGTCGCCGGCGGCCGGACACCGGAACGAGAGGACGCTCTCGACGGGCAGCGTGACCGTGACGGCGCGCTTGCCGTCCTTACGGGCCTCGAGGGTGTGCACGCCGGGCTGCCAGTCGCCGAAGTCGCCCACCACACTCACCGGACCGGGCGGGTTGTCGGCGGGAAGAACGAACCATCCGGCCACTACACTCCGTGATCGAAATAGTGCGGAATGTCCATCCTCGTGTCAGCGTGGCGAGAGGAATCATCACCCACACCTCACGAGGAGTCGCCGTCATGGGCGGTAAGCAGGACAAGCGTCAGCAGCCTGGCAAGGGCCGCGAAGAGCAGCAGGACATGCACCGAACCGGCCAGGACCCCGCTCACCCCGGCACCGGCCGTCACGAGCGCGGCAGGAGCTCAGATGAGGACATGCGCCGGGAAGAGGGCATGCGCCGCCCGGACGACATGGACGAAGACGTCTGACCCGCAGCACCACAGCTCCACCCCACGCACGCAGGACCCCGCCGGGACCGTGGTCACCCGGCGGGGTCCTGTCACGCACGGCGAAGGCCCGGCCGTTCACCTGCGGGTCGGCCTACCCCTCCTGGCTACGTCGCCTCCTCGGCGAGCCGTTTCGAGGTGACCAGGGGGTCCTTGTCACGGCGTCAGGCGAGATCAATGTCAGTGACCATTGCGTCCCTCCCGCCTGTCAGTGCCGGGTGGGAGACTGTCGGGCATGATCGAACCGAATCCGAAAGAGGACCTTCTCCGATACCTGCAAGAGGCGCGTGATGCGCTGGTCTGGAAGCTCGATGGGCTCTCGGATTACGACATCCGCCGTCCGCTGACCCCCACGGGAACGAACCTGTTGGGGCTGGTCAAGCATGTCGCCGGCGTGGAACTGGGGTACTTCGGCGACACGTTCGGACGGCCGTTCTTCGACGAGGATCCGCCGCCCTGGTGGTATACCGAGGAGCCAGAATCCAACTCGGACATGTGGGCCACTGCTGACGAGTCACGGGAACAGGTCGTTGGGCTGTACCGGCAGGCGTGGGAGCACTCCGACAACACGATCGCGACGCTGGCGCTTGACGCGATCGGTCACGTCCCGTGGTGGCCGGAGGAACGCCGAGCGGTAACGCTGCACCACATGCTGGTGCGTGTGATCTCCGATACTCAGCGTCACGCCGGTCACGCCGACATCCTGCGAGAGCTCATCGACGGATCCGTGGGATGTCTGCAAGGCAAGGACAGCATGCCGCCAGGGGATCAGGCCTGGTGGGAAGGCCACCGGAACCGACTGGAGCGCGTGGCCCGGGAAGTCAACGGCTGATCTTGCCCTGCTGCCGACCCCGCCGGCTCCGGGGTCGGCCATGCGGCGCCGCCCAGCCGGCATGGGCGTACGTGGCCAGGGTTTACGCCACGCTCCGGCGGTAGCCCGCTCCCATCGGCGGTACGCCGATGGGAGCGGGAACGCCAGCTAGGCCGAGCACAAGTACAACGTGTCGTGGCGGACGGTCCGCAAGGCCGTCGACTCGGTCTGGCCGGAGCCGCGGAAGAAGCTGCCGCCGCGGCCGACCGGGCTGGATCCGTACAAGCCGGTGATCGACGGGATGCTCCGGGCGGATCTGGACGCGCCGCGCAAGCAGCGGCACACGATCACGCGGATCTTCCACCGCCTGGTCGAGGAACATGCTGCGGACGTCTCCTACCAGATGGTCCGGCGCTACGTCGCCGACCGGAAACCGCAGATCCTCGTCGAGTCGGGGAAGGCGCCGGTCGAAGCGTTCGTGCCGCAGACCCACCACCCCGGCATGGAGACCGAGGTCGACTTCGGCGACGCGACCATCCGGCTCGCAGGCGAGCTCGTGACCTGCTATTTGTTCTCCTTCCGCCTGTCCTACTCAGGCAAAGAAGTCCACCGAGTCTTCGCGTCCTGCGGCCAGGAGGCCTTCTTCGAAGGGCACGTTCACGCCCTGCGGACCTTGGGCGGGGTCCCGCGGAGCAAGGTCCGTTACGACAACCTGAAGGCCGCCGTCGCCCGGGTACTGGGGCTGAGCCGGGCCAGGGTGGAGGCCGACCGGTGGATCGCGTTCAGGTCGCACTTCGCGATCGAGAGCTTCTACTGCCGGCCCGGCATCGAGGGCGCCCACGAGAAGGGCGGAGTGGAAGGGTAGATCGGCTACTTCCGCCGCAACCACTTCACCCCGGTGCCCGAGGTCGACACGCTGGCCGAGCTGAACGAACTCGTCGACGAGTGGGATCTTCATGACGGGCGGCGCAGGATCGGTTCGCGGCCGCGGACCATCGACGAGTACTTCGAGACCGAGCGGCCGCTGCTGATGCCGCTGCCGGAAGAGTCCTTCGAGACGGGCCGGCTCTTCATTCCGAGGGTCGACCGCTACAGCCAGATCGCGGTCCGCACGAACCGGTACTCGGTGCCGGTCAGGCTGATCGGCAAGCGGGTCCGGGTGGTGCTGCATGCCTCTCACCTGGTGGTTTACGACGGAACGTGGAAGTGGCACGGCACGAGCGGCTGATCGCGAAGGGCGGCTGCCGCCTGGATCTGGACCACTACCTCGAGGCCCTGATCCGCAAACCGGGTGCCTTCCCCGGCGCCACCGCGCTCGAACAGGCCCGCTCGGCGGGCAAGTTCACCCCGGTCCATGACGCCTGGTGGGCCGCGGCGGTCAAGGCCCACGGAGACACCGCCGGCACCAGGGCCCTGATCGAGGTCCTGCTGCTGGCCCGCCACGTCTCTCACGAGCACCTGGTCGCCGGTCTGGCGACCGCTCTGCGGGCCGGGGCCCTGACCGCGGACGCGGTCGCGCTCGAGGCCCGCAAGGTCGCCCAGGCCGAGGACGAGCCGGCCGGTCACGCTTCGCGGGCCGGCGCCGCGGGTGAGGCGACAGTGACGTTTCTGCACGAGTGGCGGCTCGCGCATCTTCCCCCCGGACACCAGGCCGCTGCCCTCGGTGACCCACTACGACCAACTGCTCCGACGCCGTCGCGCCAGCGGCGGTGAACACCGCGAGGGCCGGCTACCGGGTCAAGTACGTGCTGGCGACCAAGCTGGTCAACGAACTCGTCGAGGCCGCCGACGAGAAGCAGCTGACCAAGACGATCGCCCGCTACGGACGCGTCGACCTCCTCTGCATTGATGAGCTCGGCTACATGGCACTCGACCGCCGCGGCGCCGAACTCCTCTTCCAGGTCCTGACCGAACGCGAAGAGAAGAACAGCGTCGCCATCGCCTCCAACGAGTCCTTCGGCGGCTGGACCAAGACGTTCACCGACCCCCGCCTCTGCGCGGCCATCGTCGACCGCCTCACCTTCAACGGCACCATCATCGAGACCGGCACCGACTCCTCCCGCCTCGCCAGCACACGAGCCCGCGCCGAGGAATCGGCCAAGGCGGGCTGACCGCCCAGACAGCCCGCCAGGGACGCCGGACTACCGGCCCGGCTTGGTCCAGAACTGACGCGGCGCGAAACCCTCGCGCCGCAGCCAGTGCTCGGTATAGACGATCCGCTCGGCCTCGATCACCACGAGAGGTCCCGATGCTGGTTCATCGAGAGAACGCGACCGTTCGACATGGTCGGACTGCCAGCGGAACGCCGGCCAGTAGTGCTCGAAATCGGGGTCGTCCTCGGACAGCACGCGAGCCCGCCCGAAGAGCTGAGCACCTCGGCTGCTGGCCTGCCCGACCAGCGGCGCAAAGATCCCCACCGACACCCTGGGGTCAGCGGCGAGGTTCCTCATCTTCGGCGAACCGGGAGCCGTGGAGAACATCACCGCGAAGTCGAGGTGGAAGTACCGCACCGGCGTCGCCAGAGGCCCTTCCGGCCCTGCCGTGGCGAGCACGCACATGTTCTGCGACGACAGCAGATTGAGTATCCGCTCTTCCAAACGATCTCGATCGAGGCGCTTCTTCGGTGACGGGCCGGCCAGCCACGGATTAGTCACAGGCATGATCAAGTATCTCATGCCTCCCCCTCGCTCTCCGGGGTCTGGCAGCGGACTCAGCCGTCATCAGTGCCGTCAAAACTCGTCAACATCTCCGCAGTCGTTGATCACCAACTGCCGCCGCAAGTCATCAACAAACGCTGTCGCTTGAAGTGAACAAAGCCAACGGCGTCACAGCCGTACGCGCCGACGGGGTCCGGGAGGTTCGCCGTGCAGTGGGCCGTGACGGCCTCCAGGCCCGGGACGAGGAAGCGGCCCAGGCTGAGTCGGATCTCGTTGAACTCGTTGATGAGCGATCGCCTGCGGATTCCGGTCGTGGCGACTCGCGCGAACGCCCACGCGGCCCCCCACGAAGATGATGAGCGCGCCGGCCGACTCGATGGCATGTACGAGCCACTCGATCGCCTCCCGCGCCGCCGACTCGGACGGTAGTTCCCCTGGCAGTCATTCTGCCCGCATACCCGCCTGGAGCCGCTGCATGGGCGATCGGTCAGGAGGGGAGGCGCGGAGGCTGGAAGCGTGACCACGACCGGTCGCAGCCGCGCATGAAATCGTGATGGCGAAGCATGCGCGGCCTATGGAATGCGTGGTGTACGAGGAGCGGTCGGGCCGGTCGGAGACCGTCGAGTGCGGCCTTGACGAGGAGACCTGCCGACAGGTGCTGAAGCGGCTGCGCGGGCTGGACGATGACGAGTTCGGCTGGGTGCGACTGGTCGACCCGGCGGAGGGCGAGCTCGTGCAGTTGGCCGAGGAACTGGGGCTGCATCGTCTGGCGGTCGAGGATGCGGTTCAGGCGCGCCAGCGGCCGAAGCGGGAGCGCTTCGGCGACGTACTGGCCGTCGCGCTCAAGACCCTCTGGTACCTCGAGGAGGAAGCGGCGGTGGAGACGGGCGAGTTGATGGTTTTCGTCGGGCCCCGCTACGTCCTGACCGTCCGTCATGGCGAGCTGGATCCGGCAGCCGAGGCGGCCCGTCGCCTGGAAGCCGACCAGTCCATGCTGCGTTTCGGACCGCTTGCGGTTCTGCACGCCGTCCTGGACGTCGTCGTCGACGCCTACAGCGAGGCCGCCGAGACGGTGCGCGGCGCGCTCAACCGGCTGGAGGACCGTGTCTTCTCGTCCTCTCGTGTCGACCACACCGAGGACATCTACTCCCTGAAACGAGAGGTCCGTGAATTCCGGGACGCCGTACAGCCGCTGGCGCCGGTACTGCCCGGTCTGCTCACCGGCCTGGCCGAGGAGGAGCGTCTAGCGAAGGTCCTGCCCTACTTCCGTGACGTGGCCGATCACCTGCACCGAACCGACACCGAGGTGCGGACGCTCGACGAACTGCTCAACTCGGTTCTCGACGCCCAGCAGGCCCGAGTCGGCACGTGGCAGAACGACGACATGCGGCGCATCTCCGCCTGGGCCGCGATCTTCGCGGTCCCCACCATGGTCGCCGGCATCTACGGAATGAACTTCGAGCACATGCCGGAGCTCGGCTGGAGCTACGGCTATCCCCTCGCCGTCGGCCTCATGGCGATGGCGTCGGGTCTCCTGTACCGCGCCTTCCGCCGCAACGGCTGGCTCTAGGAAACCGGAGCGGGGATCTGCGCCCGGCGGCGAGGAAGTCTTTCCGAGTGCCGTACGGGCATGAGAGGCGCTGTGGTGGAAATCCGCCAGGTATGACACCCCTACCGGACCGAGGCCAGGGCAGCGACCGCGAGCGTGCCGAAACGGAGCGGGACGCCGTCGCGGGCCCGGGCGAGCTGGTCGAGGAACGGGCGCCGGATAAGCCCTCGGAGCTGCCCGTACGCTCCTGGAGAGCAGTCCTGCGCGGCACGGTCAAGGAGTTCCGGAACGACGAGCTGGCCGATCGCGCCGCGGCCTTGACCTACTACGGGGTGCTGGCGCTATTCCCCGCCCTCTTGGTTCTCGTCTCCCTGCTGGGCCTGGCCGGGGAGTCGACGACCACGCGGCTGTTGGACAACCTGCAGCAGCTGACTCCCGGCTCCGCCCGGGACGTGATCAGAGACGCGGTCGAACAGCTACAGGGCCACAGCGGCGTCGGGTCGCTGATGGCGGTCGTCGGCCTCGTCGTGGCGATGTGGTCCGCCTCCGGCTACGTTGCCGCGTTCATCCGCTCCGCGAACGCCGTCTATGACATGCCCGAGGGCCGTCCGGTGTGGAAGGTGCTGCCGCTGCGGTTGGCGCTCACCGTGACGCTGATGGTCCTCGCCTGCGCCGGCGCGTTGATCGTCGTATTCACCGGCGGCCTCGCACGGCAGGCGGGCGCTGCCCTGGGTATCGGAGACAGCGCGCTGACGGTGTGGTCGATCGCGAAGTGGCCGGTCCTGGTGCTCCTCGTCACGGTCATGATCGCGCTCCTGTACTGGGCAGCACCGAACGCCAAGGGCCGTGGGTTCCGGTGGGTGACACCGGGCAGCCTCCTGGCCCTTGGGATCTGGATGGTCGCCTCGGCCGGCTTCGCGTTCTACGTCGCGAACTTCGCTTCCTACAACAAGACGTACGGCACGGTCGCCGGTGTGATCGTCTTCCTGGTCTGGCTGTGGATCACCAATCTCGCGATTCTCCTTGGGCTCGAGTTCGATGCGGAGCTGGCCCGCCAGCGGGCGATCGCCGGAGGGATGCCCGAGGATGCGGAACCCTATGTCCGTCCCCGCGAAACCCGCGCCTGGAGCGACCAGGACCGCCGCCGCATGGAGCGGTGATCGCGTAGGCCCGCTCGTCCGGCAGAAGCGAACCGCTGGGCCATCCCGGCCGCTCTGCTCATGCATCGCTGCCTGCCGGTGTCAGGGCAGGGAGAACCATTGCCGGACCGGAGGTGGAAGGAAGTGGCAGCACGTTGCAATCGGGGAGCCAGGTCCGATATTCGTCTGTTCCTCTGAAGATCGACAAGAATTCGGATGGGCCGCTTCGCCGAGGGCAGTCGCGGGGTGTCGGTCAATTGTCGCGGTCCGCTCCGCGGGCCGCATCGAACCCGGAGGTACGCGGTGCCCACTACGGCGTTGTCCTTGCCCCGGCTGCCGGTCTGGCGGCAGAAGCCGAGGAGTGGGAAGAGTCGGTGATCATCCGTGCCGAGTCCGACTGACCACGACCCCTACCCGGCTTCCGAGGTGGCGCGCGCCCCGCCGCGGCCGTGGCCGAGGCCCTGCAGTCCGGCGGCGCGCCCGCGTACGCCCTCGGTTCCGTGCTGAAGGCCGATCCGTGGGGTGAGGAACTCCAGTTCGCCCTCTACCTGATGTACGAGCTGCACTACCGCGGCTTCGACGGCGTGGGCGACGAGCGGGAATGGGACCCGGACCTGCTGCGGCTGCGCCTGTCGCTGGAGACCTGCTTCCTGCACGCCTTGCGCACCGAGCTGCCCGACGCACCCCGAACGGTCGAGGAGGCCTTCGCCCCGCTCCTCGTCGAGCCCGTGGACCTCTCCGGCAGTTGCGCGAGTACGCGGCCCTTCGCTCCCTGTACCACCCCACGAGGCGGACCCGCATTCCCGGGTCATTCCCCGGCTCACCGGACGGGCCAAGGCCGCCATGGTCTCCATCGAGCGCGACGGGTTCGGAGCCGGCCACGCCGACCGCATCCACGCGCAGCTCTTCGCCGACCTCATGACCGACCTCGGGCTGGATCTCACGTACGGCCGGTACCTGGACCGCGCACCGGCGCCCCTGCTCGCGACCGTGAACCTCATGTAGGTTTCCGCGCCCGCAGAAGGGCTTTGACCTGCGGTACCGCAAGCTGGATGAGAATCCCGCAGATGTATCGAGAATTCCGATGGGTGTCTCGGGCTGTCCGTGTGCTGGTGGGCGGGGCATGTGTGGCGCACGGTCTGGACACCCCCGCAGCAGGTGGCGCACCCGTCGCCGGCGATCGTGTTCACCAAGCGGATGAACCTGGACGCGATGAAAGACGGTATGCGGGAGGTTGCGCGTCTGACCAGCCGCAGTGGAAGGGCCGGTGGACCACCGGCTGCACCGCCCCCGACGGTTCCAAGGACGGCTACCGCGACTACGGGTGCTCGCGGCCGGTCCAACTGGTCGGGTGCGGGAGCGGTCAGCAGCGCCACGGCGGCCAGGAGCTGCCGGTACCAGCCTTCCCCGTTCGTGTCGTTCACGGCCCGATCATGTCAGTCGGCCGACCGGGGAGGAGTCGGCGTTCCGCTCGGTGGTGTCACCAGGTGGTGACTGACCGGCGATCTCACCGGCGATCTCACCGGTGAGTAGGCCGGGTTGGCGGTGAGTTCGGTGTGACAGTGGGCTCGGGTGTGGGTGCTGGTCGGGGGCTGTTTGGGGGTGTGTGGTTACTGTCATGGATGTGAGAGATCGGGGTCTACCCGCTGGCGTTGAGTCAGAGACGTCCAGGTCGCTTACTGACGTGAAAGCGAGAGATCGCAGCCGGGGACGGCAACGGCCCCGCCTTGCACGTTGTGTGCGGGCGGGGCCGTGTGTGGTGCGGTGGGTGTTAGGCGGGCTGGCAGTAGAAGTCGCCGGCGCCGACGTTCGGGGTGCCGTCGCAGGCGTGGCTGGTGCCTGCGGAGCCCATGGCGACCAGGACGGTGAGGGCGAGTGCGGTCAGGGTCCTGCGCAGTGCGGTCATCGGATTGTCCCCCCTGTGGCTGACGTGTGCCGGACGGGATTCGGAGTCCGTCCTGGAAGGGAGGCTAGGGCCGGAACCCGGGCCACCGAAGGCGGAATACGGCCAAAGCCCGCCCGAAAGGCCGGCGTGTCGCTGAAGGGAGACCGGGTGTCCCGGGGCTGGGTGAGTGTGTCTCTCCTGCCCACTGCGTCAAGTCGGATCCCAACCAGGCGACTGCCCGGCGAGTCGCCCGCGGACGGGCCTGCCCTGTACCAGGCGGGAGCGTTCGCCGGGTTTGTAGCAGCACAGAGCCGCGATGGAGAAACGGCGCTGGGAACGGCCGCCGACCCGCACCACCGGAGTGGTTCCGCGTCGGCTCCAGGTGCGGCAGGTCGGCGGCGTCATCGAGAATCCGGCTTCGTCTTCGAAGACGATCCAGGCCCCGAGCGCCGCCGCGGTGGTTCCACGTGCGGCCACACGTCCTTCACCCAGCCGGCCACCGCCGCCTCGTCGCGCTCGACGGCACGGCGGGCGGGAAACTGGTGGCTCCATCCGTGTCGCCGCAGCAGCTGGGAAGTCCCTGACGGTGTCATGGACTTGTGGAACCGCCGGCCGATCAGGGTCTTGATCCTGGCCAGCGTCCATCGCTGGTCCGGTCGGCCGTGAGCGACAGGACCCTTGACCAACTCCTCCTCCAGGACGGCGAACAGCACCCCGCTCAGCTTCGGCCGGGAAGCCGGGCCACGGGAACGCACCCCGTCCTGGCCTGCCTCCCACCAGGCCCGCCGCCACCGCTGGACCGACCGGAGGCTGACCCGTAACTCCTTCGCGACGTCCGTGCTGCCCTGCCCGGCGGCGAACATTGCGACGACTGCTTGCCTCCGGACCTGCTCGCGGAACGCTTGCCTCTCCGCGGACCCCCACCCTGCGGATACCTCATACACCTGCCATACCGCGACGATCACCGATCGTCAGCCCCTACGACAACCCGCCTTCAAGGTCGGTAACGGATGATGTTGCCCGGGACTCCTTCGTATCCCGGGCAACATCGTAGGAAGCCGACGCCGTCACTGCGCTTGACTTCGAGATGGGGAAGTCTCACCGCACGCTGGCTTTGAGCCGGATGCCGTACCAGTCCTTGCCGACGCTGACGTTCTTGGGCTGGTGGAAGCCAGCGCTTTCCGCGGCGTCAGCGAGGAGGGACGCGTCGAGGTGTCCCTCCCGTCCGGAGCTCGGGGTGAGCAGCAAGAGGGTGGCACCTGAATCGAGCGATCCCGACGCGTCGTGCAGGACGTCGTAGAGATCGCCGTCCGCTTCGCGGAACCAGAGAAGGACGGTGTCGGCGGCATCTTGATGGTCCGCGTCGGCCAGTTCTTTGCCGGTCACCGATGCGATGTCTTTGCGGAGCCCCTGGTCGACGTCGTCGTAGCCGATCTCGACGACCACCTGGCCGGACCGGAAGCCCAGGCCGGCAGCCAGTTCGGTCCGCTCATCCTCCGAAATGCTCATCACTACGTCCTGCGTCACAGGACAAGCCCATCGCATCCCAGGCGTAGCCAACCAGATGCCCAGCGACCTTGGTTTGTCCTGCGAGGCAACGGCGGCGGCTTCGGTCAGCCCCGGGGCAAGGGTCTACCACCAGGCGGAGTTGTTCGGGCCGAGCCTCCACAGCCTGTCGCTGGAGGGGTAGGAGTAGTCGAGGCGCAGGAGGTCGTAGTCGGTTTCGATGTTGACGGCGGCCATGGCTACATCGAGGTTCGTTTCCGGGCGCCAGACCCACCACCGGTTGCTGTCGTCCCCTTTGGTCTCTTCGCGCAGGCTCCACCGCTGTAGGGCGGAGTCGTCGCAGGTGCGGATGACGATGGTCTCGCCGCGTGCCGGTGTGTTGTCGACGGGCTGCAGGCACTTGCCGCCGGACGTGGTCCGCAGCGTGCCGGTCCACAGGCGGGCAACCGGGTCCCAGGTCCCGTTGAAGTCCCATGCCTCACCGACGTTGGCGTCCCGTGCGGTGCCGCGGGCCGAGAAGACCTGGGTTCCATCAGCGGTGCTGCCGGTGGTGAGCCGGCTTCCGTCCATTTTGTTGACGAGGTCCTGGTTGCGGAGTTCGTCCGCGGAGGCCGGAGTGGCGCCCGTGAGCACAGCGGGGAGGGCCACCGCTACGGCGGCGGCGACGAGAGCTAGGCGACGCTTGGTCATGACATTCCTTTTCGGCAGCTAGAGCGACGAACCGACTGTGACACACAGTAGCCAGACGCGGGTGTCTGACACACGGAGAGTGATCGGATCCGGCCGCGTGCAGCGCCGGATGAAGAGCTGCCAGGGCGCGGATCTTGCCAGCCCCACAGCTTGGCTCAACCGCCAGAAGCCTGACTGAAGAGATCCACATCCGTGCCCGACACCCGTCGCGCAGACCTGTCGAGACACCTCCCTGCCCGGCCAGCACCGACCCGACCTCCATGCCCACCTACCAATCGGTAGCCCTACGGAACGACACCAACCTCAAGGGCTGGACCCTGCGCGACGAGGACGGCAGCCGATCACGCGCAGCCCAGGACTCATCCCACCGTCGTGCCCGGTCATTCGAGGACTCCGAAGGCGACGTCGGGCCGGCAGTGCCGGCAGACGGACACGCCCTCGGTCAGCGCCCCGGCGGGCTCCCTCCCCGCTCACTGCAACGTGCGGAGGCGATGCGCCGCAGGACCTTCGCGGTCCAAACAGCGCGTCGTCGACCTTTGGGCGCTGGAGGAGAAGCGGGTCCAGGGCTTATCTGCTGTGATGCTGCGCCAGCGATAAGCCGCTGCCCTCACGGGGTATCCGGAGGCCCTTTCAGGGTCATGTCGATGTCAACTAATGCAGGTTTCAACGGAAATTGCCATGGCGTCGTCACCTGGGGATGGTCTTGACCGACCTAAGGGTTGTCCCGTAAGTGATCTCGCCCTGCAATGATCTTGATCGTGTCAGGTGTGATCACGGCGTCGGAACCGTCCTGGATGGCCCCGTCTACCGGGCTGAGCCCGCGCGTCTTCAGCAAGTTGGTGACCGTGCTTCGCCGTGAGGGCGCCGGCTCCCCGGGCCAGGGGCGGCGGTGGGGTCTGCCGCTGGAGGACCGGGTGCTGTTGGTAGTCGCTTACTGGGGCACGAACCTGACGATGCGCCAACTCGCCCCACACCCTGGTGCCTACCCGGGGCCACAGCATCGCTGAACAGTCAAAGAACTACCGGTACTCCACCAACCACCAGGTCGTCATTGACGCGGATACCCGCCTGGTCGTTGTGGTCGGTGAGCCATTGCCCGGCAATCGCAACGACTGCCGGGCATGGGAGGAGTCTGGCGCGAAGGCCGCCGTGGGCAGGACCCTCACGATGGCCGACGGCGGCTATCCGGGCACCGGCCTCCTCAAGCCCCACCGCCGCACCCTGGGCGAAGAGTTGCCGGGCTGGAAGCGCGAGCACAATCGCTCGCACAAACAGGTCCGGGCCCGCGTCGAGCACGTCTTCGCCCGCATGAAGACCTGGAAGATCCTCCGCGACTGCCGTCTCACGGGCGACGGGGTCCGACACGCCATGCTCGGCATCGCCCGACTGCACAACCTCGCTCTCACGGGATAGCTTCTGCCGCGTACGAGACCTGAGAGGTCCCCAGGAGACGGCTCCCCCCCTCGCAGTCTCGGAGGAGAATCAGGCGAGGCAGAACTCGTTGCCCTCGATGTCCTGCATCGTGATGCACGACTCGTTGACGCCATCGGCGCGCTGCGTCAGCACGTGTTTCGCGCCGAGCGCCATCAGCCGTGCGCATTCGGCCTCGAGTGTGGCCAGGCGCTCGTCACCCACGAGCCCTGTGCCGACCCGCACATCAAGATGCACCCGGTTCTTGACGACCTTGCCTTCGGGAACTCGCTGGAAGAGCACGCGCGGGCCCACACCCGAGGGATCAGCGCACGCGAAGTAGACCTCGTCCTCAGGCGGCAGCGAGTGGTGGTACTCCTCCCACGTGGCAAAGCCCTCCGGGACTGTCGGTACGACGTACCCCAGCACCTCGCACCAGAAGGCGGCGAGGCGCGCAGGTTCCGCGCAGTCGAAGGTCACCTGGAACTGCTTGATCGTTGACATCGGCGCACGATAACAGGGGCGCTGCTCATCTCCCCGGGCGGGTGGATCCACACGTTGCCGGGAGGGCGGCCCCTGCCATCCGCTGCTGTGTCGTGCGGTCACGGGGGTGAACCGAGGTCGGCGCCTCTTCCAAAGGGTGGGACCCAGGATCCGATCTCAGCCGACCACTCTCGTGCCAAAGATCAGTTACGGGACAGCCCTTAGGAAGGCGCCTCGGTCGCGGCCGCGATTTCGGCGATGCGTTGCAGTGCGTCCTGGTAGGCGTCCGCGTTGCCCGGCATCTTCTGCCAGGCGCGGATGGTGACGGTTGCGGACTGGAGGGCGCCGGGGGTGATGCCGAGGTAGCGGGCAGCCGCGGCGCGGGAGCCACCGCGGGTCATCTGGACGAGGCGGATCGCGGCGTCTCGGCGCAGTTGGGTTGCGGGCCCGTTCAATTCGTCCAGTGGCCAGGCCCAGGCGTCCGGAAGACGTTGCGGGATGTTCTTCGGGGCGAGCAGGCCCTGGTGGCTCGGAGGCTGTGGGAAGAGCGCGGGTGGCCCGACAATTCCGCGACGGAGCTGGGTGCTCTCGTCGATGGCGGTGTTCATGCCGGGTGAGCAGTGTGGGGCGAGGCGCTTCAGCCGACGATATCCGGCACGGCTGGAGGGAAGCCGAGACAGCACGCGGGCAAGGACCGTCTGGCCGCCCGGGTCGTCGAGGATCCGGACGACGAGGGCCATCAGGGCGGCTGCCCGCAACGGATCGCCAGGCGGGTGGTCGACGGAGCGAGCCAGCCAGCCGTCCCCTTGGGGCCCGGCTCGTTCCGCAGGCGCTCGGCTCAGGGTCTCGGCGTGAGCGGCGACTCGTCCAAGTGTTCGGTGCTGGTGAGGGCTTCCGCCGTGGCGGGCCAGGTGCTGCAGATGGCGAGCGTGGCGGCACGGACATCGTTGAGGAACCGTTGGGGCGAGGTAGGTCGGCCCAGACTCTCGACCTCCTGCCCGGCCACGGAACGCGCGGCCGCGGACTGCCGCTGTTGAGCGTGCACCATCGCCTCGCTCGGGCCTTTGCCGGTGGCGGACGGATGGTCCAGCCGCTGGGCGCATGCCGGGTCCCGACCGGTACCGGGCCGATGGCGGCATTGCGCCGGGTGGAGGCGGCTACGCGGTGACGGGGTGAGCTGGGTGGGTCGCCATCTTCCGTCGGCCCGGTAGCCGTTGGAGAATGCGGGCGCCTGGCAGTTGGGGCACCGCCAATCGAGAATGCGGTGGTGGCGTGTGCAGAGGAATGTGAGTGGGAGCCGCCACGAGCCCTGCCAGACCGACCCGCCCGGAAGACCCGCGGTGTCTGCCAGGCAGGCGGGGCAGTACCGGCTGAAGGCCGTGAAGACCCAGCCGTCGTTGGCCATGTCGATATGGCTTTGGTGTCGTCCCAGGTAAACGGGGCGTAGAGGGGGACAGTTGGGGGCCTGCGTCGCGAGGGTGAGCGCATGGATCTCGGGCAGGGTGAGTCGGCAGACGGTGGCGGTCTGTCGGGATCGGTTGTCGTCCAGGCGGACGAGGTGGTGGGTGGGGAACGTCGTCCCCGCGGTGAGCCCACACCGGTGCGCGAGGTCGAGCGGAGAGATGACGATCCGGTGGGCGAGACGCAGAAGGTAGCCCGCCAGCAGTTCACCCTGGGCAGGAACCAGGCTTCTGGGCAGCGGCGTGCCCGTCATGCTGTGTCCGAGGCTGCGGGGCCGTGGTCGTCGAACGCGGAGTTGCGGCGTCGGCCGACGTGCCGTCGGCGGGTAGAGGCCGCGGGGACGGTGGGGATCTCGCCTGCCGCCTCGCGTGTAGCAAGCGTGATCAATGTCGATGAGTTCGGGCGTCACTTGCAGCCCCGCGGGCGTTGTCCGTGCCAGCGCCCAGCTGCCTCGTACGAGCCCGCTACCTGGTTTGGTCTGAACCCGGTCTTGGCGGGGTCAGCGGGCGAGGGAGACGGCGAAGGGCTTGAAGCCGTGTCGGCGCAGGATGTGGGGCACGACCAGGATCATGGCCTCGGTGGCGCGGGCCGTGGTGATGCCGCCGAGGTCTTCGATCCGTTCGGGCTGCCAGCCGAGGTCGCCGAGCAGGCCGGTGACGGTCCTCTTCGCGTGTTCGTCATCGCCCGAGAGATAGGCGGTCGGTGGGGTGGCGAGGGTGTCGGGGGCGGTCATGACCATGAAGAGCATGGTGTTGAGGGTCTTGACCACGTGGGTTTCGGGGAGGGCGGCCTGTAGCTTCTCGGCCAGGCTGCTGCCGGGATAGCACAGGTCTCCGGGCAGGCCGTCACCGGCGTCGCGGGTGGCGTTGGAGACGTCGACGAGGATCTTGCCGGCGAGTTCGGTGCGCAGGTCGGTGAGGCGGTCCAGGGAGCTGTCGCCGGGTGTCGCGTTGATCACGATGTCCGCGGTGCGGGCGGTGGTGCGCTGGTCGGCGAAGGCGATCCGCGGGGCGGCGGGCGCGGAGGTGCGGGCGGCGGGGTCCTCGGGGCTGCGGCCGCCGAGGGTGACGTGGTGTCCGGCTGCGGAGAGCTTGCCGGCGAGGTTGGCGCCGACGCGGCCGGCGCCCAGGATGCCGATGTGGGTCATGCGGTGATGCTCCTTGCGGTATCGAGTGGGAGGGGTGGGCGGGTACGCAGTACGCACGTCTGCTCAGGCGATCGGCGAGAGGACCTTGAGGGCGGCGGCGTGGATGCCGGTGGCGGAGGCCAGGAAGTCGCGGCTGGCGGTGTTCCAGGGTTCGCCGGCCAGGTCGGTGACGGTGCCTCCGGCCTCGGAGACCAGCAGGGCGCCGGCGACCAGGCCGGAGCGGACGTCGGAGAACTGCCAGAACGCGTCCATGCGTCCGGCGGCGACGTGGATGAGCTGCATCGTGGCGGGAACGGACACCCGTACGACCAGGCCGTTGACGAGCATCGCGGTGACGGAGTCGCCGATCCGCCGGAAGGTGCGCTCGTCCTCGCCGGGTTTGGCCTGACCGGTGCCGATGAGCGCGGCGCCCAGGTCGGTCTTGGCGGACACCGTCAGGGGACGGTCGTTGAGGTGGGCGCCGCCGCCGGCGACCGCGGTGTAGGTGTCGCCGGTCAGCGGCAGGTGGACGACGGTGAGCACCGGCTGGTTGTCACGGACCAGGGTGGCGGTGACGGCCCAGTCGTCCATGCCGTGTACGTGGTTGATGTTGCCCTCGGCGGGGTCGACGACCCACCACTCCCCGGCCGGGAGCGCCCCGCCGGCCAGCTCGTCCTCGGCCCACTGAGACCCCGGCCGGGCCGCCAGCAGCGGTTCCCGCAGTACGTCCAGCACCGCGTCGTCGTTGGCGTGTATCTCACCGACGACCTCGTCGAGGCTCACGCCCCGGGCGTGCGCAGTGTGACGGTCGCGCAGCGTGGCGCCGGCGGTCTTTACTGCGGCCGTCACGTCGGCGAGGAGCGTCGTACCGGCGGCGAAAGGCATGGCTGTGCTCATGGTGGGCTCCTTGGGGTCGGTCGGACCGGGTTCGGATCGGTCTGATCGGTGTGATCGGGGCGGGTTCTCTCGCCCCGCACTTCGAAGGTAGGCCGCCCGATCATTAACAACAAGTGCATGCTTGTCACTTGTAGAGTTACTGTCATGCAACTGGACTTGAATCTGCTCACGGCCCTGGACGCCCTGCTGGAAGAGGGCAGTGTCGCCGGCGCCGCAGCACGCCTCCACGTCACCTCACCGGCGATGAGCCGCACCCTGGGCCGCATCCGCAAGGCCACCGGTGATCAGATTCTGGTCCGCACCGGCCGCAGCATGGTCCCCACCACCCGCGCGCTGGCCATGCGCGCCGAGGTCCACGCCCTCGTGCAACAGGCCCACCAACTTCTTTCCGCGCATCAGGAACTCGACCTGGCGGCTCTGGACCGGGTGTTCACCGTGCGCTGGCACGACGCCCTGACCGCCGCCTGCGGCACCGCCCTGACTACGGCCGTCCACCGCCAGGCCCCCGGTGTCCGGCTGCGCCTGTCCGCCGAACCCGGGACGGACGACGCCGAGCTGCGCCGGGGTGAGATCGACCTCGAATCCAGCTCCAGCCGACCGACGCTCCCCGACATCAGCCACCGCCTCGTCGGCAGAGACCGGCTGGTCGTCGCCGTCCGCCCAGGCCACCCCCTCACCGAAACCCCGATGAGCCTCGAGAGCTACGCTGCCGCCGAACACCTCACCGTCTCGCGGCGCGGAAGCCTGCGCGACCCGATCGACGACGCCCTGACCACGCGCGGCCTCGAACGACGCGTCGTCGCCGCCGGACCCACCGCCGCCTTCGCGCTGCAACTCGCCCTCGGCACCGACCTGGTGGTCACCCTTCCCGACGCGGTCACCCGCACGGCACGGGACCAACTCGGCCTGGTCACGCTGCCGCTGCCACTGCCGTTGCCCGATGTCCCGCTGTACCTGCTGTGGCACCAGCGCTACGACGACGACCGCGCCCATACCTGGCTGCGCGAAACGGCCACCGAAACCGTCCAGGCACTATTCGCACCACCGACCGCCTCTCAACAGCCCCTCACCAACCGGTCCGGGCAGTGACGGATGCGCCCGGGGAAGGCCCGCGGCAGCTGACTCCCGTTCTCGTGAACACCACCTATTCGCGCGAGCGTGCGACTCCCAATGTCGCGTCAAAACGACGTCGCTACTCGGGCTCTGGCTCATCTTCTGTGGAGCAATAACGCTGCGTGCTGTCGAAACCCTGCTCATCCGACCTGCTCTTCGCGAGAGGATGGGGTGGTGATCCGCTACGACCCCGAGATACAGGCTCTGTACCGCCGCTACTGCCTCCCGGCACGCCGCTACCTAAAGCTTGGCGGAGCAGTACTTCGCATGTCGCGCGAGGAGTACGAGCCGTTCGTTCATGCCCTGGCCGCTGATGCGAAGGCTGTTTCCGACGCCGAGCTCACCATTCTCTTCGAGGGCAGCTGGCGCGAGCGGCGGACCGCGGCATGGCTCGCCGCTGTTTCGCGCCGTGACCACTTCCGCGAGCGTCTGGGAGCGCTGCTGCTGGAGAGCGAGGTCTGCTGCGCGGGTGGGGCCTACTGCGTGGCTCTGGCGAGTTTCGGCACCACACGGGACGCCGACCTGCTTGCCGCTTACCTGGATCGCTACCTGCGTCGGCCCGACCTTGCCTACGACCAGCCGACGGCCATGGGCGCCCTGGCGTACACCGACTCCGTCCTGCACGGCGACCTGGCCGACCCCTTCCTTCAGGAAGGCGGCCTGTGGCGGCAGTGGTTCCAGGACGCGCCCCACATGCAGGGCGATGACGGCATCTCCACCTATCTAGGCGGCATCCGCCTCGCCTGCGCCGTCATCGACGATTGCGCCAACACCTGACCTGTATTTGATTTGTTGGGACTGCTGCAGGGTTGAGTGACACCTGACCTGGCTTGCTGAGAAGCGGCCTGGAAGGATGTTGCAGTGCCCAAGCCCTATCCCAAGGAGTTCCGTGAGGACGTCGTGCGGGTCGCGCGCAACCGCGAGCCCGCTGTCACGCTGGAACAGGTGGCCGCCGACTTCGGAGTCCACCCGGCCTCGCTGACGAAGTGGCTGCGCCACGCGGAGACCGAGAACACCAAGACCACCAGGCCCGCGACGGCGCCGGCCGAGTCGGCCGAACTGCGCGAGGCCCGCAAGCGGATCCGGATGCTCGAGCAGGAGAACGAGGTCCTCAGGAGGGCCGCGGCCTATCTGTCACAGGCGAACCTGCCGGCAAAATGATGTACCCGCTCGTCCGCGAGCTGGCCGCCTCCGATGCCCCTGCAAGGGTGCCAGTGGCGGTGACGTGCCGGGTGCTCGGGCTGGCCCGCCAGCCGTACTACCGATGGCTGGTCTCACCGGTCACCGACGCGGAACTGACCGAGGCCCACCGGGCCAACGCCCTGTTCGACGCCCACCGCGACGATCCCGAGTTCGGCCACCGCTTCCTCGTCGACGAGGCCCGGGCCGCCGGCCAGGTGATGGCCGAGCGGACCGGATGGCGAATCTGCCGCGACAACCGCTGGTGGAGCGTGTTCGGCAAACGCAAAGGCCGCTGCAAGAACGCCAAGGCGGGCCCGCCCGTCCACGACGACCGGGTCCGCCGGGACTTCACCGCCCCGGCGCCGAACCGGCTGTGGCTGACCGACATCACCGAACACGCCACCGGCGAGGGCAAGCTCTACCTGTGCGCGGTCAAGGACGTGTACTCCGGCCGGATCGTGGGCTACTCCATCGACTCGAGGATGAAGTCCAGCCTCGCGGTTTCCGCTCTGGAATCCGCTGTCGCCCGCCGCGGCCAGGTCGCCGGATGCATCGTCCACTCCGATCGTGGATCTCAATTCCGCGCAAGGAAGTACGTGGCCGTTCTCGCACGTCACAGCCCTATCGGCTCGATGGGCAGAGTCGGTGCGGCAGGCGGCAACGCGGCCATGGAGAGCTTCTTGGCGCTGCCGCAGAAGAACGTCCTCGACCGCCGACCCTGGAGGACCAGGAACGAACTCCGGATCGCCATCGTGACCTGGATCGAGCGGACCTACCACCGCAGACGGCGCCAGATCCGCCTGGGCCGATTGACGCCCGTCGAGTACGAAACCATCATGGCGCCTCACACAGCACTCGCTGCGTAAATCCCAACTGTCACCCGATCACGCAGCAGTCCCGAGAGCCCACGTCCATGACCACCCCACAGCAGCCGACCCCACCCCCCGCGAGCCGCGACCCGCTCGTGCCGTTGCTGCTGGTTCTCGTCGTGGCTGTGGTCCTCGCCGCCGTCGTCTACGTGTGCGCGGTGCACCCTCGCCTCACCGGCCCGATCTCCGCAGCCGCCGCCGTCGCGGCCGCCCTGTTCGGGGCAGTCGCTCTCGTCCGACGTCGCTGAGGTACGCCGCCAGCCGGGGGGGGGGGGGGGGGGGGGGGGGGGGGCGGGGGGGGGGGGGGGGGTGGGGGTGTGGGGGGGGGGGGGTGCCA
>NZ_JBVJWO010000018.1:125462-168023 GCF_055602345.1 Streptomyces sp. NPDC037401
CCCCCGCCCCCCCCGCCCCCCCTCCCCCCCCCCCCCCCCCCCCCCCCCCCCCTCCCTCTCCCCCCCCCCCCCCCCCCCCCCCCCCCCCCCCCCCCCCCCCCCCCCCCCCCCCCCCCCCCCCCCCCCCCCCCCCCCCGGTGGTGCGGCGGTACCTAGTGCTGTGACCGGGAAGGTTCACCGGGATGGGAAGTGATGGGTTGACCTGTCCCGTTCGGGCCGTGGTGCCGCCGTCAGTTCAACGTTGAGGGCCCGTGATGAGTGCGTCGACCTCTTTGGCGAGGGTGTTGATGTCGACGGTCTGGGCGGTGTCGACGATCAAAGGACGCCCGCCCAGTCCGAGCGGTCCTGGGTGGGCGGCCCAGACGGTGACGCGGTCGCTGATCGCCTCGCGGGTGAGGTCCTGGTCGAGGTGGCCTGGGTGGCGTTTGCGTGTCCGGAACCGTTCAGCCACAAGTTCGGTATCGCAGTCGCAGAACACCTCGACCAGCTGAGCGTCGAGTTGGTGGAGTCGGGCGGGGGCGGTGTCGCGGTGCCACCAGTTGACGAGGACGGCTCGCCCGGCGTCGGCAGCGAGCGCGAACAGGATGTCGTCGCTGGCCCGGCTCAGTCGGTAGCGCCATGCCTGATCGCCGATGCCGAGGGAGTCGTAGAGCGATTCCAGGATCACGTCTTTGTCGATGACCGGCAGGCCGAGTTCCGCGGCAAGTCCGCGGGCCAGGGTGCTCTTGCCGCTGGCCGGCAGACCGGAAACGATCACGAAGGCGTTGTCGATCACCACGTCAGTCTGTCGCAGCCCGATCTCCGGGCTGCCCGCAGGGTGAAGTCGGCGTTTCTTCCGTCCTGCTCAGGCCGCTGTTGGTAGCGGTCTGCCGCCCCATCGGATGGCTTTCTCGCTGCGGACGCGGGCGCGTTCGCGTCGCTGCGCGGCCAGGACGTCGGGGTCGCGGGCGTTCTTGTTGCGCCAGCGCAGGTAGGCGTGCAGGGCCCTGGTCTGGACGGTGTGGTTGGGGTGGTGGGAGTTGGCAAGGGTGAACTGCCGCAGGGGACCGAAGTGGGCCTTGATGGGATTGGCCCAGGACTCGTAGGTCGGGGTGAAGCACAGCTCGACCTTGTTCTTGGCCGCCCAGCGTTTCATCCGCCGGTTCGTGTGGGCGGAGAGATTGTCAAGGATCACGTAGATCGGGGCGCCGTCCGGACGTGCTGCCCGGATCGTTCTCAAGGCCGCCCAGGTGTGGTCGATGCCCTTGCGACGTCGGTTGACGCCCCACATCTGGTCGTCCCCGACGGAGTAGCAGCCGTGGAAGTAGGTGATCCCGTGGGTGCGGCGGAACGTCGCCGGCAGCCGGTCGGGGTGGCCTCGCTCAGCCCAGCAGGAGCCGGCGGTCGGGCGGATGCCCAACGGCCCGAACTCGTCGAAGGCGAAGGTGCGGTCGGGCCGCTCGTTGATCGCATACTCGATGCGGGCGAGCTTGGCGTCGAAGTCCGGGTCCGGGGACTCCTTCCAGGTTTTCGTGCGCTGGAAGGAGATCCCGCGACGGGCCAGTAAGCAACGCAGGGCCTCCCGGCCGATCCGGACGGGCCGGGATATGTTCCTGCGCAGATGATCGGCGAGCTTGCGGATCGACCAGCGGGTGAAGGGCTTGCCCAGCACGGTCGGGCGGGTGGTGGCCGTCTGAACGACGAAGTCCTCGTCGTCACGATCGAGAAGGCGGGGCGGCCTCCCGCCCACCGAGGGTCCAGACATGCGAGCCCGATCTCGTTGAACTTGTGGATCACGTCGCGCACGGTGTCCTCGTCCGCCTGCACCAGCCGCGCAATCACCGGGACCGTGCTGCCCCCAGCCGAGGCCAGCAGCATCATCGCCCGCCGGAACCGCACCGAGCTGGTACTGCCCCGCCGCACGACCTGCTGCAGTTTCTGCCCCTCCTGCTCGGTCAGCCCACGGACCCTGACCGGATGCGCCACCCGCCCTCCCCGCGATGGTTGGAAGCATCGTCACTTCCAACCAGCACAACGAGCGACCCGGTAAACGTTCACGGTCACAGCACTAGTTGGAGGTCGCCTTGGGTGTGCCCTTGATGGGGAGTTTGCCCAGGCCGATGACCCAGTCGCCGTCCTTCTTGTCCATCAGGACGTACATGCTGAACGGTTTGCCGGCGCGGTCGGTGCCGGTGATGTGCACGCTCGCGAGGGTGGGCTCGAACTCGTGGCTCGCGTTGATCTTCGCGATCTTGAGGCCGCGGCCGCCGTTCTCCGCTATCAGCTTGTCGGCGTGCTCTTTCACCCCGGTCTCGCCCGGCACATGATGATTCAGGTCGATGAGTCCCTGAGGGTCCCGGGCGTTGAGCGCGGCGATGTACTTCTCGGCGGTCTCCTTCTCGCTCCTGCCGTCCTTGTCGTCAGAAGAACAGGCGGCGAGCGCTGCGCACAGGACAGGCACCGCCAGCAGCGCGAGGGCCTTGTTCATGGCTTCCACCCTTCGGGTCAGGTGCGGTGGGTGTACCACCATGAGCCGGGGTACTTGGCTCGAAGGTAGCTGAGCGGCATGTCGATGGTGTTGGGGGTGTGGTAGGTCATGTAGAGCATGCCTCGCTGCCTGCCCGTGACCATCATCGTGTGGTTGATGGTTCCGTTTGGCCGCGGCCCCCAGTCAGCCTGGAGTACGTCGGACGGGATCATGTCCCAGACGTTCGGGATGCGCTCGGTCCTGCCAGAGTGCACGCGGGCGAACCAGAACCAGTTCTCCGCCCCGGCCCAGGTGTAGCTGGTCGTCCAGGAGTAGTGCCCGTACCACCACTTCCGGTTGTCCTTCCGCTCCGAGATGGTGCCTGGGGTGATTCTCCAGCCGCCGGCCGTTACCGCCTGGGAGATGAAGTTGGTGCAGTCCTGGTCGTAGGTGCGAAGGTTGGGGTTACCGCGGTGGCCGTAATTCTTCGCGTACGTGATCACCGCGCCGTAGTTGTACCGGGCCGTGGCCATCGGCTTGGCGTCCGGCACTGATCCGTCGCTGTCGGTCCCGTCGATGGTGCTGGGCGGGGGCTTGGGGCCCTCGTCCTCGGAGCCGGGTAGCGGCTCGTCGTCGGGGGGCCCGGCTCGTTGATGGGGCCGGGATCCTCCTCGAGCTGTGTGGGCAGTGCGGGCCCCGAGCCGTTGTCGGGCGTCTGATCGTCCGCGAGTTTCCACGCGCCGTCCGCGCCATGCTTGAACGTCAGGGTGTGGGGGAGGACGTACGAGGTGTGCGTGATCTCGTCCCCCTCCCGGACGTCGGGGAAGTACAGGCGGGTTTCCTCCTCGACCGCCGGCGTCGCGGTGTCGCCGCTGACCGTGCCCTTGCCGGGAATGACGGTCACTTCGGCGTGACTGAACCCGCTCCAGCGCTCTTCCAGCGCCTGAGCGTTCTCCCGCAGTGCGGCGATCTCGCCTCCGAGTTCGCCGGCCGCCTGCGCAGTCAACGCAAGAGGTGCCGCGGTGCGCAGGCCCTGGGACCCCGAGATGGTGACGGCGTCGGCTCGGCGCTGGAGGTAGGCATCGGCGATCTGCGCCAGCTGCCCCTTCTCTACGGCCGGCAGCTCGGTGTCCGCCGCCTGCGAGGCGGGCGGGGCCATGCCGAGCGAGGGCGAGGCCAGCGTCAGTGTCACGACGCTGGCAGCGCGTACGGAAACTCTGGTTCTACGCAAAAGCCCCCCGGGATGCGTTGAATGGTCCATCAAAGCTATGCGGCCATTTCTGCTCGGCGCCGAAACATTTCGATCATCTGTCCGGTAACCGTGCTGGATGTGGCCGGTTGCGCGTGCCCAGGTCAAACAGTCGATGCCACCCGGAACCGGCACCGCGCCGCTGACCTCTTCACGCCAATGCCTGGGTTCCCTGAGGGTTGGTGAGGTCCGGGCCCAGGGCCCGAGGCATCGACCGCTTCAGGGGGACTTCCTGCTCCGGCACGCCACCTGAAAGGTGCCCGCTGGTGGGACTCTGAGGCCTACGCTCGCTGGCGCCACCGCCATCTGACGGCCGGGCCCGCTGTTCGAGCAGTCCGGCCGCCTGGTCGGCCCGGGTCTGCGCGCCCTGCCCCCGGCCTGGGTGAAGGGCCCGGCGGCCCGCTTCCGGTCTGCGCCCGCTGCTACGCCGAGCTGCAGGTACGGGTTCCGCTGAAAACCTGCGCTCGCCTCGCACCCGGGCCGCCTACGCGACGGCGAAGGGCTGCAACCCCCGAGCGCGGGGTTGCAGCCCTTCCGCATGCCCGGCTGGCCGGACCGGCACCGGCTTCCCGAGGGCGCCGCGGTCCCCGCGGGGGTGAATCCGGGCCTCGCGTACGCGTACGCGACTTGTGCAACGCGCGCCCAACTCACCCTGCAATCAACCCGATTGACACCTTCTGCGACGTTCCTTCATGTTGTGTGGCGCGGGTCGACGGTCGGGCCGCGGTGTGCGATCGGAGTGCGTTTCATGGCGGATCAGGTGCGGTGTGACGAGTTCGGGGCGGCGGCTCGTTTGCGGGTGTCGGTTCAGGCGTGGCGGTGGGCGGTGGCCACCGCGGCCGTCCCGCCGGCCGACACCGACGTGGCCGGGGGCGGGGGTGGTTGGCCGGTGGAGGTGCTGGACCGGGTGGACGCCGAGGGCGTGCGCGCGGGCTTGGTCGGGCTGTCGTCGTTCGAGGCGGCCGACCGCCTCACCGCGGCCCTCGGTACCCCGCTGCCGTTGTTCCGGCCCGCGGTGACCGCGGGCGCCATCGCGGACCTGGTCGAGGCCGGTCTCCTGCTGCGCCTGGGCGGCCCCGCGGACGCCCCGACCGTCCCCGCGGATCAGGTGGCAGTCGCGTTCAAGGCCATGGCCGACGACACCGCCCGCCACCAGGTCAATCACGCCCAGGTCGAACGGGGCCGACAGGCACGCGAGCACTTCGAACGCACCAGCTCGGTCGCGCCTGCGGTCCGCCGGATCGAGCGGACGATGGAGTTCATCGACCTGGTCGCGGCCTGTCACTCCTTCGTCGCGGCCGCTGGCCGCACCGTCCCGGGACTGCGGGACAGGCAGCTCGGCGAGGACGAGAAGACGATCGTCCACGAGAACGTGTCCCGTGTTCGGGCCACTTTGGACTGGATCGAGACAGCTGTCGACACCGGCAAGGTCGACGTCGACGGAGAGCTCGCCCGCCTTCTGGCCGGCGAATAGCCCTGCCCCGCGCGTCCAGGCGCCGGGGCCAGGCCGCCCAGCGGCACGCCGACACACTCCGCTTCATCCTCTTCGAGGCCCGCCCTGCGGGCCTCGTCTTCCACCAGCTGGCCACGGCCAGCGAACTCTCACCCGGCCTAGTACGGGCAGGGCTCGCCGCCCTGCGGGACCTGATCGCTTCCAACGGCTGGCCACCCCTGATCTGGACCAGGGAGAACGGCTACCAGCTCGGAGCCGAACGAGCAGCCCTCGAAGCCTATGAACGGCAGGTGATCAACGAGAAGCTCACCGAGTTCCGCCGGTTCATCACCGGCACCGTCGCACCCCACGCCGCCGCCCACCCGGGCGACAAGTGGGTCAAGCACATCGTCGCCCAGCTCAACTCCATCGAATCCACCCTCGACCTCATCGCAACCGCCTGACCTGCACGGGGGTGGGGGGGGGGGGGGGGGGGGGCGCGCCCGCCCCCCCCCCCCCCCCCCCCCCCCGCCCCCCCCCCCCCCCCCACCCCCCCCCCCCCCCCCCTCCTCCTCCCCCCCCCCCCCCCCACCCCCGCTTTCGACTTCACCCGGGTGAACTTGATGCGCCAACGCCGCTACCCCTCGGACACCACCGACGCCGAGTGGGCCTCAAACGAACCCCTCTTGCCGATCCCCGCCTGCCAGACCGAGACCGGCGGGGCCCCCGAGAAGTGGCCCCGCAGAGAGATCGCCGACGCGATCCGCTACGTCATCGACACCGGCTGCAAGTGGCGGGCCCTGCCCGCCGACTACCCGCCCTGACGCACGGTCTGGGGCTTCATGGCCCGCTGGACCGCCGCCGGCATCGTCGGGCAGATCCGCGACCACCTGCGCGGACGCATCCGCCGTGACATGGGCAAAGGCCCCAGAGCCGCCGCCACCGTCATCGACTCCCAGAGCGTCAAGGCGGCCGAGACCGTCGGCAAGGACTCACGCGGCTACGACGCCGCGAAAAAGATCAATGGCAGGAAGCGCCACCTCGTGGTGGACACCCGCGGCCTCCCGCTGCTGGTCATGGTCACCCCCGCCGACATGACCGACCGCGACGCAGCCAAGGAAGTCCTCTTCCGCCTCCGCCTCATGCACCCCGAAATCACCATTGTCTGGGCCGACTCCGCATACGCCGGCCAGCTCGTCGACTGGGCGAAGAAGTACCTCCGCCTCACCGTCAAAACGGTCAGCAGGCCCAAGGACGCCACCGGATTCGTCGTCCTGCCCCGCCGCTGGGTCGTCGAACGCACCCTGTCGTGGATCACGCAGGCTCGCCGTCATGCCCGCGACTACGAACGACTCGTCCAGCACAGCGAGGCCCTCATCACATGGGCCGCGATCACCTTGATGACCCGTCGCATCACCCAGACCGGAAGCGGTGCGCGCGGCCTGGCCGGCCCTGCTCGGCCGGCACGGACCGCACCGCGCCACCGGCGTCTACGTCAACTTCCTCGACTCCGACGACGACCCCAGCCGCGTCCGTGAGGCATACGGCGACCGCACCTACGGACAGCTCGCGGAGGTCAAGGCCAAGTACGACCCCGACAACGCCTTCCACCACATCAAGAACATCCGCCCCGACTGACGGTCGCCCGCCCTCAGAGGTCCGGCAACAAACAAGGCCCAGGCCGTTGACCTGGGACTTTGCGGGGAGTCCGTCTACGGGACCCCAGATACGCGCGTGCCGCGGGAGCAGGCGCCTCTGGTCGGGCCGGCCTCCGGCCGGTCCGCGAACAGGTTCGGCGTGTGACCGGTCGCGCCCAGGGCGATCCCACTGGAGCTGGACGTCGTCGGGCGGGCAGGCTGACCAGGATGCCTCCCTGGGCTTCTGCACCGACCGTGCTCCGGCGGGCCCCGAAGGCGGGCCTGGTCTAGCGTGGAAGGGGGCCAAACCGCATCGCGACGACGGGTGGGCCCGGCTCCTGGTCGACCGGATCAGGAGCCGGGAGGGCGGTGCCGACCGATGGGCAGGTGGGGCCATGACCAGTGCAGCCAGCGCGACCGGCACCGGCACCGACACCGGCACCCGCGACCACGACGTGATCGTCGTCGGTGGACGCTGCGCAGGGGCACCGACCGCCATGCTTCTCGCCCGCCTCGGACACAGGGTCCTCCTGGTCGACCGGGCGACGTTTCCGAGCGACACGATCTCCACCCATCTGATCCACCCGCCGGGCCTCGCCGCGCTGGAGCGATGGGGGTTGCTGGATCGGGTGGTCGAGACCGGTTGCCCGCCCATAGACACCTACGCGTTCGACCTCGGCCCCTTCACCATCACGGGTTCGCCGGCCGGAGAGGGCTTCGACGCCTCGTACGCACCGCGACGCACCGTCCTGGACGAGATCCTCATCGACGCTGCCGCGGAGTCCGGTGCCGAGGTGCGCCAGGGGTTCACCGTCGAGGAGATCTTGACCGACGGGGACACGGTGACCGGCATCAAGGGCCACGGCAAGGACGGGAAGACCGTCACCGAGTGCGCCCGGTTCGTCGTGGGCGCGGACGGACTCCACTCGTCGGTCGCGAAGGCCGTGGGCGCCGTCGGCTACGCGGAGAAACCGAAGATCAACGCCTACTACTACACCTACTGGTCCGGGCTTCCGATGCGCGGGACGTTCGAGGCGTACGACCGCGGGGACCGGGCCTTCGCCGCCTGGCCCACCAACGACGATCTGACACTGCTCATCTGCGCCTGGCCGATGCGTGACTTCGAGGCCAACCGTGCGGACGTCGAAGGCAATTACCGTGCGACGCTGGCCCTGGCACCGGCCTTCGCCGAGCGGGTCTCGGCCGCCACCCGGGCCGAGCGGTTCCTGGGCATGGCCATCCCCAACTACTTCCGCAAGCCCTACGGCCCAGGCTGGGTGCTGGTCGGCGATGCCGGATACCTGAAGGACCCCATCACCGCCCAGGGCATCCAGGACGCCTTCCGGGATGCGGAGCGGTGCGCCCGGGCACTGGGCGACACACTCGACGGACGGCAGCCCTTCGAAGAAGCCATGCGGGCGACCCAGGAGGCCAGGGATGCCCAGGTTATGAGCATGTATGAATTCACGGCGGAGTTCGCAACGTTGGAGCCCCCACCTCCCGAGATGGAGCAGCTGCTCCTCGCGGTGTCCCAGAGCCCGTCGGCGCAGGACGAGTTCGCCAGGGTGACGGCTGGAGTGACGCCGCCCGAGGTGTTCTTCGGACACATGGAGGAACGGATGAGCGGCCATACGGGGAACGCGGCCTGACCGCTCGTCCAGCAGCGTAGTGGCACGCGCCCAGGCGTAGCGCGTCGTCACCAGGAGGTTGCGACGACGCCGACAGTGCCCCGGCGCCTCGTGTGGCTGGGGAACCTCGACGGTGCGGTGGTCAGGTGCGGGGATGCGTTTCGTACATGCGCACCGCGACGAGGAGGCCGGAGGCTGCGGTGAGGGCTGCGATGGCGTAGATGGCGGTGGTCAGGCCGTAGGCGTCGGCGAGGACGCCTGCGAGGAGGGCGCCGATGGCGAAGCCGCCGTCCCGCCAGAGGCGGTAGACGCCGACGGCGCGGGCGCGCCAGGCGGGGTGTGCGACGTCGCCGATGACGGCGAGCAGGGTGGGGTAGACCAGGGCGGTGCCGATGCCGAGGAGGACCTGGGCGGTGGCCCAGACGCCGAAGGTGGTGCCGGCGGCGACGAGGGCGATGGCGGCGGCCTGGAGCAGCATGCCCGCGGTGATGAGGTGTTTGCGGCCGATGTGGTCGGACCACCAGCCCGTCAGCATCTGGCCCGCGCCCCAGACTGCGGGGTAGAGGGCGGCGAGGATGCCGATCTGTGCGATGGACAGGCCGTGGGCGGCGAAGAGCAGGGGGAAGATGCCCCAGGCGAGGGCGTCGTTGAGGTTGTTGACGAGGCCGGCCTGGCTGGCGGCAGAGAGGGCCTTGTCGCGGAGGCTGGTCAGGCGGGCGATCTGGCCGGTGGTCAGTTTCCCGTCGTGCCCGCCGTCTGTGGGGTTGGTGTGGCGGGCGGCTTCGAGGCGGGCGTGGTCGCGGGTCTCGCGTACGGCGAAGGTCGACAGGCCCAGGGCCAGGACGACGTAGGCGGCCCCGAGGAGGAACGGGGCGGGGCGCAGTCCGGCGTGTTCGGCGATGGCGCCGGTGGCCATGGCGGTCGCCGCGACGGCGCCGTATCCGGCGGCTTCGTTGAAGCCCATGGCGAGTCCCCGGCGTTCGGGTCCGGCCAGGTCGATCTTCATGATGACGGTGGTGGACCAGGTCAGGCCCTGGTTGATGCCGAGCAGGATGTTCGCGGCGATGATCCAGCCCCAGGAGGGGCCCCAGGCCAGCATCGCGGGCACGGGCAGGGCGATCAGCCATCCGGCGATCAGGACCGGTTTGCGGCCGTAGCGGTCGGAGCAGGTGCCGGCGAAGAAGTTGGTGACGGCCTTCGTCGTGCCGAACGCCACGATGTAGGTGAGGGCGGCGGTGTAGGCGGACAGGTGGAAGACGTCGTCGGCGAGCAGAGGCAGGACGGTGCGTTCCTGGCCGAGCATCCCGCCGACGAGTGCGTTGACCGCGACGAGCAGGGCGAACTGGGGGAGGTTGGCCCGCAGTCCGAGCTGTATGCCGGTGCCGGTGTCGCCGCTTGCGTGGATGCTCACGCTCCCGCGCTGGTTCCGGGTTCACGGACGGTGCGCGGTGGGACCAGACGGCAGCCGTCCGCTTCGTTGCTTCCGCGCGCCTTCGGCTTGTTCCTCGGCTCGGGGGCGGGATGGGCGGATTGTTGGGGTGCGGAGGTTCGGCGGGGTCGCGCGGGTCGCGCAGCGGCAAGGAACCCTGCCGCATGGTTACCGCAGATGGCGCCCGCCCCAGAACTACGGGGTCGGGCGCCTTCGTCTTGACGTCAGCGGCTGAGGCGGGTGACCGGCCCCCAGGCGAATTCAAGGTCGTCCAGCAGGACAGCGCCTCATCCCAGCGGCTGCGGAGGAGGAACGGGACGTTCTGCATGCGCTCGCGGACGATCAGGCTTTCAGGTCGGGCGCACAGCATGTACCGGCCGTGCGAGGCGGGCTGGCTGCGTAGGTGAGATGCGAGAACGAACATCGACGATTATTGGCAGCGGTTCCAGCCTGTGAGGCTCGGGAATGTCGGTCAGAAGCAGAAACGGTTGGACCGCCTGACCGCCCCGGCGCGGCTTCGGCCCGCAACGGCTCGATCCCTATAGCGGCAGGTTGACCCAGCCCGCGTTGGGGCGGTGATCGGATCATCGCTCAGTGGAGCGGCCGGGACAGCACCTTGCTCCCGGCCGCTCCAGGGGCGCCGGCCTCAGGCGTCGGGGTTCTTCCCCTCGGTCGTCTTGTTGAGGCGGTCGATCTGGAGCTTGGCGAAGTCGCCGTAGGGCTGGGGCTGGCTCTCCTTCAGGTTCCCGCTCTCCAGCCGGATCAGGGCACTTCCGACGCGCATCATGACCTCGGTGTGCGGGCCTGTGAAGGCGTCGGTCTCGTCCGCTCCCGCCGAGATCTTCAGCGGCTTCGCCTCGGACCCCGCCTTGCGCCGCGCTTCGGCTGACATGCCCTTCAGCCCTGCCTTCGCATCGTCCACAGACCTGAACGACACGATGCTGAACCGGATGGTCGATTGGTCAACCGCCCCGCCCTCTCCGAGGGAGAGGGTGGTCGACCCGACGGAGACGAAGCCGCCGCAGCTCGTCGATGTGTGCTCCTCGCACTCCCGCAGGCTGTCGCCGCCCTCGTAGGTCTGGATGCTGCCCGACTGCTTCCAGCCCTGCGGCGCTGCCGCCTTGCTGATGAGGGCCGTGCGGATCATGTCCTCGGTCACGACCACCGGAGCCTTCGCCTTCCCGCCGGCTTCCCCGGCGCCACCGGCAGCACCCGCCCCGTCGTCACCATCACCTCCGCACGCCGTCAGCGCCACTATCAACGCTGCTCCACCCGCGAGCCCCCGTACTGTCCTGAACACCGTCAACCCCTAAGGCTTCTAGACAACTTGACCTGCAGACTCAACAGCATCGCGGCGTCGCACGCCAGTTCCGGCAGCGGCGACACCAGTGCCTCCGCACGGTCGCGTAGGCGACGCCGTACTTCCGCAAGACCCGCGCGCAGCGACAGGCCGACCTTGGCGTCACGGCGAATCAACCATGGGCTTCGGCAGCACCCGGGCGCCTCGTCGTGCAGAGCACAACCATGGTTCCGAAGCAACCACCCAGGCGCTCTCGAAACTCAGCGACATCACTCTCTCGTGAACGAGGGTGCTCTCACCGCTGAGCTACAGGTGCTCTCGTCACTCACCAACAAAGCCAGCGGGCTCCCTGCCGGGCCCGTACGCGCGCAGCAGCTCCTGAAGGCGCCCCCGATGCCGGTGGGCGGACGCCTCCAGGCGCTGCAATACCCGGCCCCTTCGTTTCCGTACGGCGCGGAGAGCCCACGGTCAGGATCTCCTCCGACGCCGCTGGAGCTGGGGAAGCCGCCCTATTGAAGATCCGTGACGGTCAGGTGGCCAACAGGCCTATACATAGGGCTCTCGCGGTCACCAAGGTGCGGGTGCCGAGGTGGCTCGTGTCGTTCGTCTGGCGGTGGCTCCGGTGGTGGCTGGGGGTGTGACGGCGGCCCCGCCCCCACCAAGAGGGCGGTCCGGGTGGGGAGCGGGGCCGGTCTGTGTGGGGCGTTACTTGGTGGTGGTTGCGGTGAGGTCGGTCGGGTTGGTGAGGGTGCCGGGGATCTCGCGCCAGGTGGTCCAGGTGCCCATCGTGGTGTCGAGGGCGAGGCCGTGGACCTTGCCGCCGGTTCCGGTGGCGTAGACGTGGACGTTGTTGGCGGCGGTGGCGCTGGTGATGCGGGTCAGGCCGCTGCCGCCGATCTTGGTCCAGGTCGGCTTCCACATTCCGGCGAGGTAGTCGCCGGTCTGCGCGTGGAGCGCGCCGTCTGCGCCGACGACCTGGACGCGGGCGGTGTGGCCGACGGTGGAGACGGCGATGTCCTTGGCGCCGGTCATGTTGCCGGGCAGTTCGCCCCAGCCGGTCCAGCTGCCGTTCCGGCTGTCGAAGTCGCGGCCGTAGACCTTGCCGCCCTGGATGCCGTAGAGGCGGACGTAGGAGCCGACCTTCGCGCTGCTGATGTGGGTCATGCCCGTCATGCCGGTGACGGGGGTCCAGCCGGTGTTCCAGCGGCCGGCGTTGTAGTCGCCGACCTGGGTGTAGAGGCCGCCGTCCGATCCGAGGACCTGGACGTACAGCACGTTGTTGATCATGGCGGCGGAGACGTCCTTGACGCCGCCGGCGCCGCCGGGGACCTCGGTCCAGTTGCCCCAGGTGTTGGCACCGACGTTGTACTCGCGGTCGTAGACCTTGCCGCCCGCCACACCCACGTAGCGGACGCTGCTGCCGGTGTCGACGCCGACGAGCTGAGTGACGGTAGCGCCGCCGACATTGGCCCACTGGGCGCCGAAGGCCCCCGTGTCCAGCTTGCCGTTCTGGGCGAACAGCGTGTTCTCGGCAGCCGCGGCCAGCGTGACCTTGGAGGGCGCGACCGCGACGGAGGCGGCGACGTCGGAGGCCCCGGCGAGACCGCCCCGAAGCTCGGTGAAGGCGCTCCAGGCACCGGTGGTGGTGTTCATCGACGCGTTGTTGATCTTACCTTCGGCACCCACTCCGTACAGCTCGACCGTGTTGCCTGACGCGGCGCTGCTGATGCGGGTCAGGCCGGTGCCGCCGATCTTGGTCCACACGTCGTTCCAGCGGCCGGCGTCGTAGTTGCCGTACTGGGTCCAGATCGCGCCGTCGGAGCCGATGATTTGCACGTGGACGTTGTTGCCGACGGTGCTGGAGGCGATGTCGACGGCGCCGCCGGCGCCGCCCGGGACCGCGCCCCAGGCGGACCAGTTGCCGGTGCGGGTGTCGAAGTCGCGGCCGTAGACCTCGCCGCCGCCGATGCCCTGGACGCGCACGGTGGTGCCGGAAACCGCGCTGGTGATGTGGCTGAGCCCGGTCGCGCCGATAGCCTTCCAGGTGGTGTTCCAGCGGCCGGCCCTGTAGTCGGCGGCCTGCGCGTACAGGTTGCCTTCGGAGCCGACGATCAGCAGGTGGACGGTGTCACCGACGAGTGCGGCGGTGATGTCCTTCGCTCCGGCCGCACCGCCCGGGATCTCGCCCCACGGGGACCACTTGCCGGTCGCGAGGTCGAGGTCATGACCGTAGACCTTGCCCCCCGCGATGGCGTACGCCCGGACGCTGTCCCCGTGGCGTACCGTGCTCACCTTGGAGACGTCCAGCCCGTCGACCTTGCCCCACGACGAGCCGTACTCGCCGTAACCGAGGTCACCGGACTGCAACCACGAGGCGCCGCCGCCGGCGGCGAGCAGGGACACCTGACCGCCGTGGCGGGGGGCGGTGGTCTGGTCGATCCACTGGCCGACGTTGTCGGTTCGGGCGGAGACCGCTCCGGTACGGGTCTCGGTCTCGCCGAGGCACCCGCCTTGCCAGGAGCGGCTGTTGACACCGACCAGCTCGCCGGCCGCGTTCAGTAGCGGACCGCCGGTGTCGCCCTTGCAGATGGCGTCGGTGCCCTTGCCGGTGATGGCGACCGTCGTGGCGTCAGCAGAGTCCGCAGTGAAGGCGCCGGTGTGCAGCGTGCCGGGCATCCACTCGGTCTTCGTTCGGCCGAACCCGGCGGCGGTGAGGTCACTGCCAGGGGCGGGGGCGGCGGTGGCGCGCTTGACGGGAGTGACGTCGGTAAGGGGCGTGGCCAGGCGGGCCAGGACCAGGTCGCGGTCGGCGGCGCTCGCGGAGACCTCGACGATCTCGCGGGTCTGGCCGCCGGCGAAGGTCGCGGTGGTCTTGAGCGCGGGTTGCCCGGCCGTGATGGCGTGGCCGGGCTTGGCAGCCAGGCAGGAGGCGGCAGTCAGCACCCAGCGGGCGTTCACCAGCGTCGCGGTGCACGCGCGGCTGGTGGCCTCATCGCCGAAGTTCAGCTTTGCGACGTAGGCGTATTGGCCGGCAGGGGCTTCGGGGCCGGTCAGGGCCTGGGCGGAGCCGGTCGAGATCAGGCTTGCGGCGACCGCGGTGGCGGTGACGAGCAGGCAGGTCATCCGCAGGGAGTGCGGACTGGGGTCAGACATGGGATTCCTTCACGATGAGCTCCACGACTCGTCCGGTGTCCGTGGCACTGGGATGCCACAGACACCGGACGAACGCGCAGGGTGTTTGAGGGTGCTGGCGATGGAGATGGCGCCGAGGGTGCCGGTGATGCCCTGCAGGGTGACTGGGGTGGGGCGGGTGCGGTCGGCGTGGCGGATGGCGTGGACGACCTTGTTGTCCGCGGTGACGGCGGTGAGCCGGCGCTCTCCGTCGATGTGGGCGGCGGAGAGGGACTTGGCGGTGACGTTGCCGAGGTAGCCGGAAAGTTCACCGAAACGCGGCTCGGCTCGGTGCCCCGGCGGTGGCCTCTGCGTTGAAGCAGCTCCTAGTGCTCAACAGCCAGTCACCGGCAACCGGGGGCCGAGCAGGGGCTGGGCGGGGGTTTCACCGCCGGCCGTGATCCGTGCGGCGTATGCGCGGGTGCCGGTGCCCGGGGTACCGATCGTGCCTGGGCCTCCGGGGGACAGCTTGCCGGGGCCGATTACAGCGGTCAGACCGACAGCGAACCCAGCTGACCGACGAATGATGCGAGGCATGGACTTCCAGGTGGCGCGTGCGAAGAGACGGGGGCAGTCCCTGCCAGCCGGCTAGGCAGCTCGACCAGCTTGCAGTGCCCGCAAACGGCATTGGACACACTGGCAAGTTCAGTCATCGACAGGAGAATTCTTCAGGTTCAGGTAGCCGTTCCCGCCGGTGGCCGGGGAGCAGGCTTGAGTTCTGGCGGGTTGGGCCACAACAGGCCGGCCTGGGAGGTGGGCCCGGCCAGGAGCATGCGGCCGTGGCACTGCCCCGGTGTGATGTTCTCCGGCGAGGGCTGCCGTCGGAGGGACGGGGCTAAGAGGAGGGCGTTAGGCGCAGCCGGGTGCTCCGCCGGCCCGCCCGCACGTCCACGACTGATGGCAGCCCCAAGTCCCCGCTGATGTTGAAGGAACTCCTCCTCATTGGCAGTTCGGCGAGTACGCGTGGATGATCCCAGGCCAGGCGACCGGGGCGTGTGGCCCGGGAGAGACGGTAGCGCCCTCACAGCATGCTTATCAACTAGCGATGAGTTGACCTCAATAGATGTTGACGTATCGACGGTCTCCCGCATACCGTCCTCGAACCAGGCGCGGCTCTCACTCCGCCCGCCTGCCGGAGACCATCAACGCTCCATGCGCATGGGGAATCCAGGTCACTACTGAACGCGGGCCGTGGCACCGGTCGCTGCTGTCGAACCGAGCCGTGCCGTGGCCGCATTCCGCGCCAGGCCGAAGCTGTCCGTACGGCGTGCGCCGTCGATTCGCATGCGGCGGGGACTCAGCACCCCGCCGCATTGTCCCACTTCATCCATCGGAAGGACTGCTGGTGCCTACTCGCGCCCCCCGACTCATCATTGCCGCCGTGGCACTCACCTCGCTCGGCACCTTCAGCGCCTACGCGTCGGCCGCCGACACCCCGCCCGCCCCGCAGCCCGAGATGCCGTACGCCGTCGAGGACGGCGCCTACCCCAACGCCGACAAGATCCTGGCGGAGAAGGGCATCAGGCTCGTCCGCGGTGACGGCAACATCACCCTCGCCGACTGTGACGACACCAAGAAGCAGATCCGTGTCATCGCGGTCGCGGACCCGACCGTCAACCGCCAGCGCTTCTACTGCTTCACCGCCCACGCCAGCACCGGTCACCTCGCCCTCCAGCTCGACCGCGTCTACGCCATCGACGCTGCCGACCACCCGATCCAGGCGCAGCTCACCGCCAACGGAGCAACCGAAACGGTGAACATCGTCAAGGACGGCTACGCCAGCGTCGGCGAGGGGGTCGTCGGTGGTGCTCGCAGTGTGCTCGTCGAGCTCCGCATCACGGGCTGACTCCCGCCTCCACTCCGCATCGACGACCACCCCCTCGCGCGCCCTCTGAAGGATCAGCATGTCTGACATACGTCTGCTTTCCCCGCGGATGGGCGCCGCTCTGGCCACCGCCACTGCGGCCGCTGCGGTCTCCGCACTTCTGTTGACGGGCAGTTCGCACGCCGTGGGAGGTTCTCCGGTTGCGGACAACGCGCACGGCTACACCGTCAGGCTCACCATCGGCGAGCTGGAGACGAGCAAGGCCTGCTCCGGCGTCCTGATCGACGCCTCCTGGGTCCTGACCGCCGCGAGCTGTTTCGCGGTCACTCCCGGTGCGGCCGTTCCCGCCGGGAAGCCCGCCGTGAAGACCACCGCCACCTCGGGCCACAAGAAGCCCGTTGAGGTCGTCGAGGTCGTTCCGCGGACCGACCGTGACGTGGTGCTGGCACGCCTGGCCACGCCGGTTGCCGACATCGCCGGTGTCAAGGGCGCTGGCGCCGTGCCCGCGGCAGGTGCGGAGCTGAGGGCTGTCGGTCTCGGGCGGACCAGGACCGAGTGGGCGCCGGGCAAGCTCCACACCGGAACGTTCACGGTCAATGCTTCCGACGACACCACCCTGAGCGTCACGGGCAAGGGCACGGACGTCATCTGCCAGGGCGATACCGGTGGTCCGCTGCTGAACGCGGCCGGCGAGGTGGTCGGCGTCAACAGTCGGTCCTGGCAGGGCGGCTGCCTGGGCAACGACCCGGCCGAGACCCGTACCGGCGCCATCGCCGCGCGGGTAGACGACCTCCGCGGGTGGATCGACGGCGTCCGGGCCCAGATGCCGGGCTGGATGACGCAGGCCATGGTGCAGTCGGGCAGCAGCCTCTACCAGGGCACCCGCCTGGCCGACGGTTCCTGGACCGGTTTCAACGACGTCCAGTCCAAGGCGAGCAGCCTGGGCGGGATCCGTAATTCGGCGGCCGTCGGCATGAACGGCGACACCCACGTCCTGGCGGTCAGCAACAGCGGCGGGTTGTTCCACACGATCCGCAAGCAGGACGGCACCTGGGGCAAGTTCGGTGACGTCTTCGGCGTGGCCGGCACCCTCGGCAACCTCACCAGCGTCACCGCCATGAACATCGGCTGGGACCTGCACGTCGTCGCCGTCGCCGACGGCAAGGCTCTGCACACCATCCGCAAGGCGGACGGAACCTGGACCCCGTTCAAGGACATCACCTCCGGCAAGGTCGCCAATGTGACGGCCGCCGCCACCGCAGTCGTGCGCGGCGAGCTGCACGTCACGACCGTCAGCGGCGGCAAGGCGTATCACTCCATCCGCCAGGGCACCGGCAACTGGCTCGCCTGGGGCGACGTCGCCGGAGCAGCCGGAGCCACCGGCCCCATCACCTCCCTCAGCACCATCGGCGCCGGAGACGAAACCCACATCGTCATCGCCACCGACAACGGCACCCGCCAATACCACGCCGTCCGCAACTTCAACGGCACCTGGACCCCGCTGACCCAGCTCAACGGCATCCTCGGCACCATCACCGCCAAGTCCGTCGCCACCGCCAACGTCGCCGGTGAGGTCCAGGTCGCCGTCACCACCGCTGACGGCAAGCTCCTGCACACGACCCGGCACACAGACCGCACTTGGACCGCGACCAGCACCGTAACGGTCCAGGGGCTCCCCGCTGCCCCCGGCCACCTCGCCCTCACCGGCACCTGGAACGGCTGACCCGGAACGCTTCACCGCCACGCCGCCATGCCGGGCACCGTGGCGTACCGGGCTACCTCACAAGCCGCCTGCCGGCGTGACCGCGGGCCCGGCGTCCGTCCGAACGACACGACCGGGCCCCCGACGGGCGGTGCCACCTTCGGCCAGGCAGACAACCCCACCGTACAGACCGCTCACCGATGGGTTGAGATGACATCCAAACGAAGACTCTTGCGTACGAGGCCACCAGGCCTGGTCCACAACGCGATACGGGTGCTCGTGAGCACCGCGCTGCCCCTGGCGATGGTGTCCGGGTTGCTGGCGATGCCGGCGTATGCCACGGACACCCCGCCGGTTGCGGATCCGGCTCCGACGGCCGGTTACGTCATTCCGCCCACCGACCGCGGCCGCGTGGTGCAGCTGTGGAAGGACGGCGGACCGGGCATCAAGGCAGCCGCAGAGGTCGCCCTGACCGGCAGTGATGCCGAGGTCACGAAGTTCCTCGAGCAGGCAGCCCAGATCGCGGTCGAGGACGACCGCGTCGCCTCCTCCCAGATGGGCAGCGTCGGCGGCCCCAACATTCAGCAAGCCGCGTACAAGGCGTTCACGGGTACGCCCGCGGATGCGAAGGCGTTCCTGGCGGGGGGGTGGAAGGCGCCCTTCGACGAGGATCAGCGGCTCAAGGTCGCTCAGATCATCGACACCGCGGGCCCGATGGAGCAGGCCAAGGGCCGTGTCGCACTCCAGGGCTCCCAGTACCAGGTCGAAGCATTCCTCCGGGAGGGCCGTTACACCTGGCGCGAGGAAGACCAGCGCGTGCAGGTGGCGCAGATCCTCAGTGTCGGCGGCGAGAACGTCCGCACGGCCGGACGCATCGCCCTCCGTGGCTCGGCCGAGGAGATCCGCGACTTCCTGGAGGTCGAGCAGCACACGGCCCGCGCCGCGGACGAAGAGCACGCCACGATCGCCCAGCTCGCCCAGCAGGTCCGAGAAGCGGGCCGGCAGGCGAAGGAAGAGTTTGTCGCCGCCAAGGCGGAGTCGGACCGCGCGGTGAAGGCGGCGGAGGAGGCCAAGCTGGCGGCGCTGACGGCCGCGCAGGAGACCAGGGACGCCAAGGACGACGCGGTGAAGGCCGCTGCGGCCGCCTCCCGGGCCGCCGAGTTCGCCCGCCAGGCCGCTGCCGCTTCCCAGCAGGCCATTTCCGCGGCGCGCGCTGCCACCAACGCCGCTCGTGTCGCGTCCAACGCGGCAGCCCAGGCCGCCGGTGCCGCGGCCGCCGCGGCGAAGGCAGCCACCCGCGCCAACAACGCGGCAGCGGACGCGGCGACCAACGAGTTCGGGGCCAAGAAAGCCCGCGAGGCGGCCCAGGACGCGCGCGACATCGTCAAGGCCGTGCGGGGCATCGCGGAGGCATCCGCCCAGGCAGAGGCATCCGCCAATGGCGCCGCCGATGCGGCATTGGCCGCAGTGGGCGCAGCCATCAACTCGCTGGCCGCCGGCCAGGCGGCCACCGACGCCGGGAACGCCTCCGACGCCGCCGGAGCCAGCTCCGCCGAGGCCCGGGCGGCTGCCGACAGGGCCCGCCGCTACGCCAACGAGGCCAAGCGCGCTGCAAACAAGGCCGCTGATCTCGCCAGGAGGGCCGCAGGCGCCGCCCGTGACTCCCGCCTTGCCGCCAACTCCGCCGCCGACCATGCGGAGAAGGCGGCGCAGGCTGCCGACGAGGCCGCCGAGCACGCCGGCGAGGCGGCCACCGCAGCAGCGAAGTCCACGGCACACGCCGAGGCGGCCGCAGCGGCCGCGAAGGACGCCAGCGACGCGGTCGAACAGGCGAACCGTGTGTACACACTCGCCCGCGAGATCGAGGCCGAACGCCTCCTCGCCCGGACCAACGCCGGCCTCGAGCGCGCCAGTGACCTGCGTGCGGAGGAGGAGCAGCGCCGCAAGGACAAGGCCCAGGCTGCGCAGCAGACCAAGGACCTGACGGCCCGGGCGAAGGCGCTTGCCGTCGAAGCGTCCCAGCCCGGTGCGGACGTCAAGGCCATCGCGGCCAAGGCACGCGAGGTGGCCCTGAAGACCGCGCAGACGCAGGGCGGGTGGAGCGAGATCTCCGCCCAGGTCGCCCTCGCCGGCTCGGACGCCGACCTCAACGTCTACGCCCGCACCGGATGGCTCGAGGCCACACAGCAGGACGAGCGGGCGCTCGTTGCGCGCATGGCCGAGGATGCCGGAGCCGCCAGCATCCGCGGGGCAGCGGAGCAGGCCCTCAAGGGCAACGCGCAGGCCGTCACCACCTTCCTCACCACCGGCCAGTACCAGGTGGGCGCGGACGAGTTCGGCGTGCACATCGCGCAGATCATCGACGGCGCCGGCCCGATCCTGGAAGAAGCAGGACGCAAGGCGCTCAAGTCCGGCGACCCTGCCCAGTACCGCCAGTTCATCGAAACCGGACAGCACACCGCCCGCGTCGAAGACGAACGAGTGCGCGCTGCGGAGCTCGCCTCCATCGGCGGCCCGGAGCTGAAGGCCGCCGCGCGGATCGCCGTGCACAGCTCCGACGACGAAGTGCACCAGTTCATCCAGAACGGCCAGTACAGGGCCCAGCGCAAGGACCTCCTGGCAACCAACCACCAAGAACGCGTCCTGGCACTGCTCGCGGAATCGGCCGAGATCGCCGCAACCGCCCACCAGGACGCAGCCGAAGCCGCACGGGTCGCCGCCTTGGCCCGCGACAAGTCGGAAGAAGCCAACGGCTACGCGCTGCAAGCCGCCGCATCAGCCGCCCAAGCCAAGACCTTCGCCGACCAGGCCGCGGCATCCGCGGCGAAGGCCAAGGAAGCCGCCAACCGGGCAGCACAGTCCGCGAAGGCCGCCCGCGACGCCGCCGCACGCGCCGAGAACGCCGCGGACGAGGCCGGCAGGTCGGCGGCCGACGCCGAGATTTCGGCACAGTCCGCCCGCACCTCCGCGTCGCTGGCGTGGGCGGCAGCCGCCCGTGCCAAGGACTCCGCCCTCGCCGCCGGCAAGGACTTCGAAACCGCGCTCCAAGCTTCGAAGGACGCCTACGACGCCTACACCCAAAAGTACTGGGAAGCCGAAGAACGGCGACGCAACGACCCCGGTGAGCAAGCGCGGCGCCAGTACAGGTGCGGCTTCGCCGGCACCGACTGCATGACCGACAAGCAGTATGCGTACTGGTGCATCAAGAAGCCCGTATGCATGCTCGCGACGGAATTCGGCGAAGCACTCGAACCCTACGACGACGATCTCCGCTTCATCAAGAACGAACTCCTCGGACTCAGCAACTTCTACAGCTGCTTCAACGGGAGCGGCCTCGACGGCCTCTGGTCGTGCGCCGAACTCACCCAAGACGTCGTCATGAACTCCAAACTCCGGGCGCTGAAGTTTGCCGGAGCGCTCTTGATACGGAGCCTCAAGGGATGCGCAAAATGCTTCCTGCCGGGCACCAAGGTCCTCATGGACGACGGCGGAACCCGCAATATCGAGGACGTCAAGGTCGGAGACAAGGTTCGAGCGACCGATCCCCTCACTGGCGATTCAGCCGGGAAGGTCGTAACTCGGCATATTGTCACTGAGGACGACAAGTACTTCAATGAACTGACCATTGAGACCGAGCAAGGGTCGCGAAATCTCACAGCGACATCCGAGCACCCGTTCTGGAGCCCCTCCATCAAGAGGTGGCTTGAGGCGCGTGAGCTTCGTCCCGGCGACGAGTTGCTTTCCAGCGATGGAGACCGGGTACGGGTCGCGGCTAATCGTTCGTACAGTCGGCATGCCCGTACGTACAACCTGACAGTGGCTGACCTGCACACGTACTATGTCCTCGCGGGCAACACGCCTGTCCTCGTGCACAACTCCGGCTGCGGCGACGTTGTGTTGGGCCCAGGCGCCGACTCGGCCGACGACCTGAAGTCGTTCACCTCGTCCAAGCCTGAGACGGAGTTCGTTTTCGACCCCGATACGGGGAGGTTCATGGCGGGCGACCGGGAACGGATCCCCGGGGGGCTCAGCCCTCACGAGCAGCTGGCGGACGCCGTCGGCGCTGACACGAATAGAGTGCTGGGTGGCACGCTATTCCGCGACAACGGACAACTGGTGTTCACAGAAAACAGTGGCCACTATGGTCACCGATGGACGGACGCAACGCGTCGCCAGTTCGCAGAGTTCTTGGAATCCTATGGAATCGAATACGACTACAGGCCCTGGGGCTGAAATGCCCGAGTGGCATCCGGCAGTTTATCGCGGCGACGGAGCGTGGATCGGTGTAATGCCTGACGGCAGGATCGGCGTAGGTGTCGAGGAAGAAGGGAGGGCAACTCTCGAAGGTTCCGGATTTGTTCCCATGTGGCCCTATCTGGAGCGTGACCTCTTCAACGTCCTCGGTGAGTTTTCCCGCGCATGGGACCAACTCAAGGACGGCGGTGTGTCAACTCCGGAGAGATTGTTGGAGTTGACAGTCGAGTCGGCATGGCATTCGGGTCGTTCGTACTGGATGCAGACGGCTGTCCCCTGGGTCATTGCGATGTCCCGCGGGAAGGGCTTCGATCAAGAACTGATTCGAGGGCTTGTCTCTGAAATGCTGAGCTCGAAGGCACTGTCAATCGAATTGGTCGAGCAAATTCGCCGGGAGAGCTGACGCTGCCGGACGTAGCGCTGAACGGCTGTGCGTTAATTTCGACCCGTGATGTCGGAGATATGGTCCGACCTCAGTGGCGCTTTTGTATGGCCCCGTCGGATCTTCTTCCGGCGGGGCCATTCTTTAGAGCTCGTAACACGATCATGATTCGGGTTTGTTGAGGCGCCGCCAGCAGATGAGGCTGTAGGCGAGGGAGACGAAGGCGTCGTGGAGTTCGTTGCGGCGTTCCCAGCGGACGGCGAGTCGTTTGAACTGGTGGAGCAGGGCGAGGGTCTGCTCGACGACGTAGCGGAGTCTGCCCATGCCCTTGATGTTCGGGTGATGTTCGGGGCGCCTTTGCGGGAGATGACCGGCAGGATCCGGCGTTTGCGCAGTTCATCGCGGTTGGGGTTGGAGTCGTAGCCCTTGTCTCCGAGCAGGGCCTCGGGCCGTCGGCGGGGCCGGCCGGGACGACCTGCCACCGGCGGGATACCGTCGATGAGGGCGAGGGTGGGTGTCGTCGTTGACGTTGGCCGCGGTCGTGATGACTTTGAGCGGGTGCCGCGTCCGTCGCAGATCAGGTGGTGTTTGCTGCCCGTCTTCCGCCGGTCGACCGGCGACGGACCGGTGTCGGCTCCCCCTTTTTCGCGCGGATGTGGGAGTCGTCCACGCACGCCCTCGACCAGTCGAGCCGGTCGGCCGCGTTCATCTCGGCGAGCAGGATGCGGTGCAGCTGGTCGAAGACTCCGGCCTGCTGCCACCGCTCCAGGCGCCGCCAGCAGGTCTGTCCCGAGCCGAAGCCCAGCTCAGGCGGCAAGAGTTGCCAGGCAATGTCGTTGTGCAGGACGTACAAGATGCCCTGCAGACATAACCGGTCTGCCACCGGCCGCGGCCCCGGTGACCTCGTCGGCCAGGGCGGCAGCAGCGGCTCGATCAGTGCCCACAAGTCGTCGTCCACGATCCAAGGCCGAGTGCTCACACACTCACGAACGGCCGAATCATCACACCGGTTACGCCCGACCAGGGCATCTCAACAAGATCCTGTTACGAGCTCGTAAGAGGCGTTCGTAGTCGCGGGCGTGCATGAGCCAGGCAGGTGGGTCGCAGGGTGCGTACGACGACCCAGCGGCGGGGCAGGATGCCGAATCCGGTGGCGTCCTTGGGCTGGCTGACGGCCTTGTTCGTGCGCCATAGGTGCTGCTTGTCCCAGGTGACGAGCTGGGCGGCGTAGACGGAGTCGGCCCAGGTTTCGAGAGGAATTCTGCGAACGGCGACCTGCGGGAACGTGATCGCTCCGGGGGCTCTCGCAGAACTCGCACTGACCATTTATGAGAATGACCGTGCGTGACACTCGTGGCCCCGGGGTCGCCACCGGCGCCGGATTTCGTTCCGATGTACCGCAGGTCCTGTTTGGGCCGGTCGAGATGTGGTGCGTGCGGCAGGCCAAATGCTGTTGTCGGTCATTCGATCACGCTGTTACGCTCCGCTCGCGTCCTCGACGGCAAATAGGAGGTGGGAACCGTGAGCCAGCTGACTCTCATGTGCTCCCACCCCGTTCCGAGGACGCCGAGGATCTGAAGGGGAGCGCGTCGCTACCCGGAAGGACCCTCACGTGACCGATCTGGTCATCCGCCCCCTCGCCACAGGCGAGGAAGCACTTTTCGAATCCCTGCCCGATCCCGGCCTGGTCGGCTTCGCCGCCTTCGGCGACACCTACAGGGGGATGGCCGCCGCCGGTGAGTACCGCCCCGAGTGGACCTGGGTGGCCCTGCGTGACGGCGTCGTCGTCGCGCGAGCAGCTTGGTGGGCCGGACCTAAGGACGACAAGCCGCTTGCTCTGGACTGGTTCGACTTCACGGACGCCAGTGCGGCCGTACAACTGCTCCGCGCTTCGCCGCTGCACGCCGAGTACTCACTCAAGCTGCCGCCCGGCTGGCGCGACGTCCCCGCAGTCCGGGAGCAGGCCCAGGCCCGGATCGACGCGGCCATCGCCGCAGGTATGTCTCCTCTGGTCGAGCGCTTCCGCTACCGCTGGACGCCGGACTGCGGCATGCCCGTGCGCCCGGGCCGCCTCGAATTCCGTCCCGAGCCCGACGACGCGGCGGTCCTCGACGTCTTCCGCCGTATTCACCAGGGCAGTCTCGACGCCCATGTGCGCCGCACCGTTGCCGCATCCGGGTTGGAGGCGGCCGCCCAGGAACAACTGGACTATCTGCGCTGGTTGCCGAGCCCGCGCGAGTGGTGGCGCCTTGCCTACAACCCTGCCGGGGAACTCGTCGGCCTGAGCGTCCCCGCCCGCCACTACGGAGACCCTCTCATCGGCTACATCGGCGTCGTGCCCGAGCACCGCGGCCACGGATACGCCTATGACCTGCTCGTCGAGGCCACGCATAAGCTCGCTGACGAGGGCGTGGACCGCATCGTGGCCGGGACTGACCAGACCAACGTTCCAATGGCCGCCCACTTCGCGAGGGCCGGCTACCCCATCGCCCAGGAACGCATCGACCTGATCTAGCCCAGAGACAGGAAACGGTGTGGGACTCGGGGTGTGACAACCGAGCCCCACACCTCGCTCCTGCGACTCCTGCCGGGGCTACACACTGGTGAGCTCCGCGCCGTCCTCGTCGTCGTCGAGTTCCGGTGCCTCCGGGTTGCGCAGGGGCCGCAGTGCGCCGGCGGCCGGGGTGGAGGCGGTGAAGCTGTAGCGGCCGAGGACGTTGAGGTTGCGGTGTGAAAGCACCATCTGCACAAGCTCGTTGACGTCCATCACGCTGACATCAACGATCCTCACCACCCTCCGTTACCACCGGATGTGAGACAGAGCCGTTGACCGTACAGACCCCGCCGCGACGGCGGACGCCACCACCGCTGACGCGTGAAGGGGTCCGGTGCCTGTGGCCAGGGGAGGGCTGCAGGCACCGTGTGGGGGAGAGGGCTGCGGTGAGGTGTCTGGGTGGGGCGCGGAGGGCGTCGATGGCTGGCCCGCGATCCGCTCGTAGTCCACTTTGAGACGCCGCCTGACGTCCGGCAATAGCGAGGGGCTGGCCGGTGACGGGGCACCGTCCTGGCCCCATCCCGTGAGTTTCAGCTGGTGGTGAAGCTTTCGATGAGTACGCGGTGATCCGAGTACCGCGTCTGGGTAACGGTGCACCAGTTCTGGGGCTCGGTGCTGAAGGTGTAGTCGATCTTTCCGCCGAAGTTGTGGGTCGGCTGTCCCGTGCGTGCGGTGCCGGTCTGGTCGCACTCCTGGTGGCCGGGGGTGCCGGGGCCGGTGGAGTAGAGGCCGGCGGGCCAGATCCAGGTGGCACTGTTGTGGGGGGCGTCCGGGGGCAGCGCGTTGAAGTCACCGCCGAAGACGGTGCGGGGGAAGGTGTCCACCACGGCCTTGATTTGGGCGAACTGATCGTCCCGATAGTCCCATGTGGGCTGTGTCTGTTCGGCGCCCAGGCGTGCTGCGTGAACGGTGCACAGGCATACGTTCCAGGCGGTCGCGGTCGCGCAGTGGAAGGGGGTGTTCAGTCCTGTCACCGGCTGGGTGGTGGGATACGCCTGAGGGTCACCGATCGGGCTTTTAACGACGATCGCGGTACCGATGCGGTCGGCGCGCCCTGTGCCGTCGTTCCCGCAGCGACTGGGCGACTTCTTGCCGTCCTGTGACCACTGGTAGGGCTGGAAGGCCGAGTGCCACTCCGCGCCGAGTCTGGTCATGAGAAGCGTCAAGTCGTCTTCGCAGACCTCCTGCAGGAGGGCCGCTTCGACGCGGTTGACGGAGACGTTGCCCGTGACCACGCCGATCTTGTCTTCGGGTGAACCAGTGTCAGCGCAGCCCCACGTTGTCCGCTGGGGGCCGCACATATTCCACGACATCACCTGCAGGGTGCGCGGGAAGTCCTCGACCGCGTAGGGCATCGTGTCCGCGTCACTGGCGACCGCGGTGGAGGGCAGGGCGCAGGCGACCGTCATTCCGGTGCCGGCGAGCCCGAGTACGGCGGCAACGGTGAGGGCAGTTCGAAAGGCACCGGGCATGCGCGGTGTCACGGGGTTCCTTTGCGAGGAGCGAGCGGGCTTCGTTGGTACGGGAGTTGCCGGCTGCGCCGATGCCCTTGGTCCGGGGCCCACTGGCGCGTCGTTCGCGTCACCGTTACCGGCCCCTCAATGGGTGCCAGGTGCGCTGGGCTCCTGGTCCCGCGGCTGGTGTGTCGCCGCGGGACCAGGAGTCACCAGGCTAGAGGGTGCCGGTGATGGAGATGGCGCCCAGGGTGCCGGTGATGCCCTGGAGGGTGACCGGGGTGGTCGTCCAGGTGCGGTCGGCGTGGCGGATGGTGTGGACCACGTTGTTGTCCGCAGTGACGGCGGTGAGCTGGAGCTCGCCGTCGACGTGGGCGGCCGACAGAGACTTGACGGTGACGTTGCCGAGGTAGCCGGTCAGCTCACCGAAGCCCTCCCAGCTGGCGCTGGCCTTGCGGACGGCGTGGTACTGGCGGGTGCCGTTGTCGGTGGCGACGACGACGTGGGCATCGCCTGAGATGCCGGCGATGGCGATGCCGGTGATCGGACCGGTGGGGCCGGCCGCCTGGGTGACATTGCCCCAGGTGGACCACTGGCCGGCAGTGTTGCGCAAGGTGTGGAAGGCCTTGCCGCCGCTCACGGTGACGACCTGGAGCGCTCCACCGACGCTGGCTGCGGCGGCGTGGGTGACGGTGGCGATGGGCCCGGCGGCGCCCGCGACGTCACCGAAGAGCTTCCACTGCCCGGCAGCGTTGCGCGTGGTGTGGAAGACCTTGCCGTTGGCGACGGCGACGACGTGGAGGTCGTTGCCGATGGAGACGGCCGAGACCTGGGTGAGGCTTCCCAGATGGCCGGCGACCGCGCCGACGTTGCCGAAGGGGGTCCAACTGCCGTCGGCCTTGCGGATGGTGTGCTGCAGGCTGCCGTCGTTCGCGATCGCCAGGACGTGGGTGTCGCTGTCGATGCCGGCAGCCGCGGCGGTGCGGATGCCGCCGATGCTGCCGGCTGCGGCCTCGGTCTGGACGTCGGCGAAGCCGGTCCAGGTGCCGTCGGCCAGGCGGATGCCCTGGTAGAGGGTGGAACCGTTCTGGATGACGGTTTCGGTCTTCCAGCCCGGGGACAGGGCACGCACACCCTGGATCCAGTAGTGGAGGTCATCGACACGGGTGCTGTAGGCGCCAGCGCGGGTCTCGGCGCTGTCGAGGCAACTGCCCTGCCAGGCGCGGCTGGTGATGGCGACGACCTCGGGGAGGTCGTTCACGTTGTTGACGGTGCGGTAGGCAGGTCCTCCGGCATCGCCCTTGCAGACGGTGGCGTCGGCGGGTGTCTGGGCAGCGATGTCGAGGCCGGTGGCGTCGACTGCACCGGCGGCGAAGCTGGAGATGTGTATCTTGCTGGGCGCCCACTCCGTCCTGCTGCGACCGAAGCCGGCAACCCGCAGTTCCTCGCCCTGCTCGGGAGCCCTGGTGGCGACGGCGATTGGGGTCACTCCGGTCGCAGGCGTGGCCAGCCGGGCCATGACCAGATCGCGGTCCGTACGCGGCACCAGGTCGACGATGTCGGTGGCGTGCCGGGGCGCGGTGGTGAGATCGGTGCGGCCGACGGTGACGGTGCTCTTCAGCTTGGGTGGCCCGGCAGCGACTGAGGCCCCGGGGACCTCGGCGAAGCAGCTCGTGGCGGTAACGAGCCAGTAGGGATCGATGAGCGTGCCGGAGCAGCTCCGGCCCTGCTCACCGATGGCGAGCTTGGCGGTGAAGCCGGCACCGAAGTCGACGGTGGTCGTGGGGGCGCTGGTTCCGGTGACGCGCAGTTCGAGCAGTGCGGACTTGGAACCAATGGCGGCTCCCTCACCCACGCCGACCGCTGTGTCACGTGGGACGTTGACGGTCTGGCTCTCGCCGTCGGTCGTGAGGCTGGCTCGCAGGTCCCGGCCGTGGGTCTCGATGCGGAACGTGTCGGGGATGGAGAGGGTCAGGAAGCCGGTGCCGCCGGGTGCGGAGAAGCAGATACGGCGCAGGGGGAGCGTGACGGGACGGGCCCAGACGGCGATCTGGTGCGGTGCATCGCAGGGGGAGTGCGTTATGCCCCCGTCGCCGCTGACCAGCTTGGCTCCGGTGGCGGCCAGTACGGCTTCGGCGCCCGGGTAGGCGCCGTCCTCGACCGCGTACGGCGCACCGGCATTGGCTGCGGGTTCGGGAGCGGCGGTTGCGAGCGGAGCCGCGGTACCGAGGACCGCGGCGGCCACGGTCAACGCCGCGGGCAGCCGTCGTCGTATGCGCAAAGCCATGAGATCACTTTCGTATGAATGGGAATGAAAAACGCCCGCCCGAGCTGGCGGGGGTGAATCGGGCACCGCATGAAGGGGAAACCGGACATGCTTCAAGCGGGTTGGCGATCATGGGAATAGTAGTGGCCAGGCCGCTCTGCAGACCGGGTGCTGGCATTTCTGGTTGAATCTGACTGAATGTCGTTTGTGATGCACAATGGTCAGATTCACTCCTGTTGGCTGGCATCTCAGGGGGCGGACCCGCGGGGGATCGGACGTTGATCTTCTTCGCTAGGCTCGCCTTCGCTTCGAATCGGCGAAGTGGCTTAGCAGGAGGAATTTCGTTGCGCTCTGACATATCGTTGGTCGCTCGGCCCGGAGGGAGGTTCGGCGGCGCACGAGCGCTCAGCGCGGGGCTGCTCCCGCTGGCGTTGCTTGCCGGACTGGTGGCGGCCCCACCGGCCGCGGCCGAAGACCCACCGCTCAGCGTTCTGGGGGACACCGAACGCGGGAGGGTCGTCGAAGCGTGGAAGGCCGGCGGACCGGCCGTAAAGGCTGCGGCCGAGCGGGCCTTGATCTCCTCCTCGGACCAAAGCGCGCGCCAGTTCCTCGACACCGAGCGTGCCGCGGCAGAGCACCTGGACGACAAGGAGGCGGCACTACAGATCGTCGCCCAGGCCGGACGGGGACTTCGGGAGGCCGCGGAACGGGCCATCGCTGGAACTCCGCAGGAGCTCGATGCCTTCCTCAAAGACGGCTGGCGGGTCCCGCTCGAGCAGGACCAGGTTGTAGAGGCCGCTCGCATCACCAACGTCGGTGGCCGCGGGGTGAAGGCTGCCGGTGACGCTGCTCTCAACGGGTCGGTCGAAGAGGTGCAGGAGTTTTTGCGCCGGACCCAGTTCGAGCAGCGTGACACCGATGACCTCGTCCGAGTGACGCAGATCGAGAGCGCCGGGGGACCCAACACCAAGCGTGCTGCGGCCATCGCGATGAACGGCACGCCGGAAGACATCCGCGAGTTTCTGACGTTCGGTCAGCACGTCACCCGTGCCCAGGACCAGGAGACCGCCAGCGTCAGCCAGCTCGCCGAGCAGGCGAAGGCGGCGGGCGAGCGCGCGGAGCAGGAGGCAGTCGCTTCCAAGGACGCCAGCGACCAGGCGCTCTCCGCGGCCCGGCTGGCCAGGCAGGCCGCGATTCAGGCTGCCAGGGAGACCAAGCTCGCGATCGAGGACGCCGCTCGCGCCGGTGACGCTGCACGCCGCGCGGCAGAGGCCACCCGCCGAGCCGCCGACGCCGCGCAGGCGGCGATCACCGCCGCCCGCGCCGCCAGCTCCGCGGCCCGGCTTGCGGCGTCCGCCGCCACCGAGGCCGCCAATGCCGCGGCGGGCGCAGCCCGCGCTGCCTCACGGGCGTTGGACGCCGCCGCGGCCCAGAAGGTCGACGAAGCCACCATCCACGAGGCCCGCCTCGCCGCCGACAAGTCCGACATGGCAGCCACGTGGGCCGACCGGGCTGCCAAGGCAGCCGACGCCGTCACGATGATGTCCGTAGCGGTGACCGAGGTCACCGGCAACGTGAACGACGCGATCAACGCCGCGAACGACGCCGACCAGGACGCGGCTCGGGCCGGCGCGGCATCCGGGCAGTCCTCCGCGGCCGCAGCAGCGGCACGCCGCTACCTGGCGGAGGCCACCCGGGCCGCCCAGGCTGCGTCGGCACTCGCCCGAGAGGCCGCCAAAGCCGCACGGGAGGCACGCGACGCCGCGCGTTCCTCCGCCACCCATGCCCGCAACGCGGCAGCGGCCGCGCAAGAGGCAGCCGCCCACGCCGTCACCGGCGCCGCAGCCACCGAGCGGGCCCGGGTGCACTCCGTAGCAGCCCGGACGGCCGCGACCGCCGCCTCCAATGCGGCGGATCAGGCCAAGTTGGTCTACGACATCGCCCGTAAGGCCGAGGACGAGGAACTCGCCGCCCGCACCGCTGCCGGCCGTAACCAGGCCAACGACCAGAGCGCCGCTCACCAGGCGGCCCAGGCCGAGGTCGCCAAGGCACAGGCGGACACGAAGAAGCTGTACGACGACTTCGTCACTCTGGCCGAGCGGGCCGGCCGGCCCGGGGCGGACCTGTCGCAGGTAGTGGCCGACGGCCGCCAGATGGCTGTCGCCGCCATGAAACTCGGTGGTTCGTGGAGCCGCACCGCTGCTGAGTGGGCGCTGGCGGGCAGCGACAGCGAAGTCGCCGAGTACGCGCGTACCGGCTGGCGGAGCGCCCAGTTCCAGGACGAGACCGAGCAGGTGCAGGCCCTTGCGGTGAAGTCACCGTACGAGCCCGTGCGAACTGCTGCCTGGGAGGCGCTCAAGGGCAACGCCGACCAGGTGCACGCCTTCCTCGAGACCGGCCAGCATCAGGCGGCGTTCACCGATTACCAGGTCGAGGTGACCCGGATCAGCCAGGCCGGTGACACCGGGGTCAAGCAGGCTGGCGACACTGCGCTCAAGGCCGGTACCGCGAAGGCGCTGGTCGACTTCATCACCGTCACCCAGTATGAGGCCAGGGAAACGGACGACCGCGCCCGCGCGGCCAGACTCGCCCAGACCGGCGGCCCTGAGGTGAAGGCAGCGGCCGAAGCCGCCATCCTGAGCCCTCCCGGCGTCCTGCGCTCGTTCCTCCAGACCGGCCAATATCGGGCCCAGCGCATGGACCACCTGGCCGAGACCCATCGTAGCCAAGTCCAGCAAATGATCGCCGAGGCCGCGGTGGTCGCGGACAGGGCGAAGCAGAACGCAGCCCTGGCAGAGGAGGCCTACGCTCTCGCCCGCAATGCCACCCTTGACGCCCAGGCCTTTGCCGAGGAGGCCCGAAAGGACGCCGAACGGGCCGCCGACGCCGCGCGGCAGGCGCAAGACTGGGCCACTCAAGCTAAGCAGTCGGCGGCCAAGGCCGCAGAGTCCGCGAGGACCGCGGAACAGGCCCGCCAGCGTGCGCAGGCCAGTGCCAACGACGCCACCCAGTCAGCGGTATGGGCCCGGGCGAGCGCGGTCTCTGCCGCCGGGAGTGCCGCACAGGCCTACGCCGCCGCGACGACGGCGCGGGAGTCCGCGGAGCGGTCGGGCCAGGACGCCACCGTTGTCGTCAACGTCTTCAACGAGGCGCTCGAAAAGGCCAAAACGGAAGAGGCAAACCGCCAGCGGACCCAGCGCTACCTGGCGGCGCTGAACGAGCACATGTACCAGAGCCTGCCGCCGTTGGCCAAGGGTGCGGTCATCTTCGCCAACCTGCCGCTGCAGGAAAAGTTGCGCGTCGCCGTAGAACTCGCGCACTTGGGTGCCGACTTGTACGGCGCGCTGCCGATTGTCGGCATCCCGGTCAGCCTGGCCAACTGCGGCTCGTACGTCCTGGAAGCCAAGATCTTCGACGATCCGGGGAAGTACAAGGACGCCGCCTGGTCCTGCGCCCTGACGATCCCGATCGGTGGCTGGGCCGCGCTCGGCGCCAAGCTCGAGAAATGGGGCTTCAAGGCCGAGAAGCTCAGGGGCGCCCTGCAGAATCTCTGGAACAAGGTCGACGGCCTCTCACTGCCGCCCTGCCCGACGAAGCGCCACAGCTTCCCCGCCGGCACGCCGGTCCTGATGCGTGACGGTTCGACCCGGCCCATTGAGGACGTGCGAGTCGGTGATCAGGTGGTGTCCACCAACCCGGACACCGGCGTCACGGCCCCCCAGCGTGTCGAAGCGACCATCCGTACTCCCGACGACCGCGACTTCACCGAGCTCGGCGTCCCGGCTGCGGACGGCACCGCCCGTACCGTCGTCGCCACCGACCACCACCCGTTCTGGGCGGAGAACTCCCGTACGTGGCGGGACGCGGGCGACCTGACCACGCAGGACACCCTCCGTACCCCCGATGGCCGGTCGGTGCCGATCGTCTCGGTCACCCACCGGAGGTCCCCGCAGCCTGCGTACGACCTCACGATCGACAGCGTCCACTCGTACTACGTCCTCGCCGGCAGCATTCCGCTGCTGGTCCACAACGCGGACTCGCTTTGCACCACCGGCGAACTCATCGTGCTTGGCATCAACCCGTACTCGGACGAGCTCGCCGATGCCATCAAAGGCCGGACCTTCAATAACCAGGGATACGGCGATCCCTATCCCAACGGGGACGGTCGTCCGATCTGGATGGTCGGGGTCGCCGAGGCCGTTGCGAATCCGAAGATTCGGCTTTCGGTAACCCTCGACGGCGTCAAAGGAGCGACAAGCCCTGATCAGGCCCTGAAACTACTCGTCGAACGTGGCATTCCCCTGTTGGGCCCCAAGTGGAAACCCGCCACCGAGTCAGGAAACGGAACTGCCTGGGAAATGGCGTTGCTCCGCCTTCAGATCGTTCTGGAAAAGCGCACCTGGGAGTCGGTGGACTGGTATTGGGGCGGGAAGAACGTTACCAGCAAGATGACAAAGCCCGACTGGGCCTACCCGATCGACTGACCGTACGGAGTCATCTCTGACCGGTAGCACCGAGACTTCGGGCGCTCCCACGACAACACCTCGTGGGAGCGCCCGTCCGTCCTTCGGCCTCACCGAACTGACCTCAGCTCGATCCGCAGCCTGCCGTTTCCAGCAGACCTGCGCTGTGCAATCGGATGGGGCCAACAGGCCGACCTCGGACACCTCCCAAGGACGGCGGCGGTCCTCAGCCGGAGGCGGCCGAGATGCGCTTGTAGTCCACCGACAGTCCCAGTCCCGGCACCACACCGCAACGCGCCCTCGACTTCATGGCATCCGGGAGTGCCGGCTGCACGGTCTTATCCAGCCAGGTCCGGGGTGGCTTTGTGTTGCCACCGTTGCAGCTGTGCCGCCGTCCGTGCCACTTCGACCCACCGGCGGGCGCTCACCCACTCCTGCCAATTCTGCGCGCGCTTGGCCTGGCCGGCGTCAAAGCTCCTCGGGGGGGCCGTCGATCGCGGGAAGGATCCCTTCCGGGAGTTCCGCCCGGACCAGCCGCACGGCCTCCTGCGGTGTCCGCACGTCGCCGACTTCCGCATCATCCTCGGCGTACAGACGGAGAACGCGAAATCGGCCCGCGCCGGCTGGAAAGATGGAGGGCAGGTCCTTCGACCACGGAAACTCCGTGCACCGGCTGAACTGCAGGGATCCATGGCTCACCAGAGGGAAAAGAGTCCTGAGAACCGGGTCCGCAAAGGCTGCCTCGACCAGATTTTTGTCGATCAGGTCGTCGCTCATCTCGCGTACCGCAGCCCACTTCTCAACCACCGCCCCGCTCACGTGGGAAAGGGCACGTTCGTTCGGCTCGCGTGATGGGGATTCATCGGAACGGGTCATGGACGGCAAGCCTACCCGTTCACGTACACGTCAACTTGCCCACCGCCGCCGGCCTGCTCGGCAGCATCCTTCGCACGATAGTACGGATCTCGCGCCGATCGCCTTACGCCAGAGGACGACGGAGGAGTCCGAGGAGACGACCCTAGCCGAGCTCACGGACCTCGATCACCTCGTCCTGATGCCACACCCGGACAAGCCCGAGGCAGGAGCAGGGGCATGGACCAGCGGCGCATGCCGTCACCGTGCCCTACCTGCGGCGGGGGCCGCTCGGGACAGCGCCGTCGTGCCCCTCGGACGGATGACGTGCGCCAGCCTCGGCTGCACACGTGTCCACCCGGCCTGGCCGATCCTGGAAGAGGGCGCAGAGCGCGAGGGAGGTCCTGGGGTGACGCTGTACCCGCCGGTGGAACCGATGCTCGCGCAGGCCGCAGATACGCTGCCGGGCCCCGGCATGATGAAAGGCGGGGCTGCTTTTGAGCAGAAGTTCGACGGGCACCGGATGCTCGTCTTCACTCCCGCCGGATCGGGTGGCAGGGTGCTGCTCCAGACCCGCCGCGGCTCCCTGGTCCAAGACCGATTCCCCGACCTCGTCGTTGCTGCCGAGCAATCGTCACCGACACGCTCGGACTCCTCCTTGCCGTGCTGGTCACCGCGGCGAGCGTGCAGGACTCCATCGCCGGAACCACGCTCCTGGACCAGGTTGCCGCCCACCACCCAGGCATTCGCAAAGTGTGGGTCGACGGAGGCTACCGCCAGCACCTCGTCGAGCATGCTGCCGCCCTGGGCATCGACATGGAAATCACCGCCCGAAAGCCCGGGACCAGAGGCTTCACCCCGATCCCGAAGCGGTGGGCGGTCGAGCGGACCTACGGCTGGCTCATGCTCCACCGCCGCCTGGCCCGCGACTACGAAACCCTGCCCACACGCTCCGAAGCCCTGATCAACCTTGCCATGACCGACCTCATGGCCCGCCGCCTCACCGGCGAGAACACCATCTCCTGGCGCGACCCGAAGAAGACCACCAAACACCCCATCCCGGGATGAAACATCGGACGAAAACGACCTCTTAGGGCCCGCGGATAGCGATGGAGATCCCGCCACGATGCCCGGAGGCAGCCCCGAGCCTCCGGGCATCGTGACGCCCAGGGGCCGGCGGGCCGTCGCCTCGGCGCGCAGCGCGGTTCACGGTGCGTGTGGAAGGTGGTCAGGCGTCATGTCGCCGCGGACCCGCAGCACCCGCGGCCGATGACGGAACCGGCCGAACTCCAGCGGACGCTTCTGGTCGGCCTCGATCTCGACGACCACGTTCGCTACGACGGGCCGGTAGCGGACAGGGTCAGCGCCCGGCAGGCCGCCCACCGTCCCGGGCAACTCGGCCTGGTCCTCGCCGACGGGCCGGAGCAGAGGCACCAACTCGCGGCGGACAGCCTGGGCGAGCGGCAGGCTGACGCCCACGGCCCGCATCCGGCCGTCCCCGCGGGGGAGACCCAGGACCAGGCACTGGGTGCCCGGGGTCCGCCCACTGACACCCATCACCGCCGCCTCGCTGGTGTGCATGCGCCGCCACTTCAGCCACCCCGACCCGCGGCCCGCCACGTAGGGCAGGTTCGGCTTCAAGACCAGCCCCTCGACGCCGTTCAGGCCTCCCACCCACTCCAGGGCGGCGTCCAGGTCACCGGTCGCGGGGACCGGCCGGATGGCGAGAAGTCTGTCTGCCAGCAGCTCGCGCATCTTCATGCGCCGCTGCTCGTACGGGCGCGGCCGCCAGTCCTCCTCGCCCAGCCCGAGAAGGTCGAAGACGGCGAGGTGGACGGCGAAGTCCTCACCGCGCTGCGGACCACGCCCGGAGCGGGACTGCAGCCGCGCGAAGGCTACGCTCCCGCTCTCCGGAACCGCCACGAGCTCCCCGTCCAGAACGCACTCCGGCAGGGCACGGGATGCGTCGGCCACGTCCGCGAACTGGGCCGTCAGGTCTGTACCGTGTCGGCTCCACAGGCGCCCGGCGCCGGTCAGGAGCTGGCACCGCCACCCATCGAACTTCGGTTCGAAATTCAGTCCCAAGCCGAGGCGTACGTCCTCAACGGGGCGGCACAGGGCCAGCGGGGCCGGAAGTGCGAGGCGAGTCATGGGCTAGCCATATCCCGCGTCCTGGCCGCAGCGTGCGAGCCGCGCAGGCGGATCGGGAAACGCCGCACCCTCGGTACCGGCTGGGCAAGCAAGGCGTGGCCGGGCGCGCGTCCGGCCCTCGGTGTGAACGGCATCGCCCTGACCGGCGACGCCCCCGCCGACCCGGACCAGGGCGCCACCTGGACCGAGGTCACCAAGACCACCACGAACATGGTCAACGACCTGTGGCCCGCGATCACCGCCCTCGCCGAGGCCTTGCCCCAGGCCCCCGGCCTCGCACTCACCGGCGACGCCGCAGCCGCCATCACCATCCCCCACCTGTAACCGACTCCCACGCCGACCAGCCCGGCCACGACCAGGAGGAACACCATGGACAGCTCCAAGGACATCGCCCGGATCACCGCCATCGAGACGCCGGCCGTCCGCGCCGACACCTCCGAGCTCGCCGCCCTCGCCCCGGCCGCCGCGCTGCGTCTCCTCGCCGACGCCATCAAGCGCGGCGCCGACTACGAGAGCATCGTCGACGCCCTCAAGGCCGCCCAGCTCCACGAGGCCTTCGCCGGGGTCCTCGACGCTGCGAGCGAGGCGGTGATGGACCAGCTCGACGACAACGACCCGTACGACTTCGACATCCGCCTGGAGGGCGACAACCTCTCCGGCGCCGCCAGCGAAATCCGCAACGCCTTCCGCTGGCAGTAGCACCACCCTCACCGCCAACCAGGAAGGACAGCGATGACTCCCCGTCTCACCCCCAAGCGCCTCAAGGCCCTCCAGAACGCCGTCGCCCACCCGAAGGGCAACATCGGCTCCCTGATCGAGACCGCGGACGCGGGGAAGAAGATCTGGCTCACGGCTGCCGACGAGATCGCGCTGGAGGAACTCGGCTACGCCGACAGCATCGACGCCTGCGGCCACACCCAGGGCAGCCCGGACCCCGACAACGTCCACCGCGGGCACCCGCACTTCTTCGCCATCACCGACGCCGGCCGCCAGGCCGTCACCGACGCCGCTCGCATCCCGCCGATTCGGGCACGGGGCAACCCCTCCCGCCGACCCAAGACGACCGACAAGGTGGAGAACATTACCGAGCGCACCGGCACCATCGAGTTCGTCTCCTTCGGCTACCTGCACGGCGCCCCGACGACGCGCACCTCACCATCGACCTGCGCCACCACTTCCGCGACCCGCACGTCAGCCCCGAGCTCCGCTACATGACCGCGCACGACGCCCCCGTCCGCGCCGCCGTCATGACCACCCCCGGCATCAAGGAGCTCGTCACCGCGACCGTGATGCAGATCGAAGCGTTCCTCGCCGGTCCCTCCGCCTCTGGCCGCCTCGTCCGCGTCGCCGCGGGATGCGCCGGCGGACGTCACCGCGCCGGCGCGGTCGCCCTCGCCCTCCAGGCCGCCCTCTCCGGCGACCAGAAGGCCGCCGCCGAGCTCGGCATCGCCGACCTCGCCCAGCCGTACGCCGACCGGCACCTGGACGTCAGCCTCGTCCACCGCGACCTCGACAAGCCCGTCGTCGAACGCTGACCCACCTGCGGTGGCGGGCGCGAGAAATTCCCGCGCGCGAGGAATCTCTATGGTTGACTGGGCGTCACCTACGCTCAATCCAGGGGGGATTTATGGTAGTTGCACGCAAGAAGGCCGCCGTCCCGGCGCAGGCCAGAACGACCCGGACCGTCCAGAAGACCTACGCGGCCATCCGCGTCGGGGACCTGCACGTCGATCAGGACCTCGACTCTGCCGCCCTGTACGGCACCTCCACCGGAGAGGACGCCGGTCCCGCCGCGCAGCGCAAGAAGGACGCGGTCTGGACGGCCCGGCTCACGAAGATGTGGGACCCCTTCGCACTGCTTCCGGCGATTGTCTCCCTGCGGGACGACGGCCGGTACTATCTCCTCGACGGCCAGCACTCCACAGAGGTGGCCATCGAGAAGGAGGGGGCGGACTTCCTCAGGGACTGCATGGTCTACGAGGGACTCACCGCCGAGCAGGAGGCGAAACTGTTCCTCGCGGCGAACCGCGACCGCAAGGCAGTAAAGCCGTTCGACATCTTCCGCGTCTCGATTACCGCCGGCGACCCTCGCAACACCCGGATCCTGAACGAGGTCGAGAGCCTCGGCCTCGGCATCTCCGGCAGCACCTCGGCCAACAAGATCGGCGCGGTACAGGCGCTCACCGCCATCGCCGTGATGGACGAGAAGCACGCCAAACGCCACGAGGGCGGGAGCGTCTACCCTCTCATCCTCCCCGAGGGGCGCACCCCGCTGATCCCCAAGGTGCTGAGGGTCGTCGAAGATGCGTGGGGCCGCAACACTTCGACGTGGGAGGGGATCATGTTGCGCGCCGTCGGGATGGTCCTCGACCGCAACCCCGACGCCCGGCTCGACCGCCTCAGCTCGAAACTCGCCGGTCGCTCCAAGCGCAAGGTGAAGACGGTGGCGCAGTGGAAGGAATCGTCCATCGCGAACACAGTTGGCGGCGGCGGTTCCTCTTCCCGTTCCGCCCCGCTCGCGAAGCTCATCGTCGCCGAATACAACGACGGTCTCTCCGACCCCGCTGAGTTCCTGGTTGTGCCCGGGCGGCCCGACAAGGACTGAGCCACGAGCACCGGGCCCCGCGCGTGGCGCGGGGCCCTTCGTGACCCCGGAGGGTGGCCCCGCGCAGGGAGAGCCGGCGCCGCGAATCCCGGGACACCGAGCCGGCGGATATCCCATGGAGCCGGGCTCGTCCAGAAGCCCGCACAGCCTGGGTGCGGCGCGGTCAATCCGCTTCGACGTACGCGACCAGGATCAGGGTGCCCAAGGCGGTGGGCACGTACAGGATCCGGACGCCGCTCGCACGCCGGCGCCGACAGCGCCTTCGCCTACCTCCACCCGCTCATCGAGGCGGCCGCCCGCCCCTGCGACGGATGCGGTGCCGAGGCCTTCAAGCCGTGCAACCCGAACTGCCTGCCCGACCCCTCGACCGACTAACACCCCCGCCGGCGGGGCGCCCCGCGCGCCCCGCACCGTGACGAAGGAGAAGAACGTGATCCGCGCCGGACGCCTGCAGCACGTCCAGACCATGTCCGACCTGGCCGACGCCCTCGGCAAGAAGCTCACCACGATCCGAAACCAGAAGCCCTACGCCGCCGAAGGCCACCCGGTGCCGATCAGCTCGCCCGACGCCCGCAACCAGCTGTGGGACTCGGAGCAGACCAAGGCCTACTACGTCGGCGAGCCCATCCCCGAGCTGCCCCAGGTCGACGACGACGAGGACCTCCTCGACCGCCACGAGGCCGCCGAGGTGCTCGGCATCGAACCCGTCACCTGGAACACGTACAAGAAGGACCCGGCCCTGGCCGCCGGCATGGTCCTCGTGCCCGCCGGCCCCAAGGGCACCGAGCACTGGCCCCGCCGCCTGGTCCTCGCCTACAAGGACAGCCGGCCCGGCCGCGGCGCCGGCGGCGGCCGCCGCGAGGGCAGCGGCGACATGATCCCCCGCGACCAGATCTTGCCGCGGATCGCCGAGCTCCTGGACGCCGACCCCGCCGTCACCGTCGAGACCGTCTCCGACACCCTCGGCATCACCAAGTTCCCCACCGCCCAGTCCGGCCTGGCCACCCTGCGCGGCCGGCGCATCGCCGACCTCGTCGAGCAGCAGCCCAGCCTCGACCTGAAGGGCGCCGCTCTCCAGCTGGGCTACCCCGCCATCACCCACCGCGCCGCCGTCACGTTCGCCGAGCGCGAGCTCCACGCCCGCGGAGCCCAGCCCTACCTGCAGCACACCGCCGACGTCCTGGCCGCGGCCGGCATCGCCCAGCAGGCCCAGGTCGAGATGCGCCAGCTCGACGGAGGCGCCGTGGCCGCCACCGTGATGCTCGACACCGACCAGCCGGCCGCCGCGGTGTGGGACTCCCGCTACGGATGGCGGACCGCGACCAGCCGCCGGCACCCCATCGGCAAGGACACCGACACCGCACCCGAAGGCGAAGGGATCCGCTACCTGGGCAGCGGACTGCGGCCCGAGCCCGAGGAGCTCCTCGCCGCACTGCGCGACGGCCGCAAGGGCACCAAGCGCCCCAAGGCCGGCACGGACGAGCCCAACAGCGAGGGCTGAGGAAAGGCCATGCCGCACGAAGAGGAACCCGAGCCGGTCGCCCGCGCTCAGTACGTGCTCTACGCCGACCCGCAGCTGCTGCGCATCGCGGCGGATAACCTCACGACGACGGACGCCGACCTGGAGGGGGATGGCAGATGAGCCGGAGCTGGGAACGAGCAATCGCCGAGCTGCTCGCACAGGGCCTCGCGGCCCGGGCCTCGGCCGACCGGGTTCAGGAGACCGGGGCCGACCTACGGCAGCGGACCACGGCGGTCGCGGTCCACTACGCGGCCGAGACCGACTACGTGCGCAGCGCCCTCGCACTGCTGCGCGCGCACCTCGCCGACGGGCAGCCTCCGCGACGACTGCCCGCTGCCCGGGTATGGCCGCGGTCCGTCCGCGACCTGTGGAAGGACCGGGTCCTGGGGCGGACCGGCGGCCTGTGGCAGGCGGTTCCGGGAGCCGCAGTGGCCGACCAGATGCGCAGCGCCCCGGCCTCGCCGTTGCTGGACGCGGTGATCGAGCAGGCCGAGGCGCTCCAGGCCAGCCTTCACGGTCACCGCCGGCACCCCAGGATGTACGAGAAGTACTTCCCCGAGCGCGACGGCGGTGTGCGCCTGGACGGGCGTGGCCGCCCGGCCCCCACCGTGCCCGGCTTCCCCGATCCCGGACATCCGGTGAACCTCACCTTCGCCGGCGGCACCGGGCTGCGCATCCAGCCGGTCCGCGCCGAGGAGGCCGACCGGCTGAAGGACGACGAGTTCGCGGTGCACCGCCGCGCCCTCGCCTTCGGCGACGCGGTCCTGGACCTGCTCGTCGAGGCCCGCCTCGACGGCGCCCGCCCGCTGGCCGGACGACTGCGCGGCGCGGGACAGTGGGTCGGCCGCGAGGACGACCTGGTCCCGACCCGTACGAAGTGGCCGGCCAAGCTGGGCGGCTTCCAGGCGGTGACCCTGACCGGTCTGGGCCTGCTGGTGCTGGCCTGCGCGGCCCTTCCGCTGACCTTCGGCAACCGGGCCGACCTCCTCTCCCACTACACCCTGCTGCTCGCGGCGTCCGGGGCCATCGCGCTCGCGGGGACCGCGATCGTCCACCGGACCGGGCCCCGGCTCATCCAGGCTCCCGGCTTCAAGGCCGCGGCCCCCGGCATCGCCGCCGGACTCCTCGCGATCGTGGTGTGGCAGGGCCAAGGCCCGGTGGCTGAGCACTTCTTCGCCGGCCCGTACGAGCGCTTCGAGCGCGAACTCGGTGACGGATGTCTGTCCGTCAGCCCCTACCGCAGCGGCGCGGTACAGACCCGCGTCGACGACGGTGTCCTCTTCGTCACCCCGACCAGCCGGGGAACGACCCTGCGTCTGGGGCCGGCTGAGGACGGCAGCACCCACCCTCTCCGCCCGGTGGACGCCGCGACGCGCAAGGTCCTCGACGACTTCGGGTGCTGACCGACCGCTCGGGGCGGGGCCCGGCCGGACCGTCGGCCGCCCGCCCCGAAGGCGTCAGCCAGCCTGCCGGTAGCTGGCCGCCGGCCCCACGGTGCCGGAGCCGAACCGGGCATTGAGCAGGTCGACGGCCTTCTCCGCCCGCAGTCTGCGCTCGCGACCTTGGTCGAAGGACAGCTGCTCGGCGACAGCGGCCGCGTCGACCAGCTGCTCGCAGCGCAGCGCGAGGCCGCGGACCCGTGCCCGCTGGAAGCCCAGCGCTCGGAACATCTCGTACGCGGTGTCGCGGAGGTCCTCGGCGTGCGCGCTCGGGCCGCCGGGCAGCTGGCGGCTTCGGTGGACCTGGGACCGGTCGGCCAGGGTGACGGTCATCGTGATCGTCCTCGCCGCCTGGCGCCGGGTCCGCAGCCGGTCGCCGAGCTCGACCGCCAGCGACAGCAGCGCGGCGCGGACCTCCTCGGGGGAGAGTGTGTCGAGGGTGAACCGGCGCTGCGCGGCCGTGCTGTGCGGGAGCTCCGTCGGGACCACCACACGGCGGTCGATGCCGCGGGCCACCTCGCGCAGCTGCTGGCCCGCCCGCCCACCGAGGACCCGCTGCACGGTCGCCTCCGGCAGCTGCGCCAGCAGACCGATCGTGTGCACCCCGAACTGGACCAGGCGCTGCTCCCGGGTGCGTTCTCTGAACTAAGGGCTGTCCCGTAAATGATCTTCTCGCCGCCTCGGGCATGACGAACCGTCGTGCGACCCGCTTGCCTATCCGGTGAGGGCGAGGTTGTGCATCCGGGCGATGCCGAGCATGGCGTGGTGGACGCCGTCGCCTTTGAGGCGGCAGTCGCGGA
>NZ_JBVJWO010000019.1:0-29785 GCF_055602345.1 Streptomyces sp. NPDC037401
TCCTTCGTTCTTGCGTTTCCGACTCTATCAGATCTTTCCGACCCGATTTCCTCGGCGCTTTCCAGGTTCTCGCTTTCGCGTTTCCCTTTCCGGCGAGTCCGACTCTAGCAGCGTTTTTCTGTCTTCCGGACCACATCGCTCCGCAGACATGCGGAAAGAAGGGTGGTTCAAGATCAGCTGATAGGTGGGGTGCCCGCCGACCTCTGTTCACGCGGTGTTCACGTGGCACGGTCAGGCAGGACTTAAGACAGTACAGGCCCCGTGGTGCACGGGCAAATCGAATCAGGCGTATGGTCTAGTCCACTGGTCCCGTGACCACCGACTGCAAGGAACAGATCAGGCGGAACCGGGACTTCTCATGACTTACCCTTCTCAACGAGTACGCCGTCCAGGACAGACAGGGGCGGCGACACGTCGAAGCCCCACCCCTGGGAGGCCATCCATGACCACCGTGACGTCCCCACTTGCCGGGCGTGCCATCGGACTCGCGGCAGTGCCCGATCCGGTCTTCTCCGGCGCGATGGTGGGCCCGGGCACCGCCATCGACCCCGTGCGCGAGCCTTCCGAGGCGGTGGCCCCCGTCGACGGCGTGGTCGTCTCCCTCCACCCGCACGCGTACGTCGTCGTCGACCAGGCGGGGCACGGAGTGCTCACCCACCTCGGGATCGACACCGTCCAGCTCAACGGCGAGGGCTTCGAGCTCCTTGTCAACAAGGGCGACACCGTGACGCGCGGCCAGGCGATGATCCGCTGGAACCCCGTGGCCGTCGAGGCAGCCGGAAAGTCCCCCATTTGCCCGATCGTGGCCCTCGAGGCCACCGCGGACGCGCTCTCGGACCTCGCCGACGGCGATGTGAAGGCCGGAGACGCGCTCTTCAGCTGGGCCTGAGTGCCCTTCGCCGCTGGAGCGGCGCGATCGGACATCCATCGCGGCGTCGCAACCGCCGCACAATCGGAGACGGGTGAAATGGAGACAACGCTGCGAGGCGTCGGCGTGAGCCACGGTGTGGCGATCGGCGAGGTTCGGCACATGGGTACGGCGGTGCTGGAGCCGCCGACCAGGCAGATCGCCGCGGAGGAGGCGGAGCGCGAACAGGGGCGCGCCCGTCAGGCCGTGAGTGCGGTGGCCGCCGACCTGATCGCACGTGGCCAGCTGGCCGGTGGCGAGGCCCAGCACGTGCTCGAGGCCCAGGCGATGATCGCCGAGGATCCCGAGCTGATGGCGGACGTCGACCGGCGGATCGCCGTCGGCAGCACCGCCGAGCGCGGCGTGTACGACGCGTTCGCCGCCTACCGCGAGCTGCTCGCGGGCGCCGGCGAGTACATGGCGGGCCGGGTGGCCGACCTGGACGACGTGCGCAACCGGATCGTGGCGCGACTGCTGGGCGTGCCGATGCCGGGTGTCCCGGACAGCGACGAGCCGTACGTGCTGATCGCGCGGGACCTCGCGCCCGCGGACACCGCTCTGCTGGACCCGGCGCTCGTGCTCGGGTTCGTGACCGAGGAGGGCGGGCCGACCAGCCACAGTGCGATCCTCGCGCGGGCGCTGGGCGTGCCGGCCGTGGTGGCCCTGCCGGGTGCCGGTGAGCTGGCCGAGGGCACGGTCGTCGCCGTCGACGGCAGTACGGGCGAGATCTTCGTGGACCCGACTCCGGAGAAGCGGGCCGAGCTGGAGGCCGCGGCTGCCGCGCGCAAGGCCGCGCTGGCCGCGTCCTCGGGCCCGGGTGCCACCTCCGACGGGCACAAGATGCCGCTGCTGGCGAACGTCGGCGGCCCGGCGGACGTGCCCGCGGCGGTCGAGGCGGGTGCCGAGGGCGTGGGCCTGTTCCGCACCGAGTTCCTCTTCCTGGACGACAGCAAGAAGGCGCCGTCCGAGGAGAAGCAGTACGAGGCGTACCGCAAAGTGCTGGAGGCCTTCCCCGAGGGCCGGGTCGTGGTGCGGGTGCTGGACGCGGGGGCGGACAAGCCGCTGGACTTCCTGACGCCGGCGGACGAGCCCAACCCGGCGCTCGGTGTCCGTGGTCTGCGCTCGCTGCTGGACCACCCCGAGGTGCTCCGTACGCAGCTGACCTCGCTGGCGAAGGCTGCCGAGGGGCTGCCGGTCTACCTCGAGGTCATGGCGCCGATGGTGGCCGACCGCACCGATGCGAAGGCCTTTGCCGACGCGTGCCGGGCAGCCGGTCTGCAGGCGAAGTTCGGCGCGATGGTGGAGATCCCCTCCGCGGCTCTGCGTGCGCGCTCGATCCTCCAGGAGGTGGAGTTCCTGTCGCTGGGTACGAACGACCTGGCGCAGTACGCCTTCGCCGCCGACCGCCAGGTCGGTGCCGTCTCCCGCCTGCAGGACCCGTGGCAGCCGGCGCTGCTCGACCTGATCGCCATGTCGGCCGAGGCCGCCAAGGCCGAGGGCAAGAGCTGTGGTGTCTGTGGCGAGGCCGCCTCGGACCCGCTGCTGGCGTGTGTGCTGACGGGTCTGGGCGTGACCAGCCTGTCCATGGGTGCCGCCTCGATTCCTTACGTGCGCGCGACGCTGGCGAAGCACACGCTGGCGCAGTGCGAGCGTGCGGCGGCCGCGGCGCGTGCCGCGGACACCGCCGAGGAGGCCCGCGTGGCCGCGCAGGCGGTGCTGTCCGGAGAGTGATCCGGACCGTCGGCGGCCGTTGCGGCCGGTCCGGTGGATCCTGTCCCGGAGGGGCCCTTCGCCTGGTGGCGGAGGGCCCCTCCGGCCGTCTCCGGGCCGGGACCGCGGGCCGCTTCCCGCGGGGACTTCGGCCGGCGGCCGTCCGGGGTGCGCCGGCGGCCCGGTCAGTGGTGCGGCCCCGGTTCGTCGACGTCGTATCCCGGGCAGTATTCGACGCCGGGCTCCGGGGAGAGCAGGTCTCCGGTGTCGGCGTCGGTGCAGTAGGCGTTGAAGACCTCCGCCGCGGAGATCGGGACGAGGACGCCGCGGTCGAGGCGCCAGCCGTGGACCCGGTCGGCCCGGTCGGGCCCGGTGCTGCGGAGCACCACTCCCCCGGGCCGCTGCAGTGCCATGCCGACGGCGAGGACGGTGACGAAGTCCAGCCGGGCCTCGTCGCCGGCGTCCGTGTGGTGGGCCGCGACCAGCTGGTCGCCGTCGGCGGGGATGCTGCAGACCAGGTGGTGCGGGCCCGCTCCGGCTCCGTCGAGCAGCCGGTCCAGGACCCGGCCGGCCCGCTCGAACGAGCTGTGGCCGATGTCGGAGCCGCAGTCGGCGCAGGGGCCGACGCCCGCGAGGAGCAGGGTCGCGTACTCCCAGGTGGCCTGGCGGACGGACTCGTCGACGAGGAGCGGGACGAGGTCGTCCATCGGCCGGCCGTCGTACGGGACGGCGGGGCCGGTGCCGCCGAGGCCGGCGGTGAAGCGGGTGCGGGCGTCGGGTGTGTCGGGGTCGAGGCCGGAGTCCGCGCAGAATTCGGCGTACTCCTCGGGGTCGAACAGGGCGACCGTGGTGTGGATGCCCTGGGCCGCGAGGGACTTCAGGAGTCCGCCTACGTGGTGGAGGTAGGCGTCGTGGTCGTCGCCGCTGTCGAAGGGGAAGGTGCGGTAGCCGGTCATGGCCGCGAAATCGCCGGGGTCGGCGAGCAGGCCGACGGTGCCGGGCACTTCGCGGCGCAGCGTGCGCCTCAGGTGTGCCGTGTGCCGGGTGTGCTGCGTGTGTTCGGTGTGCGCCATGGTTCCCCCCGGATGCCGCGGTGGCGGAGTGCTGTCAGTGCTTACTCACCGTAATCGGCACCTCTGACATCGGGGCCGGGGGCGGGGTTCGTCGTACGAGTCGGTGCTGGGCGTGGCAAGTGGCGGCGAGGGCCGCGCCGAGGACGGCCCAGGCGAGCGGGCCGGCGGCGACGGACGCGGTGGCGATGAGCGGGCCGACACTGCGCTGGGCGGCGGCGGACAGGCCGTGGACGCCGAGGTAGGCGCCCTGGGCTTCGTCGGGTGCGAGGGCCAGGGACAGTTCCCAGGAGGCGGTGGCGTGGATCATCTCGGCGAAGGTGAGGGCGACCGCGGCGAGGCAGACCGCGGCGGTGGCGGTCCAGGCGTTGCCGAAGGCGGAGGCGGCCAGGGCCAGGCAGCCGAGCAGGTGGGTGGCGGCGAGGGGCCGCAGGAGGCCTCGGGCGGCTTCGGTGGTGGCTCCGAACCGGGCCAGGGGGACCTGGAGGCAGACGACGAGGACGTTGTTGAGGACCATGACCAGCGGGGCCAGGCCGGCGGGGGCGTCGGTGGCGTGGATGACCCACAGCGGGATGCCGACCTTGAAGATCGCGTCGTCGAGGAAGAGGACGGTCTCGGTGAGGGTGTAGAGGAGGTACGTGCGGTCGCGCCAGGGGCTGCGCGGGGTGGCGGGCCGTGCGGTGGCTGCGTGGGCGGTCGCGTTCTCGGCGGCGGCTGCCGCGGTGATGACGCGGGCGGCGGGGGACGGCGGTTCGGCGCAGCGCAGGGTGAGCAGGGCCATGGCGAGGTAGGAGAGGGCGTCGCCGAGCAGGAGGGCGCGGTAGGCGGTGACGGTGCCGACGGCGAGGGCCGCGGCGGCGGTGAGGCCGCCGAGGGCGTAGCCGACGTTCATGGCGGTGCGGGTGAGGGCCTGGTAGCGGGCGCGGTCGGGGCCGCTGATGCGGGCGGCGTAGAGCTTGGTGAGGACGTTGGCGGAGCGGTCCGCGAGGCTGCCGGCGGCGGAGTAGGCCAGGAGCAGCCAGAACTGCTGGGTGGTGAGGAGGGCGAGGGCGGCTGCACAGCGGAGCAGCTGGAGGCCGACGAGCAGGCGGGTGAGCGGGAGGCGGTCGGCGAGGAGGCCGCCGAGGGGGGCGCCGGCGATGCCCACGGCGCCGGCGATGCCGATGAGGAGGCCCACTTCGGCGATGCCGAGTCCGGCGACGGTGACGAAGTAGAGGGCGGCGGTACCGGCCCAGAATCCGGCGCCGATCTTGTCGACGAGGGAGATCACCAGCATCCGGCGGCCGTCGGGGCCTCCTGGTATGCGTGCGTGGAGTGCTGCCCTGCGGTCGTGGATGCCCACGTGCCCCCCTTGACGCGATTTTTGTGTTGATACATAATCCGGTACGTGACAACACAATATTCCTTCGCTGGTACGACCGCCAGGGAAATCGCGGGGTCCGTCGAGCGCGGCGTCGCCGGGGGCGAGCTGGTGCCGGGCACCGCGCTGCCTCCGGTGCGGCGGCTCGCGGACGAGCTGGGCGTCAGTCCCGGCACCGTCGCGACGGCCTACAAGGAACTGCGCCAGCGCGGGATCGTGGTGACGCGGGGCCGGGGCGGGACCGTCGTGGCCCACATGCCCGCAGTCGGTTCACGACGGCCGCCGCGGGTGCCCGACGGGCTGCGCGACCTGGCCGGCGGGCACCCCGACCCGGCGTTCCTGCCCGTACTGACCCCCCCGTCCGAGGTGTCGCCCGTCCACGGCTCGTACCGGGGCAGTCCCCGGCTGCCGGGGCTGGAGGAGCACGCCCGTGCGTGGTTCGCGCGGGACGGGGTGCCGGACGGGGCGGTCACCTTCGCGCACGGCGCCCTGGACTGCATCGCGCGCCTGCTGTCGACCGAGCTGAAGCCGGGCGACTCGGTGGCCGTGGAGGACCCGGGGTTCCACCACCTGCTCGACCTGGTGCCCGCACTGGGGCTGCGGATGGCGCCCGTGGCCGTCGACGAGGAGGGGATGCTCCCCGCCGAGCTGGGCCGGGCGCTGCGCGCCGGGGCGCGCGCGGTGGTGTGCAGCCCGCGGGCGCAGTGCCCGGTGGGCGGCCGGTTCACGGCGGGCCGGCGGGACGAGCTGCTGGCGGTGCTGGAGGAGTTCCCCGAGGTCCTGGTCGTCGAGGACGATCACAACGCCGACATCGCCGGGGTGCCGCTGCACTCGCTGACCACCGGCGGGCTGCCGCGCTGGGCGCACGTCCGGTCCGTCTCCAAGCACCTGGGGCCCGACCTGCGCTGGGCGGCGCTCGCCTGCGATCCCACCACGCTGGCCCGCCACGACGGGCGGCTGCTGATGACCTCCGGGTGGGTCAGCCGCATCCTGCAGGAGACGGTGGCCCGGGTGCTGGCCGATCCGGCCGCGCAGGTGCTGGTCGCGGGGGCCGGTACGGCGTACGCACAGCGGCGCGGCGCGCTGATCGGGGCGCTCGGGGCGTACGGCATCCCCGCGCACGGGATCAGCGGGCTCAGCGTGTGGGTGCCGGTGCGCGACGAGTCGGCCGTGGTGAACGGGCTGCGGACGCACGGCTGGTGGGTCGCGGCCGGGCAGCGGTTCCGGATCGGCAGCGCGCCGGCCGTACGGATCACGACCGCGGCGCTGGACGGGGCCGATGCGCAGCGGCTGGCCTCGGACTTCGCCGGGGTGCTGGGCGAGTCCGAGGCCACGTACGGCGGCTGACCGGGGCGGTCAGGCCTTGCGGGTGCGGGCGAGGTCCTCGTAGAAGCGGAGCAGGTCGAGGTTGTCGACCGAGCCGGGGTTGACGGCCTTGGCGAGCTCCGTGCCCTGGAGGAGGCGCTTGACGGGGACCTCGATGCGCTTGCCCGTGAGGGTGTGCGGGATGCCGGGGACCTCGATGATCTCGTCCGGGACGTGGCGCGGGGAGAGCTCTTCCCGGATGGTGCTCTTGATCCGGCCGATGAGGTCCTCGTCGAGGGCGGCCCCGGGGGCGAGGTGGACGAACAGCGGCATCCAGTAGCCGCCGTTCGGCTCCTCCAGGCCGATGACCAGGGACTCCTTGATCTCGGGGAGGCGTTCGACGGCCTCGTAGATGTCGGCGGAGCCCATCCGGACGCCCTGGCGGTTGAGCGTGGAGTCGGACCGGCCGTGGATGACGACGGAGCCGTGGTCGGTGATCGTGATCCAGTCGCCGTGGCGCCACACGCCGGGGAACATCTCGAAGTAGCTGTCGCGGTACCGGCTGCCGTCGGGGTCGTTCCAGAAGCGGATCGGCATGGAGGGCATGGGGTTGGTGACGATCAGCTCGCCGACCTCGCCGGTCAGGGGCTTGCCGGACGGGTCCCAGGACTGGAGGTCCGTACCGAGGCAGGCAGCCTGGAGCTCCCCGATGTGCACGGGGAGGGTGGGAACGGCGCCGGCGAAGCAGCTGCAGACGTCGGTGCCGCCGCTGACGGAGGCGATCCACAGGTCCTCGGCCACCTCGTCGTGCAGCCAGCGGAAGCCGTCGGGCGGGAGCGGGGAGCCGGTGGTGGCCACGCACTTCACGGCGGAGAGGTCGAAGTCACGGCCCGGGTGCACCTCGGCCTTCTTGCAGGCCATCACGTAGGCGGCGGAGGTGCCGTAGAGGGTGGCGCCGGTGCGCTCGGCGATGCGCCACTGGGCACCGGTGTCCGGGTAGCCGGGGCTGCCGTCGTAGAGGACGACGGTGGTGCCGGTGAGCAGGCCGGAGACGAGGAAGTTCCACATCATCCAGCCGGTGGAGGTGTACCAGAAGAACCGGTCCTCGGGGCCGAGGTCGCAGTGCAGGCCGATCTGCTTGAGGTGCTCGAGCAGGATGCCGCCCTGGGACTGGACGATCGCCTTGGGCAGGCCGGTGGTGCCGGAGGAGTAGAGCACCCAGAGCGGGTGGTCGAAGGGGACGGGCTCGAAGACCGGCTCGGTGTCCCCGGCGGTGAGCTCGGCCCAGGTCCGCGCGCCCTCGGGGGCCGCCGTGCCGAGCAGCGGGATGTGGACGACCGCGCGCAGGGAGGGCAGCTCGCGGCGGAGCTCGGCCACGGTGTCCGTACGGTCGTGCTGCTTGCCGCCGTAGCGGTAGCCGTCGACGGTGAAGAGGACCACGGGCTCGACCTGCTGAAAGCGGTCCAGGACGCTGCGGGCGCCGAAGTCGGGGGCGCAGGAGGTCCAGACGCCGCCGACGGCTGCGGTGGCGAGCAGGGCGACGACGGCCTCGGGGATGTTGGGCAGGTAGCCGCTGACCCGGTCGCCGGGGCGTACGCCGAGGGCGCGCAGCGAGGCTGCCAGCGCGCCCACCTGGCGGCGGAGCTCGGCCCAGGTCACGGGCACGGGCTCGTGGGTCTCGTCCACGCACAGCAGGGCGGGGTCGGCGGCGCGGGCCGGGTCCTCGGCGGCCCGCAGGGCGTGCTCGGCGTAGTTGAGGGTGGCCCCGGGGAACCAGCGGGCGCCGGGCATCTCGCGGGAGCCGAGCACCTCGTCGTACGGGGTGCCGAACCGTACGTCGAACCAGTCGGCGACCGCCCGCCAGAAGGTGTCCAGCTCGTCGACGGACCAGCGGTGCAGGGCCGCGTACCCGCCCGTGGCGGGGGCGCCGTGGCGTTCGGCGGCCCACTCCTGGAAACGGGTGACCGCGGCGGCGGCGATCCGGTCGGGTCCGGGCGACCACAAGGGCTGCGGCGTTGCTGAGGTCATGGGGTCGGCTCCCAGGGTCTGCGGCTCTGCGCTTCGTGTGCGTACGGTGCCATTGCGCGAGGGGTGGGCGCGCGGCGGCTCACAGGGACCATGCCATGTGATCGTCTTCCGCACCAGAGTCATCAACGACAGGCAGAAGCGGTCCGAGTGTGGGTGAACGCCAGCTGAACGCACCCCGCTGACCAGGGTCGCAATGGCAGGGTGATCGCCATGGACGCTCGGGGACTGGTGCGAACGGTGAAGGACTTCGGATCGGTGCGCGGACTGCGCGCCTGGCGCGCGGCATGGCGCCGGGCGCGCGCCGATGCGGCGGCGCTGCCCCCGCGCGGCGCCGAGCGCGCCCGGGTGCCGGGGCGGCTGACCGGCGCGGATCCGATGCCCGGCGGCGGGGTGGTGCACTTCGCGCGTTCGGAGCTGCGGGTGCTCGTCGCGGCGGGCGGGGCGGTGTTCTGGGGCTGGGACGGGGCCGGGCCGACGCCGTCGTACGGGCTGGCGGGCGCGGCGCCCGAGCCGGACGGCCGGGCGGTGCTGGAGCCGGACACGGACGGCGGCTGGCGGGTGGTCTCGGAACGGGTCACGGTGGCGGTGTCCCGCCACGGCGCGGTGGAGGTGCGTACTCCGGGCGGGGCGGTGCTGCGCCGGGAGCTGCCGCCGCGCTGGTGGGAGCCGGTGTCGGGGGACGGCGGGGCGCGCTGGGTGCAGCGGGCGGAGGTGGCGGCCGACGCGCGGTTCTTCGGGCTGGGCGGGCGGGCGGCGGGGCCGCGGCTGCGGGACGGGGTGTACCGGCTGTGGAACACCGATCCGAAGGGCGGCTTCGCGCCCGGCGACGATCCCCTCTACATCACGATGCCGGTGCAGCTGGTGGTCGCCGATGCGGGGACGCACCTGGTGTTCCACGACAACACCTGGGACGGGCGGGTGACGCTGCGGGAGGGCGAGGAGGGGGCGGGCTCGGGGCCGGACCGGGCGGGCACGTGCGAACTGCGGATGGACGGCGGGCCGCTGCGCACCTGGGTGCTGGTCGGTACGCCGGCCCGGGTGCTGCAGGGCTGGGCGGCCCTCACCGGCGGCGCGGCGGTGCCGCCGTCGTGGGCGCTGGGGCACCAGCACGCGCGCTGGGGCTTCGGCAGCGAGGCGGAGGTGCGGCGGGTCGCCGACGGGTACCGCTCGCACGGGCTGCCGCTGGCCGCGCTGCACCTGGACATCGACCACTACGACGGGCACCGGGTGTTCACGGTCGACCGGGAGCGGTTCCCGCAACTGCCCGCGCTGGCCGCCGAGCTGCGGGCGCGGGGCGTGCGCCTGGTGTCGATCGTCGATCCCGCGGTGAAGGCGGAGGAGGGCGATCCGCTGTACGAATCGGGGCGTGCGGCGGGGGCGTTCGTACGGGACGCGCAGGGGCGGGAGGTGCGGGGGGTGGTCTGGCCGGGCGTGTGCGCGTATCCGGACTTCACGCATCCGCCGGTGCGTGCGTGGTGGGGCGATCAGTACGCGGAGCGGCTGGCGGAGGGGTTCTCCGGGGTCTGGCACGACATGAACGAGCCGGTGTCCTTCGCGCCGTTCGGGGACATGACCCTGCCGCGTTCGGCGCGCCACGCGCTGGACGGGGAGAGCGGCGACCACCGGGCGGCGCACAACGTCTACGCGCTGTCGATGGCCCGCGCCGGGTACGAGGCGCTGGTGCGGCTGCGGCCGCAGGAGCGGCCGTTCCTGTTCTCCCGCTCGGGGTGGGCGGGGATGCAGCGGTACGGCGGGACCTGGTCGGGGGACGTGGAGAGCAGCTGGCCGGGGCTGCGGGCGTCGCTGGCGCTGGTGCTGGGGCTGGGGCTGTGCGGGGTGCCGTACTCCGGTCCGGACGTGGGCGGTTTCGGCGGCTCGCCCTCCCCCGAGCTGTATCTGCGGTGGTTCCAGCTGGGGGCGTACCTGCCGCTGTTCCGTACGCACGCGGCGATCTGGGCGGGGCGGCGGGAGCCGTGGGAGTTCGGGCCGGAGGTGCTGGAGAACGCGCGGGAGGTGCTGGCCGAACGCGAACGGCTGCGGCCCTACTTCGTGACGCTGGCGCAGCTTGCGAGGCGGACCGGGGCGCCGTACGTCCGGCCGCTGTGGTGGGGGGCTCCGGAGGACCGTGCGCTGCGGGACTGCGAGGACGCGTTCCTGCTGGGGGACGCGCTGCTGGTGGCTCCGGTGCTGGAGTGCGGGGCGGACCGGCGGGCGGTGCGGCTGCCGAGGGGGCGCTGGTACGACACGGCGACGGGGGCGGCGTACGAGGGGCCGGGGCAGGTGCTGCTGGATGCGCCGGTGGGGCGGATCCCGGTGCTGGCGCGGGCGGGGGCGGTGCTGCCGGTGCGCAGGGGCGGCGCTTCCGGGGAGGGGGCGGGCGGCGCTTCCGCTGCGGGGGGCGGCATGGACGTCCCGGACGGGCTGGAGCTGGAGGTGTGGGCGCCGGCGCTGGGGCGCACCGGGGGCGGGCTGCTCATACGGGACCCGGGGGACGGCTGGGAGCAGCCCCCGGTGGAGCGGTTCGTGACGCGGTGGCGGGACGGGCGGCCGGTGGTGGAGCGGGAGGACGGCTCGCCGGTGGGGCTGCCGGTACGGATGCGGGGGGTCTAGGACGTCGCGCTCCGGTGGGTGTAGGCGCCGGAGAACCAGGCTGCGGCGGCTCGGGTGTGGAGGGGGAAGGCCAGGTCCGCCGGGGCGTGGAGGAGGTGCCAGCCGGTGGTTTCGCCGGTGGGGACCGAGGGCGGGAGTGCGGCGGCCGGCCGGGGCGGGAGGAGGCCGAAGACGAGGAGGTGGCCGGCCGGGGAGCTCAGGACGTCGGCGAGGGTCACGTCGGCAGCGGGGGCCTCGATGCCGGTCTCTTCGCGCAGTTCGCGGACGACGGCGTCCCGCCAGTCCTCGCCGTGGTCAACGAAGCCGCCGGGGAGGGCGACGCCGCCGCGGGCCGGTTCGATGGTGCGGGTGATGACGGTGAGTCCGGTGTGCCCGCTGTCGTCGGTGACGGGGAGCAGGGCGACGGCGACCGGGAGCGGGTTGCGGTAGCCGACGGCGCCGCAGCCGGGGCAGGTCCGCGGCCAGGCCGTGGTGCCGTAGGGGGCTCCGCAAGCGGAGCAGTGCGAGTCCTTCACGGGTGCTGACACCCGGCGATGGTAGACGAAGGGGCGTGAGGATGACGGTCGTTGCCCTGGTCGCACTCGTCGCCGCGCTGGTTCCGGCGCAGCCGTCCCCGCTGGTCGACCTGCGGGAGGTGGATCCGTCGGTGCTGCGTGACATGCGCTATGCCACGGTGCGCAATTTCACCGGGGGCCGTGTGGAGGGGTACGAGGAGCCGGTGTGCCTGCTGGCCCGTCCGGCGGCGCGGGCGCTGCGGCGAGCGCAGCGGGTGCTGCTGCGGCAGGGGTACTCGTTGAAGGTGTACGACTGCTACCGGCCGCAGCGGGCGGTCGACCGGTTCGTGCGGTGGGCGGCGGAGCCCGAGGATCCGCGCGTCCGGGCGGAGTTCCATCCGCGGGTGCCCAAGTCGCGGCTGTTCGCCGAGGGGTACATCGCCGAACGGTCCGGGCACAGCCGGGGCAGTACGGTCGACGTGACGCTCGTGCGGCTGCCGGGGCGGGTGCGGGGGGCCGTGGAGGGGGCCGCCGGGCCGTGTGACGGGCCGGCGGAGCTGCGGTCGGCGGACAGCTCGGTGGACATGGGGACGGGCTTCGACTGCTTCGATCCGCTGGCGCACACCGACTCCGCCGATCCGCGGATCGGCCGTGCGCAGCGGGCGCACCGGGAGTTGCTGCGGAGTGCGCTGGGCGCGCAGGGGTGGGTGAACCTGCCCCAGGAGTGGTGGCATTTCACACTGCAACCCGAAGTGTTTCCGCATACCCATTTCGACGTCCCGGTCAGTACCCGGACGGGCCGGTGGTGAGTACCGTGCGGGCATGACTGAGCGGACTTTCGGATCGTACGAAGAATTCTGGCCGTACTACGTCGCCATGCACTCCCGCGCCGCCACCCGCTGGGTGCACCTGGCCGGCACGCTGACCGGTCTCGCGGTCACCGTGTACGGGCTGTCCCGCGGCCGCGGGCGCTATGCGGCCGCGCTGCCGCTGATCGGCTACGCCACCGCCTGGCCCGCGCACTTCTTCATCGAGGGGAACAACCCGGCGACCTTCGGGCATCCCGCGTGGTCGCTGCGCGGGGACGCGCAGATGATCCGGATGATGCTGACCGGGCGGGACGCCGAGCTTGCGGAGACGGCCTCCAAGTGGCTCGCCGAGAACGACCGCCCCGTGGCAGACTTCTGACGTTCCGTCAGATATCTCTGCCCTGGAGGGGTCGTGGCGCGCACACGCACACCGGTGGTGACCGGGTGGTTCACGAGCACAGCCGAGGACGAGGGCGGGAAGGAGCCCGCGGGCGGCGGCGAGTTCCGGCTGCTGGGGACGCGCTGCTCGGCCTGCGGCTGCACGTTCTTCCCGCGCGAGGACGACTTCTGCCGCAATCCCCGCTGCTCCGGCGGGGAGTTGGCACAGGTGCCGCTCTCCCGGCGCGGCCGGGTCTGGTCCTACACGGACGGCCGCTACCGGCCGCCGGCACCGTACGTGTCCGACCCGGACGCGCCCTGGGAGCCGTACACGCTGGTGGCCGTGGAGCTGGAGGCCGAGCGGATGGTGGTGCTGGGCCAAGCGGCTCCGGGGGTGACGGTGGCGGACCTCGCGGTCGGGATGGCCGTCGAGGTGGTGCCGGGCGTGCTGAACGAGGACGCCGGAACCGTCTGGACCACCTGGCACTTCAGGCCCGTCGCGGAGGAGAGGCGGTGAGCGCCGACGTCGCGGTCCTCGGGGCCGGGATGCATCCGTGGGGCAAGTGGGGGCGGAGCTTCGTGTCGTACGGGACGGCCGCCGCGCGGGCCGCGCTCGCGGACGCCGGGCTGGACTGGACGGACGTGCAGTCCGTGGTCGGCGCGGACACCGTGCGCGGCGGCTACCCCGGATACGTCGCCGGGGCGACCTTCGCGCGGGCCCTCGGGTGGCAGGGTGCCCGGGTGACCAGTGTGTACGCGGCGTGCGCATCGGGGGCCCAGGCGGTGGGCGCGGCCCGGGCGCAGATCCTGGCGGGGCTCGCGGACGTGGTGCTGGTGGTGGGTGCGGACGCGGCGCCCAAGGGCTTCTTCGCCCCGGCCGGCGGCGAGCGGCCCGACGACCCGGACTGGCTGCGCTTCCGGGTGCTGGGGGCCACGAATCCGGCGTACTTCGCGCTGTACGCACGGCGACGCATGGCACTGTACGGTGACACGTCACACGACTTCGCGCTGGTCAAGGTGAAGAACGCGGCAGCCGGTGCGCTCAACCCGCTCGCCCGCTACCGCAAGCCCGTCTCGGCCGACGACGTGGCGGCCTCCGCCGTCGTCGCCGACCCCCTGCGCCTGCTCGACATCTGCGCGACCTCGGACGGCGCCGCGGCCCTCGTGCTCACCAGCATGGACTTCGCGCGCTCCCGCGGGGTGCCGGACCCGGTGCGGATCCGGGCGGTCTCCACCGTCACGCCCACCTACCCCCGGACCGTGCTCGACCTCCCCGACATCGCCACCGACTCGGCGGCGGTCGTGGAGCCGGACCCCCACGGCTTCCGCTCCGCCCTCGCCCGGGCGGCGTACGAGGAAGCCGGGCTCGACCCCGCGGACCTCTCCCTCGCCGAGGTGTACGACCTGTCCACCGCGCTGGAGCTGGAGTGGTACGAGGACATCGGCCTGTGCGCCGAAGGCGAGGGCGCGAAGCTGGTCCGCGAGGGCGCGACGGCGCTCGGCGGCCGCATCCCCGTCAACGCCAGCGGCGGTCTCGCGTCCTTCGGCGAAGCGGTGCCGGCGCAGGCGATCGCGCAGGTCTGCGAGCTCACCTGGCAGCTGCGCGGGACGGCGGGAGAACGCCAGGTCACGGGCGCGCGCGCCGGAATCACGGCGAACCAGGGGCTGTTCGGCCACGGCTCGGCCGTCGTCGCGGTCCGCTGACCGGCCGCGCAAATCGGGGTGTTCCCCTGCGCGGGTGCTTGACGGCCCTTCACGGCAGGTGAACACTGCCTCCACAGTCCGCGTACCCACTCCGGGCACGCGGCTTCCCGGCCCCCCACGAGAGCCGCGGCCCGTACCCCAGTCGGCGGGGGTACGGGCCGCCTCCGTGCCCGCTCAGACGCGGGCGGGCCGGCGCCGGGCACGGGCCAGTGACATGGCGTGCTCGACCACTCCGACCAGCACCTCCTTGACGGACTCCCGGGCGCGGGCGTCGCACAGCACGAGCGGGACGTGCGGATCGAGGTCCAGGGCCCGGCGGACCGCCGCGGCGGGGTGCCGGTCGGCGCCGTCGAAGCAGTTGACCGCCACGAGGAACGGTATGTCGCGCCGCTCGAAGTAGTCGACGGCCGCGAAGCAGTCCTCCAGCCGGCGGGTGTCGGCGAGGACCACCGCGCCGAGCGCGCCCTGGGCGAGCTCGTCCCACAGGAACCAGAAGCGGTCCTGGCCGGGCGTCCCGAAGAGGTACAGGACGAGGTCCTCGCGCAGGGTGATCCGGCCGAAGTCCATCGCCACCGTCGTGGTCTTCTTGGCCTCGACTCCCCCGGTGTCGTCCACCGGGCGCCCCGCCTCCGAGAGGCGTTCCTCGGTGCGCAGCGGCCTGATCTCGCTGACCGCGCTGACGAGGGTGGTCTTGCCCACCCCGAAGCCGCCCGCGACCAGGATCTTGAGGGTCAGGGGTTCGACGGGCGGTGCCGTCGTGCCGGTGCCGCCGACGGCGGTGAGCCGGCTAGAGCGCCCGAAGGCCATCGATCACCTCACGGAGTATGGATTCGTCCGGCAGTTCGGCCGGGGGGACCGGCCGGGTCACGTGGACCAGCTCGTCCTCGGCCAGGTCGCCGACGAGCACCCGCACCACCCCGATGGGCAGGTCCAGTTCGGCCGCGAGCTCGGCGACCGACTGGGGCCGGGAGATGCACAGGCCGAGGATGTCGACGTGTTCCGGGGACAGCGTCTGGTCCCAGACCGGGTCCGAGGCCGCCGGCTCCGCGACGACCAGGGCGATCAGGTCGAGGCGGTGCCCGCCGATGCTGCTGGTCCGGCCGCGGGTCATGGCGTACGGGCGGACGACCGGTCCCGCGTCGTCGTCGAACCAGTGCGCGGGGTCGGGACCGGCGGGATCCGCGGGTGCCGGAGCGTCCCCGCGGGGGGCGGAATCCACCGGAGTGGCGGATTCCGGAGAGTGGACGGAGTCCGGGTACTGCTCGTGGACCCCGTCCTGGCCTGATGCGCTCATGCCGACCGACTCACCCTCCGGCAGGCAGTCCGGAGCGCGGAGCGGTCGCCAGGTGGTCGCCCACCCGCTTGACCATCAGGGTCATCTCGTAGGCGACCTGACCCACGTCGGAGTCGGCGTCGGCCAGGACGGCCAGGCAGCTGCCGTCACCGGCGGCCGTGACGAACAGGAACGCCTCGTCGAGCTCGACGACGGTCTGGCGGACCTTGCCGGCGTCGAAGTGCCGGCCCACGCCCTTGGCCAGGCTGTGGAAGCCGGACGCCACGGCGGCCAGGTGCTCGCTGTCCTCGCGGGTCAGCGCCTTCGACGCGCCGGTCGGGAGCCCGTCGCCGGAAAGGACCAGCGCCTTGCTGATGCTGCCGACCCGGTCGACCAGCTCGTCCAGGAGCCAGTTGAGGCGGCCGGAACCCCGGCCCGTGGCGTCGTGCGCTGTGGTCTGCGGTTCGGTCATCGACCGTCCCCCTCCGGTGTGGTTCGTGGTGCGTCGCGGCCTTCGGTACGGCCTTCGGTATGACGTGTGGTGCGGTCTTCGACGGGGCCGTGGTCAGGGCCTTCGCCGAGGCCTTCGTTCTGCCGGCGGGCGGCCGTCCAGCCGCGCTGGAGCGCGGACATCCGGCTGCGTACCTGTTCTGCGTCCCGGTCGTCCACCGGGCCGCGGTCCCCGGCCGGCGCCGGGCCGTCCTTGAGCTGCGGTGCCAGGCTCGCCTGCCGGACCCGGCGGGGCAGCCCGCCGGGCGCGGGCGCCGTGCCCTCGCGGCCGTCGCCGGCGTCCGCGGCCTCCTCGCGGGAGGGCTGCGGTACCACGGCCACCGGGCGGGCTCCGACCCGCCGGCCGTGGTCCGCGACGAGCGTCGGGGTGCGGCGGCGGCGCGGGAGCGGGACGGGGGCGCCGGGGGCGGGGCGGCCCGCGTCGGTGCGGGCGCCTTCGTGGCGCGCGCTCTCCAGGCGGACCGGCCCGGTGGGCGGCAGTCCGGCCGATTCCCGGGTGCCGAGCAGCCCGCCCCGCGGGTGCCCGGTGCCGTCGAGGCCCGGGAGCGGACCGAGGATGTCCGGGTCGGCCAGGCCGGCGGCCGCGTCGACGGGCTCCGGGGTGCCGGAGCCGAGGCTGCCCACGCTCTCCAGGCCGTGCGCGCCGATCGGCGCCTCCAGCTCGACGGGGCCGTCGATCGGGCCGTGGAGGACCGGGGACGGGCCGGTGAGCTCCTGGGCGGGGATGCCGGTGAGGCCGGGCCGGCGGGGAGAAGAAGCGATTCCGCGCACACCGGGGGGCGCGCTGCGGGCGGTGCGGTCGGGTCCGTCGAGGCGGAAGCCGACGCCGTTGGTGTCGGGGGCCTCGGTCAGCAGGGCCGCGGGCAGGAAGACGACGGCGGTGGTGCCGCCGTACGGGGAGGGCTGGAGGGAGACCCGGACGGCGTGGCGCTGCGCGAGGCGGCTAACGACGAACAGGCCGAGCCGGTCGGTGTCGGAGAGCTCGAACTCGGGGGTCTCGGCGAGCCGCAGGTTGGCGTCGAGCAGTGCGTCGGGGGTCATGCCGAGGCCGCGGTCGTGGATCTCCAGGGTGAAGCCGTTCGCCACGCGCTCGCCGTGCACCTGGACGGCGGTGTGCGGGGGCGAGAACACCGTGGCGTTCTCGAGCAGTTCGGCGACGAGGTGGGTGACGTCGGCGACCGCGGGGCCCGTGATGCCGAGCCGGGGCAGGCGCCGGACCTCGATGCGCTCGTAGTCCTCGACCTCGGCGACGGCGGCGCGTACGACGTCCATCAGCTGGACGGGCTTGCGCCACTGGCGGGAGGGCGCCGCGCCGGAGAGGATCACGAGGCCCTCGGCGTGCCGGCGCATGCGGGTGGTCATGTGGTCGAGGCGGAAGAGGTCCGCGAGCTCCTCGGCGTCCTCGACGCGGCGCTCCATGGTGTCGAGGAGGGTGAGCTGACGGTGCAGCAGGACCTGGTTGCGGCGGGCGAGGTTGACGAACACCTCGGCGACCCCGCGGCGCATCTCGGCCTGTTTGACGGCGGCTTCGACGGCGGCGCGCTGGAGGGTGTTGAGGGCGTGGCCGACCTGGCCGACCTCGTCCTTCTCGTACTCGAGGCGCGGGGCTTCGGTCTCCACATCGACCTGCTCGCCGGCGGCGAGGCGCCGCATGACGGCGGGCAGGCGCACGCCGGATGCCTCGTGGGCCTCCTTGCGCAGCCGGGAGAGGTCGCGGACCAGCTCGCGGCCGATGCGGACCGAGAGGAAGACGGACAGGCCGAGGGCGAGGAAGCCGAGGACGCCGGCGACGGCCGCCTTCACGAACACGTCGCGGGCCAGCGGTGCGACGCGCTCCTGGTAGCGGTCGCCGGCGCCGGTGCCCATCCCCGCGAGGTCGTCGAGCACCTTGTCGGCGGTCGCGTCCCACTGGGCGGCCGTGACGGCTCGCGGGTGCCGGGTGGCGCCCTGGGCGATGAACTTCTCCTCGGCGTCGCGCAGCGGCTGGGTCACCGGGCCGCGCCAGTACTGCTCGAACAGCTCGCGGTCGGAGGCCGGGAGGGTGGTGAGGTTGAACTCGTAGAGCAGGGTGCGGTGGGCGACGTAGTCGGAGACGAGGCGGGCGTCCTCGACGCTGACGCTGCGGGCGGCGAGGGCGGCGGCCATGACGGCGTCCTGGCGGGAGAGCGTCTCGCGGGCCCGGGTGATCCCGACGAGGGCGCGGCCCTGCTTGTCCATCTCCACGTCCTCGAGGCCGTGGAGGTTCATGAGGAAGGTGTAGCAGGGGTCGACCAGGCGGTTGTAGAGCTCCAGCGCCTGGGCGGGCTCCAGTTCGGTGCGGTCGACCGAGCCGCGCAGGGAGTCGATGCCCTCGAAGGCCTCGAGGATGGAGTGGAGGCGGGCCGTGGCGGCGGGCGAGAGCTCGTCGGTGACCTCGGGGTCGAGCGCGCGGACGCGGATGGACTTGACCATCCGGTCGGTGGCCTCGCGGCGGCTGGTGAGTTCGGCGGCCGCCTGGGAGGCGCGGGGGTCGCCCAGCAGGACGAGCGTCTGGCGGCGTTCCTTCTGGATGACGCGTACGGCGTCCTCGATGGGGTAGCCGACCTTTTCGATGACGTAGGCGACATCGAGGAGTTGGGCCGCCTCGCGGCCCGTGATGACGGTGGCGAAACCCCAGAGGGCGGTGAGGGAGACGAGCGGCACGATCAGCAGCGCCACGATCTTCCGGCGGATGGACTTCCCGCGAAAGCGCATGGCCTCCCCCAGCTCAACCCCCGGGCTCGGGGTCGGTGTTCCGTCAATAAACGGCGTGAGCCTACTACTGCCTCAGAACCAACTCGAAGGCACGTCCGGAAGTTTTCAGCCTCCGCAGTGGACGAAGATCACCAGTTATCCGATACTTCCGGTCAAGGGCGGCCCGAAATGTGGCACATGACACCTCGTGGGGTCTCGGTTCCCGGGATGGGACGGATGGCTGGAACTGTTCGTTCCACGGGAATCACCGGCGGCTGTCGTTCGTCTTTCTGTACAGAGCGGCGTGGGGAGCCGCGTGGTGGGGAGTGAGCGGACCATGGGCAGCGAGCAGTACGGATACCAGAGCGGCGCAGCGTTCGGGTACGGCTTCCGGGACGGGTCGGCGGACGAGGGTCCGCGGCCGCTGTGGGTGGAGGAGCCGGCGGGCCGGCGCAGGCTGCCGGATCCCGTCCGGGAGGCCGCGGTGCGCGCCGTGCTGCTGGTCGCGGTGACCCTCATACAGTCGACGGTCACCTTCTACCTCGCGGTCACCGGATCGTGGCTGGCCTTCCCGATGGTGCTGGGGTCGGTCGCGGCGACGATGGTCGCGACGTGGGGCGTGCTCGACGTGTGGGTCACCCGGCAGATGTGGAACCAGCGGTACGGCGTGGTGTCGGTGCCGAGCAGTACGGCGCGCCGGCTGCGGCGGGAGCGCCGCAGGGCCCGGCGGGCCGCCCGGATACGGCAACGCGGCGGCCGGCTGAAGGAAGCCTGACCGCCGCGGCGCCGTCCGCCCGGCTCGGCTCGGCCCGGTGTGAGCCGGGCCGGCCCGGGCCCTAGGAGTGGACCCCGGTCCGGGGCTGGGGTTCAGGTGAGTGGCGCTGGGGCTCGGACGCCGGGGTCTGGACCGGGATCTGGGTCTGGCTGCGGCGGAACATGCGGGTCGCGGTGATCTCGCCGTGGACCGTCTCCTCCTCCGGGTCCTGCTGCGGCAGGCCCGGGCGCAGGTGCTCCTCCACGCTGATGTACTTCAGGCCCGCCCTCAGGTCGGCGTCGTTGCGGAGCCGGATGACGAGGGGGAACTCCGCCAGCGCGGTCGTGTCGAACAGACCGGTCGTGTAGAGCAGCTGGACGCCGAGCGCGTCGGAGACGGCGCGCTGGAGCTCCAGCAGGTACGTGGCGTTCGCCCGGCCGATGGGGTTGTCGAGGAAGAGCGTGCCCGCGTGGCGGTGCCGGTCGCGGCCGCGGTCGTTGCTGCGCAGTGCGGCCATGGTGCAGTAGAGCGCGATGGCCGCGGTGAGCAGCTGTCCGCCGGAGAAGACGTCGCCCATCTGCCCGACGGGGACCCGCTCGGCGCGCAGCACGGCGTCCGGCTTGAGGATCTCGACGGAGATCCCGCGCGGCTGGAGCGCAGCCTGTACGCCACGCAGCAGCAGGGACATGCCGTCGCGGCGGCCTTCGCCGAAGGAGGCGTTCTTCTTCACCGCGGAGCGGGTGGCCTCGTCGATGACCTCGCCGAGGCGCTCGGTCAGGGTCGCCTGGTCCGGCTCCTCGAAGCGGATCCGCAGGAACTCCTGGCCGGACCACTCGCCGAGGCCTTCGGGCAGCTGGGAGAGCCGCTGGGCGGAGCGGAGCGTGGCGAGGGCGGACTCGACCAGGCCGCGCAGCCGGTCGACGATGCTGTCGCGGTTGCGCTCCAGCTGCTCCAGTTCGTCGGTGAGGACCCGCAGGCGCGGTGCGAAAGCGGTGGCCCAGGCGGCGGCGTGCTCGGGGAGCGCGGCGGCGGGCAGTTCGCGGATCTGCTGGCGGGCGGGGGTGCGTACCTGCTCGTAGCGGGTCGCGTTGGCATGCCGGACCAGCACGTCGCTCGCCTCGCGCACGGCGGCCTCGGCGGCGGAGAGGTCGGCGGCGCAGCCGCGCAGCGAGCGGCGGGCCTCGCCCGCGGCCTGCCGGGCCTCTTCCAGGCTGCCCGGGTACGGCCCGGCCTCCTGCGCCTGGTCCTCGGGGTGCTCCTGGTGCTGGTCGCGCAGGAGGTCGCGGAGCAGTGCGGCGGTCTCGTCGAAGCCGCCCGTCCCGTCCTCGGCGGTGCGGTGGGCGCGCAGCAGCTCGGCGTGGGCGGCCTTCGCGGTCTCGACGGCGGTGCTGTGTGCGGCGAGCTGGGCGGAGGCGGCGCGCAGCAGGCCCTGGGCCTGTTCCACGTCCGCGGGGACGCACTCCTCGGGCAGTTCGGTGTGGGCCCCGCCGTCGGCGGGCGCGTGCCGTTCGGCCTCGCCGCGCAGCCGGCCGAGCTGCTCGCTGGCGGTGGTGGTACGGGACTCCAGCATCTGGACGAGGGACTCGGCGCGCGCCGCGGCGGCCTGGCGGGACGGGCCGTCGGCGCCGTCGGTGCCTTCGAGGAGCTGGGCGGCGCGGGTGCGGACCTTGTTGGTGAGCCGGTCGAGTTCGGCGGTGGCGGCGCTCTCGTCGCTCTCGGCGCGGGCCTGCTCGGCGCGCAGGTCGGCGCCGACGCCGACCTTCTCGTAGAGCTGGGAGGCGGCCCGGTAGGCCTCGCGGAGGGCGGGGAGGGAGGTGCGGGCCGCGGCCTCGCCGGCCTCCGGGAGCTGTTCGGGGGCGCCGGCGATCTCGGCGCGCTCGGCACGCAGGGCGCGGGCGGTGCGGCGGGCGTCGTCGGCGGCGCGCTGGGCGGCGCGGCGGTCCTCGTCGGCGGCGCGGGCGCGGTCGAGGCAGACCTCGGCACGGGCTTCCGACTCGGCGGCGTCGTCGGCCAGTTCACGCAGCCGGGACTGCCAGCCGGCCCGCTCGCGGAGGCGGAACGCCAGCCCGGCCAGGGCGTCGGCGGCGCGGCGGGCGCGCTGCGCGGAGTCCTGGCGCTCGTCGCGGACCCGGGCGGCGTCGGCGGCGGCCTCGTCGGCCTCCGCGCGCGCGGTCCGGGTCTCGGCCAGTTCGGCTTCGGTCTCCTGGGCGAAGGCGCGGGCGGCAGCGGCCGCCGCGGCCAGTTCGGCGAGGCGGCCGGAGGGGCAGCCGGTGCGCCAGGAGGCGAGGCGGGCGGCCAGCGCCCGGTCCCCGGAGAGGCGGGCGGCGAGCGTGCGGATCTCGCCGTCACGGGCGGTGGCGCGGCTGCGCAGCGCGTGGCGTTCCTCGTCGGCGGCGTGCTCGTCGTGCATGGCCGGGTTCGGCGGCACGAGGAACACGTCGGACAGGGCGCCGCCGGCGCCGGCGGCCGGGACGGGGGCCAGCAGGGCGGCGGCGGTGCCGACGGCCACGGCGGACCGGGGCAGCAGGGCGGCGCTGCCGAGCACCTCGCGGGCCCGGCTGTGGGTGTCGGGGTCGGTGATGACGACGCCGTCGACGAGTTCGGGGCGGGCGGCGAGGACGGCCGCGTGGTCGGCGGGGTCCACGGACTGGGCGAGGTAGCGCCAGCCGGGCAGGGCGGGGATGCCGTGCTCGCCGAGGTACTCGACGGTGGCCAGTACGTCGGGGCCGGGCGGGAGCAGGCCGCCGTCGCCGAGGGCGCCGAGGATGCGGGCGTCGTCGGCGGCCGCGGTGCGCAGCTCGAACAGCTGCCGCTCTGCAGCCGCGATCCCGCCCTCGAGCAGCTCGCGCAGGTCGTCGGCGTTGCGGTCGAGGTCCTCGGCTCCGAGGCAGCTTGCGGCGTACGGCGTCCCGGCGGCGGGCTGTGCTCCGGCGTCGGCGCCCGCGCCGCCGGACGCCCCGGCGGGGCGGGGGTGCGCGGCGGCGGGGTGCGCGGCGGCGGGGTGCGCGGCGGCGTCTGCGGCCGGCAGGCCCAGCAGCTCGGCGAGGCGCGGGTCGTCGGCGATCGACGCGGCCGCGCGGTGCTCGGCCTCGTGGGCCGCCTCGGCGGCGTCGGCGGCGTCGGCGGCGCGGGCGGCGGTCAGTTCGGCGCGGGATTCGGCCGCCGCGGCCTCCTTCGCCGTCTCGGCGGTGGCCCGGGCGGCTTCCCTGGCCTCGCCCCAGGCCGCCACGGCCGTCTTCTCGGCGTCGCTGGCCGCCAGCGCGGCGCGCGCCGGGTCGGCGTCCGGGGCGGAATCGTCGAGCCAGCCGGCCCGGACGGCCTCGGCGGTCTCCTGCTCGACCTCGGCGAGCCGCTGGCGCAGGTGCTCGGCCTCGCTGCGGGCCCGCTGGGCGCCGGTCGCCGCGGCCGTGGCATCGCGGTGGGCGGCCTCGGCGGCCTCCTGGAGTGCGGCGGAGCGCTCCTCTTCCTCGTTGGCGACGCGCTCGCCCTCCCCCGCCGCCGTGTGGAGGGCGCGTACCAGGTCGGCGGCGGCGGTCGCGCGGGCCGCGAGGGCGGGGGCCGCGTCCCGTTCGGCTTCGAGGATCGCGGCGGCGACGCGGGCGGAGCGGTCGGCGGCGGCGCGCTGGCGCAGCACGGCCTCGGCGGCCTGCCAGGCCGCGTGGAGCGTGCGGGCCTCGATCAGCTCGCGCTTCTGCGCCGCGGCGGCCTTCTCGGCGACGCCCAGGGCCAGGGAGGCGTGCCGGTAGGCCAGTTCGGCGGCGATCAGGGAGCTGCGGCCGCGGGCGGTCTCGGCCTCGGTGACCTCGTGGGCGGCGGCGGTGACCTGCCGGGACAGGTCGGCGGCGCGGCCCCGCTCCTCGGCGGCGCGGGCGGAGAGCCGCCGGGCCAGGGTCCGGGTGCGGCGCTCGGCGCCGGCGTGTACCTCGCGGGCGAGGGCGCGGGCGCGGGCCGCCTCCACGATCCGGCCGAGCAGGTCCACCGAGCCCGCGGTGAAGTCGCGTTCGGCCATCAGCTCGGCGCGCCGGCCGAGCTTGTTCCCGAAGCCGTGGACGAGGTCGGCGAGGCCGTCGGTGTCACGGGTGTCGGTGACCGCGCGCAGGAGGAGGTCGGTGAAGTCGGAGTCCTTCTTCACGGCGAAGAGGCCGGCCGCCTCGCCCTCGTCGGCGTTCATCTCGCGCTGGTAGCGGAAGAGTTCGGGGTCGAGGCCGAGGTCGCCGAGGTGTTCGTTCCACCGGTCGTGGATCTCTTCCCAGTACACGTCGAGGTGCGGGTACGCCTTGCCCGCCTCGGTGACCGCGTCGCGGAAGCCCTTCATCGTCCGGCGGCGGCCCTGCGCGCCGGAGGCCCCCTCGGCGGCCGGGCGGACCGCGGTCGACTCGGCCACCGGCAGGGAGTCCAGGCTCAGGCCCGGACCGGGGCGGAAGGAGTACCAGGCCTCGGCGAACTTGCGCGGGTCGTTGGAGACCTGGCGGCCGCGCCATTCGCTGACCTTGCCGACGACCACGCACTCGCCGGTCTGGGTGTGCTGCCATTCCAGGGCGACGTGACCGCAGTCGTCGGCGAGCAGGAACTTGCGCAGCACGCCGGAGCTGGCGCCGCCGAGGGTGTTGCGGTGACCGGGCAGCATGACCGAGAAGATCAGCTTGAGCAGGACGGACTTGCCGCCGCCGTTCTCCAGGAAGAGCACGCCCGCGGGGGCGGGGCGGCGCGGCGGGCCGGTCGGCTCGTCCTCGAAGAACTCCGCCTGCATGGGCGCCGGGTGGGGCACGGGCTCGCCGACTCCGCGCAGGTCGAGCACGGTGTCGGCGTAGCGCGCACCGGCGGGACCGATGGAATAGAGGCGGATGCGGGACAGCTCGTACATGGCGACGACTCTCGTGGTGTCTGCGGGGCGACTGCGCGGGTGTGGCGGGCGGGGCGGCGGGGCGGGGGCTCAGGCGTGGAAGGGCAGGCCGGCGTCGGCGGCCAGTTCCAGGTCGTCGCCCTCGGGCGGCGGCAGGAGGGTCGCGGAGCCGTCCGTCACGGGGACCACGCCCAGTTCGAGCAGCTCGGCCATCGCCGCGCTGCCCGCCATGTCGCGGACCTGGAGCTGGTAGCGGGCGGTGGTGCGGTACGCGCCGCCGGCGTCGTCGCCGGTGCGCTGGAGGAAGCCGGAGTCGGTGAGGAAGGCGACGGCCTTGCCGACGATGCCGGTGGTGGATCCGGCGAGGCGGCGGGCGTCCTTGGTGGCGCCGGTCGCACTGCGGCGGGCGTAGACGCGCCAGGCGGATTCGAGGCCGGGGGCGTCGGAGGCCGGGTCGGTGTTCTCGCCCTGCTCCGCGGCGCGCTCCTCCAGGCGGTGGCAGGCCTGCCGGACGAAGGCGTCGACGCCGTTGACCGTGATCCGGCCGATGTAGCCGTCGTCGGCGAGGTCGTCGGGGCGGGGGAAGGCGAGGGCGGCGACGGCGAGGTGGGCCAGGCCGTGCAGGAAGCGGTCGCCGGAGTCGGCGGCGGTACGGCGGGCGTAGTCGCCCATGCGGACGGCGAAGACGGAGTCCTCGCCCGCCGCGACGGCCATCCCGGCGCGCGGAGAGACCTCCAGCACCACGAGGCCGAGGCCGGCGGCGACGGCGTCGGCGAGACGTGCGAAGGCGGGGTCCTCGCGGTGCCGCCGGAGCAGTTCGGCGTACTCGGCGTCGCGGGCGGGGAGCAGCTTGGGCTGGAGTCCGAACGCGACGAGCCGGGCCGCGTCCGCGGCGTCCGCGGGGGTGACGGCCGGGGCGGCGGCCGCGGGGGCCGCGGCGGGCGGGCTGTCGGGCTCGCTCCACGCGGGGTGTTCGGCGTGGTGGTCGCTCACGGCTGCTGCTCCTCGGCTGTCACGGTGCTGGCGGTGCTGGCGGTGCTGGGGGTGCTGTTACTGCTGGAGGTACATGCGGACCGGGGGATCCCGGCGGGCCCGGGTGCCCGGGTGGCGGCGGGGTCGTCGTACGGACGGCCCGGGGGCGGGGTCACGCGGCCTCCGCGCGGTCGGCCGCCATGCCCGCGGCGTCGAGCAGGGCGGTGCCGACGATCAGGTCGGCGCCGCCGAACTCCGGGTCGTCGAGCTCGGCGCCGTCGTCGACGGCGAACACCAGGCGCTCTTCGCCCTGCCGGTACGCCGTGCCGACGGCGGGGCTTGCCGCGTGCACCGCGAGCAGGGCGACGAGGTACGGCAGGTCCGGGTCGAGCCGGCGGGCCTCGGCCAGCAGCCCGGACAGGCGGCGCGGGGCGTCGTGCGGCAGGTCGAGGAGCTGCCGCGCGGCGGCGAGCTGCTCCTCGCTGAACCGGCTGTCGTCCGGGGTCGCGACGAGGTCGGGCTCGGGCATCTCGGCGCCGAGGTGCTCGCGCTCCTGGGGCGGGGTGAGCAGTATCTCGACGAGGTCGGCGACCCGTACGGAGACGGGGGTGCGCAGGCCCGTGCCGGCGGCGAAGAAGGCGTCGGTGACCCGGGTGGCCTGTTCGAGGGGCAGGGGCAGGACGGGCGCGACGAGCTGGCCGTAGAGGTCGATGCCGGCGCGGGCGGCGGGCGCGGCGAAGGCCTGGCGGTCCTGCTCGGCGCGGAAGAGCGGGCCGGCGTCCAGCAGCCGGGACTGGAGCTGGGTGTGGCGGCGGATGCAGTCCTTGACGATGTCGACCAGCTCGGCGGCGCGGCGCTTGTGCTCGGGCTCCTCGGCCTCGTCGCGGGCCTTGCGGATGTTGGTGAGGATGGCGTTCTCGTGGCGGTAGCGGTCGGCCACGTGGTCCAGGGCCTCGGCGATCATGTCGGGGACGGCCTGGAGCCAGTCCACGGCGCGGACGTTGCGCCGGGTCGCGTCGAGGGTCTTGCGGAGCGTCTCGGCGTACTGGACGGTGCGGTAGCGGGCCTGCTCGGCGGCGAGCTGGGCGTCGGCCAGGCGGCCGCGGCGGATCAGGACCTCCAGCTTGACCTCGGCGGCGATCTGCGCGCTGGTCACGTCGGTGTCGAGCGCGCCGACCAGGACGTTGACGGCCTCGTCGGTGGTGCGCAGGTAGACGGCGCCGCCGTAGCCGGGGACCTCTTCGATCAGTTTGAAGTCGTAGTCGCGGCGGACGTAGACGCCGTCGGGGCCGAAGGTGCCGTAGATCGCGCGGAAGCCGCGGTCGACGCTGCCGACGTTGATCAGGTTCTCCAGGACCCACCGGGCGACGCGCTCGTGCTCGGCGGCGGGGCGCGCGGGAGCCTGGGCGGCGACGCGGGGCAGCAGCCGGGCCACTATCTGCTCGTGGTCGGCGCCGGTGTCGAAGTCCATGTTGAGCGTGACCAGGTCGATCGCGGCGAGCGCGACCTCCGCCATGGCGTAGACGCCGTACTCGCCCGCGAGATTGGCCTTGCGCACGTCGAGGTCGTGCAGCGGGGCGGTGCAGGCGAGGGCGCGCAGCCGCCGGGCCAGGCCCTCGTCGGCAGCCGGGCCCGGCGCCGGGGACGGAACGGTCTTCGCCGGGGCAGGAATGGTCACGACGGAAAGATTAGGCGGTCGCAAGGACAACGACCCAAACGCGATGGTTCGTCCAGGCCGTCCGGGCGCCCGCCGGGGCCGCGCGGCGGCCGCTGCCCTACGCTCGCCGCATGGCATCCATGATCGACCTCAACGCCGACCTGGGCGAGGGCTTCGGCCGCTGGACGCTCACGGACGACGACGCCCTGCTCGATGTGGTCACGAGCGCGAACGTCGCCTGCGGCTTCCACGCCGGTGACCCGTCCACGATGCGGCGGGTGTGCGAGCGGGCGGCGGAGCGCGGGGTGCGGATCGGAGCGCAGGTCTCGTACCGGGACCTCGCCGGCTTCGGGCGGCGGGCGATGGACGTGCCGGCGCGGGAACTGGCGGACGAGGTGGCGTACCAGATCGGGGCGCTGGAGGTCTTCGCGCGGGCGGCCGGGTCGCGGGTGTCCTATGTGAAACCTCACGGTGCGCTGTACAACCGCACCGTGCACGACGCCGTGCAGGCGGCGGCCGTCGTCGCCGGAGTCCGGCTCGCCGGGCCTGCCCTGCCCGTCCTGGGCCTGCCGGGCTCCCTCCTGCTGGCGGCCGCCGCGGAGGCGGGCCTGCCCGCCGTCACCGAGGCCTTCGCCGACCGCGCCTACACCGCGGCCGGCACGCTCGTCCCGCGCGGTGAACCGGGCGCGGTGCTCCTGGACCCCGAGGCTGTCGTGGCGCAGGCGCTGTCCCTGGCGGGCACGGGCACGGTCACGGCCGCGACGGGCGAGCGGATCGCCGTCCCCGGCCGGTCGCTGTGCCTGCACGGGGACACGCCCGGCGCCGCGGAGCTGGCGGCGCGGGTGCGGCGGGCGCTGACCGATGCGGACGTGCGGGTGGAGGCCTTCGCGTGAGGGTGCTGCGGGCGGGCGCCGACGCGCTGCTCGTCGAGCTGGAGTCGGCCGCCGAGGTCGCGGCCTGGCACGCGGAGCTGGTCCGGCGGCGGGACGCGGGCGGGCTGGGCGGCGTACGGGAGATCGTGCCCGCGGCGCGCACCGTGCTGCTGGACGGCGTGGCCGACCCCGCCGCCCTCGCCGCGCGGCTGCCCGGCTGGCGGGTGCAGCCGCCACCCGCCTCCGCGGGCCCGCTGGTCACCGTCCCCGTCCGGTACGACGGACCCGACCTGGCGGAGGTCGCCGCGCTGTGGGGCGCGTCCCCCGCCGGGGTCGCGGCGCTCGTGGCGGAGACGGAGTTCCGGGTGGCCTTCTGCGGGTTCGCGCCCGGCTTCGGCTACCTCACCGGCCTCCCGGAGCGCTGCCGCGTGCCGCGCCGCGCCACTCCCCGCACGGCCGTCCCGGCGGGCTCGCTGGCCCTCGCGGGCGAGTACGCCGGGGTGTACCCCCGTTCCTCCCCCGGCGGCTGGCAGCTGATCGGCACCACGGACGCCGTCCTGTGGGACCCGGCGAGGGAGCCGACCGCGCTCTTCGCACCGGGGACCCGGGTCCGCTTCACGGAGGTGCCGCGGCCGTGAAGGCGACCCCGAACCCGAACCCGAACCCGACCGCGACGCCGGACCCGGCCGCGAGGCCGAACCCGGCCGCGCCCCCGCCCCCCGGCGCGGAAGCGACCGCGGGCGCGACCGCCCTGGAAGTCGTCCGCGCGGGAGCGCTGACCACGGTCCAGGACCTCGGCCGGCCCGGCCACGCGCACCTGGGCGTGCCGCACTCGGGCGCCCTCGACCTGCCCGCCCACCGCCTCGCCAACCGGCTCGCGGGCAATCCCGCCTCGGCCGCGACCCTGGAGACGACCTTCGACGGGGTCGCCCTGCGCGCCCGGGGCCCGGTGACCGTCGTGGTGACGGGGGCGCCCTGCCCGGTACGGGTCGCCGGGCGCCCGGCCGCGTGGGGCGCACCGGTACGGGTGCCCGGCGGCGCGGTCCTGGACGTGGGACGGGCGGCGGCCGGGCTGCGCAGCTACGTGGCCGTCCGCGGCGGTTTCGACGTGCCGCCCGTCCTGGGCAGCCGGTCCGCAGACCTGCTCTCCGGGCTGGGCCCTGAGCCGCTCGCCGCGGGCAGGGTGCTCCCGGTGGGCGTGCCCACCGGTCTGTCCGCGGGCGCGGACGCGCTGCCGGTTCCGGCACCGCCCGCCGAGCTGGTCCTGCCTCTGCTCCCGGGCCCGCGGGAGGACTGGTTCGAGCCGGGGGCGCGCGCCGCGCTGGCCCGTGCGGTCTACCGCGTCTCCCCGGCGAGCAACCGCATCGGCCTGCGGACGGAAGGCCCTCCGCTGCGCCGCGCCCGGACCGGCGAGCTGCCGAGCGAGGGCATGGTGCTGGGCGCGGTCCAGGTCCCCCCGGACGGCCTCCCCGTGGTGTTCCTCGCCGACCATCCGGTGACCGGCGGCTACCCGGTCCTCGCCGTGGTCCCGCCCGCCGCCCTCGCCGCCGCGGCCCAGGCCCGCCCGGGCACCCCGATCCGCTTCCACCCGGTCTGACACCCCGGGCTGACACCCCGGTACGGCACCCCGGGCAGGCAGCCCGCTCCGGAACCGGCCGGAGACCCGGAACCGGCCGGAGACCCGGAAACCACAGGAGGCGGGGGCCTGGTGGGGGGCCGCCCCCCGGTGTTCTCTGGTCGCCTCCTTGGGCCCGTCGCGCCTCCACCCGCCTCGGATCCGGAGTGGTCCCGCTCCCGACCGCGGAACGGACGTCCTC
>NZ_JBVJWO010000019.1:29795-98412 GCF_055602345.1 Streptomyces sp. NPDC037401
CACTCTGTGCGACCCCCCGGGGATGGCCCCTGGGGAGGGAAGCCCTTGCAAACACGGGTGGGGACCCCGGGCCGGGCGGGAGACCAGGAGCCAAGGGGGGGGGGGCGCCGGGGGGCCCCCCGCCTCCGGGTGTGCGCGGGCCGCTTCGTGGGGCCCGTAGCGGCTACATCGGCTGCGGATCGGGAGTGATCCGGCTCCGGACCGCGGACTGGACGTCCTCCTCCTCGGCCGGATCCGCGGCCAGGCGGCGGAGGCGGTCGACGACGCGGGCGTCGCCCGTGGCCGCGTGCCGGGCGGCCACCTCGCGGGTGCTCTCCTCGCAGTCCCACAGGCATTCCACCGCGAAGCCCGCCGCGAAGGAGGGGTCGGTGGCGGCGAGGGCTCGGGCCGTGCGGCCGCGCAGGTGGGAGGAGGAGGTTTCGCGGTAGACGTGGCGCAGTACGGGCGCCGCGCAGCCGATCGACAGCCGGCACGCCCCGTCCACGAGGGCGTAGAGCCCGGCGGCGTCGGGCCCGTCCCCGCGGACGGTCTCGCGCAGGGCGCCGAGCACCAGCGGGGCGTCCCCGGCGCCGCCGCGGGTGGCCAGGGTGCGGCCGGCGGCCGCCCCGAGCGCGTCGGGGCGGTGGATCCAGGCCCGGGCCCGGTCCAGTGCGGCCTCGCCGCACATGCGTTCGTAGGCCGCGACGGCCGGTTCGTCCGCGGCGGCCTCGATCAGGTCGAGGACGGCCGGGTTCTCCGGCTCGGCCACGACGAGGTGGTGCAGGGCGGTGGCCCGTGCGGCTTCTCCGGCCGCTCCGGCGGCCGCGGCGAGGATCTCGTCCCGGTCCTCCGGGGCGGCCACCGCGGCCAGGCAGCGGGCCGCGGGGACGTGCAGCGGGGTGCCCCGCCGCAAGCCGTCCTCGGCCCACTCGAACACCGCCTGGACTCCCCAGCCGGGCCGCGGCCCGGAGGGGGTGAGCTGGCGCTGCCAGCGCTCGAAGGAGCCTTGCTCCCGGGCCGCGCGCAGGCGGGCGCCGTACGCGGGCATCTCCTCCCACAGGCGCCACGGACGCGGCTCGTAGGCGTCGCGCACGGCGGCGGCCAGCCGCGCCGCGCCGCCGAGGCCCTCCGGGAAGCGGGCGAGCACCGGTCCGGCCAGGGCGCGCAGCCCGGCGTCGTCGTCGCGCAGGGCCAGTTCGTCCAGTGCCCAGGACCAGTTCGCCCCGGCGGCGGCGTACCGGCGCAGCAGCCGGAGCGCGTCGGTGCGCCCGTAGGACGCCAGGTGTCCGAGGACGGACAGGGCGAGGCCCGTACGGCCCTCGGCGTCCCGGTCGCCGTCGGCATCGCCGTCACCGGCGGGTCCGACGGCGTCCATGACGTCCTGGGCGCAGAAGAGGTGCGCCTCGATCTCCGCCAGGTCGCCGTCGAGGTCGAGGTACAGGCGGGCGTAGTACAGGGAGCGGTTCTCGACCTGCCAGTCGCGGCGCGGATCGCGCAGGACGCACAGGTTCAGAGCCGCCAGCGCTTCCGCGCGCGGCGCCGCGAGGGCGTGCAGCGTGCCGTCGCCACGGCCTCTCTGGAGGAGGCCGAGCAGCGTGCCGCTCGGCGCTATGACTGGTTCGAACATGGGAATGGCCTCAAATCAAGCTGGGGACGCGACCGGGAATCGGGATTCACGTGGCCGCGTAACAGCATGTCGGGGCGCCCGCCGTCTTCCGCTCGATGTAGACCATGTCCTTCTCTCTTTCGTCGCTGTCCGGAGCTCCCCCGTACCCCGTACTTCGGGGTGCTCTCCGGATCCGTCGCCATGATGACCCAGCCGGTTTGTGCACCGCGACCACATTTACGGCCTCCCCTGCGGTGCAGCGCTCCCCCGGGGGGCTTCAGTGGGCCCCGAACAGCTCCACGAGATCGGTCTTGCCGAACATCCGCGCCGTGTCCACGGCGGACGGCGTGCCCGCATTCGGGTCGGCACCGCCCGCGAGCAGCGCGCGGATGACGGACTCCTCGCCCTTGAAGACGGCTCCGGCCAGCGGCGTCTGCCCGCGGTCGTTGGCGCGGTCGGCCTCGGCCCCGCGCTGGAGGAGGGCGGTGACGGCCTCGGCGTGGCCGTGGTACGCGGCGAGCATCACGAGGGTGTCGCCGCGGTCGTTGGTGAGGTTCGCCGGCACGCCGGCGTCGACGTACGCGGCGAGGGCCGCGGCGTCGCCCTGCCGGGCCAGGTCGAAGATCTTGGTGGCGAGCTCGACGACGTCCTCGTCGGGGGCTCCGGCACCCTGAGGGGGAACCCGGGAGGAACCCTGGGAGTGCTGCTCACTCATCGGACATGCCGCCTTTCAACCTCTGCCGCTGCTGGTGTGGAGTCGCCCCGGGCCCTGGAGGGCGGGGCGGTACGGCACCGGGGCCGTACGGGTGAATCGACAGGGTACTGCCCGTCACGGGACATGACAGGACTCCCCAGAGGTAAAGATCAGCACGGATCACCCACATGCCCTCCACGCCAGCCGAGCTGAGCCGGTCAAGTGAAATACCGACTTATTCACCCAGATGCACCTTTTGTCGCATTGATACTTGCTGTGAGCCTGGAAGTACTCATGGTGACTGTCCCCATCAACCAGGAGAACTTCCCATGGTCCTCAACATCTCGGGCGTGGTGCTGCTCGGCATCATCTGCTTCCTCTTCTTCCGCAAGGACGGGATGAAGCTGTCGCACGCGTTCGTCTGCGCGCTCTTCGGCTTCTTCCTCGCAGGCTCCGCCATCGCCCCCAGCATCACGGCCAGCACGGCCAGCATCGCCTCGCTCCTCGGCGGCATCAAGCTCTGATCCCGCCCGCTCGACCCGACAATTCCAGGAGACGCCCGTGGCCCGGCGACCACTCCCCCGCATCCTCACCGGCGGCACTGCTTCGCTGGCCCGGGGCCGCGAGATCGCGCGCACAGCGGCCGACAGTGCCACGGACGTCATCCACCCCCTGCTGACCATCGGACGCGGGCTGCGCCTCCTGGCTGCCGCCGGGCGGCGCACATGGTCCGCCACCCCCAAGGACAAGCGCGGTCCCACGCTCTTCCTGGCCGCCGCCTGCGTCCTGGTCGTCGCGCTCATCCCGTACGGGCCTCTGCTGGCCCTCGTCACGGTCATGGGCGCCGCCGCCTGGCAGGGACGGGACCGCACACCGGTGCGGACCGGTCCCACCGAGGCGGAGTCCGAACGGCTCGCGGCCCTCTACGAAGCCCTCGTGCCGTACTTCTCCCTCCCCGAGGACCCGGCCCCGCTCTTCGCCCACGGCGGCGAATGGGACAAGGCCCTGACCGACCACGAGTTCGACGAGGCGGGGCGCATCACCCGGCTGCGCATCCGCTACCCGGCCTACTTCACCGACGGGGAGCCCACCGCACGGGCCCGGATCGAGCAGCTGCTGCACGCGAAGTCCGGGCGCGGGCGCGAGTACCTCTTCGTCTGGGACGAGGAGGGCAACCAGCTCGACCTCAGCGTCCTGGCGGCGCTGCCGACGGGGATCGCCGCCCAGCCGTTCGTGACCTCCCCCGGCGAGACCGTGCTCGGCTTCACCGACCCGGGCGGGGTGCAGCGCACCCTGCCCGTGCTCGACGGCGAGGAGCAGCGCGACGTCCCGCCGGTGCTGTGGCGTACGGGCGCCCGGTCCACCGAGCCGCACCTGCTGGCCGTGGGCCAGCCCGGCAGCGGCACCTCCACCCTGCTGCGCTCGCTCGCCCTCCAGGCCCTGCGCCACGGCGACGTGCTGATCGTCGAGGGCGGTGGGCACGGCGAGTACGCCTGCCTGACCGGCCGCGACGGCGTCCTGGCCGTCGAGTGCGGCCTGACCGGCGCCCTGGCCACCCTCGAGTGGGCCGCGAACGAAACCGAACGCCGGCTGATCGCGGCCAACCGGGCCCGCCAGGCGGGCCGGCCGGCCCCGGAGGACACCCTGCGGCCGCTGTGGATCCTGCTCGACCGGCCGAGCGTGCTCGGCCACCTCGCCGCCGCGGACGGCCGCCCCGACCCGCTCTCCCGGCTCGACGTCGCCCTGCGGCACGGCCGCGCCGCCCACGTCACCGTGGTGGTGGCCGAGCAGTTCGAGAACCTGGAACTCCTCGGCGACGCCGTCTTCGCGCACACCCGGGCCCGTGTCGTGCTAGGTCCGGCCTCCGCCGGCCAGGTCGCGGCGGTGCTCGGCGCGCCCCCGCACACCACCCCGACCGCCGAGGTCCCTCCGGGGCGCGGCTACGCCCGGCTGGGCTCCGGCCCCGTCCACCGGCTCCAGGTCCCGGCCACGCCGGACCCGTACGACGAGACGACGAGCCCGCTCCACCGGCAGGCCGTGCTCGACCTGCTCCCGGAGCGCCGGATGCCCGGCCCCCAGGTGCCGACTGCGCTCAAGGAGCAGCCGCACGCCCCGGACGAGCCGGGACCGGCGGAGGTGGTCGCGGCGCAGCCCGCGCCCGCCGACGCCTCCGGGATCCCCGAGGTCGGCGCCGCCGAGAACGCCCGCTGAGAACGCCCCCTGAGAACGCCCGCCGGGCTGCGCCTGCCCGGCCGGCGGTCAGGCCACGAAGGTGCGCGGGGCGTCGGATCCCGCGCCGGCGCCCGTGGCGACCAGCCGGGCCGCCGTGGCCAGCCGTACGGCCGCCTCGTCGGCCACCCGACCGCCCACCGTGAACGGCAGCCGTACGTACCCCTCGAACGCGCCGTCCACACCGAAGCGCGGTCCCGACGGCACCCGCACTCCGACGCGCTCGCCCACCTCGGCCAGCCGGGAGCCGGACAGCCCGCCCGCCCGCGCCCACAGGGTCAGTCCGCCGCGCGGCACCTCGAACTCCCAGTCCGGCAGCTCCCGCCGCACCGCGGCCACCAGCGCGTCGCGGTTCTCGCGGGCCTGGGTCCGGCGCAGCTCGGCGGCCTGCTCCCAGCCGCCCGTGCTCATGAGCCAGTTGACGGCCAGCTGCTCGACCACCGGCGTGCCCAGATCGGCGTACGCGCGGGCCGCGACCAGGCTGCGGATCACGTCCGGGGCCGCCCGGACCCAGCCGATCCGCATGCCCGCCCAGAACGCCTTGCTGGCCGAGCCGACCGTGATGACGGTGCTGCCCGCCGGGTCGAAGGAGCACACCGGCCGCGGCATCTCGAGCCCCGGCTCCAGCCACAGCTCGGTCATCGTCTCGTCCACCACCAGCACCGTGCCGGCCGAGCGGGCCGCCTCGACCAGCGCCCGCCGCTGCTCCTCGTCGGCCAGGGCGCCCGTCGGGTTGTGGAAGTCGGCGACGACGTACGCGAGCCGCGGGGCGGAGTCCCGCAGGACCTGCCGCCAGACGGGCAGGTCCCAGCCGCCCAGGGCGTCGGCCATCGCCACCGGCACCAGCCGGGCCCCCGCCGCCCGCATCAGCTGGAGGATGTTCGCGTACGACGGCGACTCGACGGCGATCCGCTCGCCGCGCCCCGCGAAGAGGTGGCAGATGGCGTCGATCGCACCCATCGCGCCCGTCGTCACCATGATCTGCTCGGGCATGGTCGGGATGCCCTGGGCCGTGTACCGGTCGGCCAGCATCCGGCGCAGCACCTGGAGTCCGGCCGGGTAGTCGCCGTGCGTGTGCGCGTACGGCGGCAGTTCCTCCAGCGCGCCCTGGACCGCGCGCGTCAGCCACGGCTCGGGCGCCGGGAGCGCGGCGCAGCCGAGGTCGATCATCGAGCCGAGGGCCTCGGGCGGCAGCGGTTCGAGTCCGCGGGCGGGCAGCGGGTTCCCGGCCGGTACGGACGTCCAGCTGCCCGCGCCGCGCCGGGACTCCAGGAAGCCTTCCGAGCGCAGGGCCTCGTAGGCGGCCGCCACGGTGGTGCGGCTGACCTCCAGGGCCTGGGCGAGCTCCCGCTCGGCGGGCAGCCGGGCGGCGACCGGGACGCGGCCTTCGAGCACCAGGAGCCGGATGCCGTCGGCGAGCGAGCGGTACGCCGGGGGCTTGCGGGCGCCGGGCGCGGCGGGCCGGGGCTGCTGGGAGGTGATCAGCCGGGCGAGCTGCGCCGCACCGACGGCCGAGGTCCACTGAGCCATGATGAGGGTCCACCTTCGCGGGATTGGCCTGGCAGGAGGGGTCGGAAGGGATCCAAAAGCGCCTCCAGGGTGTCATGGTGCGGTCCACTCCCGCCAGGGGGCCGTCCACTCGGCTGCAGGACCGGCTGCCGAACGCCGGCCGGCCCGTTGCCGGACCCCTGCCTGCCGGCCCCGCCCAGCCCGTGCCTGCCGCGGCGGCCGCCCCGCCGAGGGTGGATACTGCCGCCGTGACGCACGTACGCCCCCGCCATCCGTATCTCGACCACCCCGCCCCGATCCCGTTCGCCCATCGCGGCGGGGCGGCGGACGGCCTCGAGAACACCGTGACCGCCTTCCGCCGGGCCTCCGGCGCCGGCTACCGCTACTTCGAGACCGACGTGCACACGACGGCCGACGGGAAGCTGGTCGCCTTCCACGACTCGACCCTGGACCGCGTGACGGACGCCTCGGGGCGGATCTCGGACCTGCCCTGGGACGAGGTCAGCCGGGCCCTGGTGGCGGGCAAGGAACCGCTGCCGCTCTTCGAGGAGCTCCTCGAGGAGTTCCCGGAGGCCCGCTGGAACATCGACGTGAAGTCCGAGCCGGCCCTGTACCCGCTGATCGACCTGATCAGCCGCACGCGGGCCTGGGACCGGGTCTGCGTGGGCTCGTTCTCGGAGGGGCGGGTGGCGCGGGCGCAGCGGATCGCGGGTCCGCGGCTCGCCACCTCGTACGGCGTGCGCGGGGTGGTGGGGCTGCGGCTGCGGTCGCTGTCGATCCCGGCGGCCCTGCGGGTCGGGGCGGTCGCGGCGCAGGTGCCGGAGGTCCAGTCGGGCATCCGCGTGGTGGACCGGCGCTTCGTGGACACCGCACACGCGCGCGGGCTCCAGGTCCACGTGTGGACCGTGAACGATCCGCAACGTATGGAAGCGCTCCTGGACCTGGGAGTCGATGGCATCATGACCGACCGGATCGACATCTTGCGCACGGTGCTGGACCGACGCGGGGCCTGGGCCTGACACGTCCCGGCCCGCGCGCGCGGCCCCGCCACCGGTGCCGTACGGGGACCAGCGAGGGGGCACCGTGAGTGCTGAGAACACGGATCCTGCGGGGGTGACCGCAGGACCTGACGGCCCCGGCGGCCCCGCCGGACCGGACGGACCGGTCAGACCGGATGGGCCGGTCAGGCCGGATGGGCCGGGCGCCGCGGAGGCGGCGGCGGGCGCGGCCGCGGAGCGCCGCCGCGAGCAGCACGGATGGTACTTCTACGACTTCGCGTGCTCGGTGTACTCCACGAGCGTGCTGACGGTGTTCCTCGGCCCCTATCTGACGGCGGTCGCCAAGGCCGCGGCGGACGCCGAGGGCTTCGTGCACCCGCTGGGCGTGCCGGTGCGCGCCGGGTCCTTCTTCGCGTACACGGTCTCGGTCTCGGTGATCGTGGCGGTGCTGGTGATGCCGCTGGTGGGCGCGGTCGCGGACCGTACGGGCCGGAAGAAGCCGCTGCTGGCGGCGGCCGCGTACACCGGCGCCACGGCGACGGTGGGCATGTTCTTCCTGAACGGCGACCGGTACCTGCTGGGCGGGCTGCTGCTGATCGTGGCCAACGCCTCGCTCGCCGTCTCGATGGTGCTCTACAACGCCTACCTGCCGCAGATCGCCGGTCCCGAGGAGCGCGACGCGGTCTCCTCGCGCGGCTGGGCGTTCGGGTACACCTCGGGCGCGCTGGTGCTCGTACTGAACCTGGTGCTCTACCAGGGGCACGAGTCCTTCGGCCTGTCCGAGGGGGCGGCGGTGCGGATCTGCCTGGCCTCGGCGGGGCTGTGGTGGGGCGCCTTCGCGATCGTCCCGCTGCGGCGGCTGCGCGACCGCGCGGTGGTGCGCGAGCCGGGCGCGGAGGCCGTCGGCACGGGCTGGAAGCAGCTGGTGGCCACGCTCAAGGACATGCGCAAGCATCCGCTGACGCTGTCGTTCCTGCTCGCGTACCTCGTCTACAACGACGGCGTGCAGACGGTGATCTCCCAGGCCTCCGTCTACGGCTCCGAGGAACTGGACCTGGAGCAGTCCACGCTGATCGTGGCGGTGCTACTGGTCCAGGTGCTGGCGGTGGCGGGGGCACTGGGGATGGGGCGGCTGGCCCGGACCTACGGCGCGAAGCGGACGATCATGGGCTCGCTGGCGGCGTGGACGCTGACGCTGGGCGCCGGGTACTTCCTGCCCGCCGGGGCGCCGGTGTGGTTCTTCGCGCTGGCCGCCATGATCGGGCTGGTGCTGGGCGGGAGCCAGGCGCTGTCGCGCTCGCTGTTCTCGCACCTGGTGCCGCGCGGAAAGGAGGCGGAGTACTTCTCGGCGTACGAGATCAGCGACCGCGGGGTGAGCTGGGTGGGGCCGCTGGTGTTCGGTCTCACGTACCAGCTGACGGGCAGCTACCGGGACGCGATCATCTCGCTCGTGGCCTTCTTCGCACTGGGGTTCGCGCTGCTCGCACGGGTGCCCGTGCGGCAGGCCGTGGAGGCGGCCGGAAACCCGGTTCCGGACCGGATTTAGACGTCGAAGTAAAAGGCCGGTAGTGTACGCCTTTGGCCTGCCAGGCGGACCGTTACTGCGTGCTGATGAAGTGAAAACGCTGGGTGACATCTGCTGCCAGATGTGACAAAACGGGCATTGGTGGGTACAACAAGGGGCGGCACGACGGGCGACGCATGACCCGGAGCGGGAATCTATACCGCCGACCGGACGTTGACCGGATGACGACGACAGCGACACCTGTCCTGTGGGCGACAAGCCCGGGAGGCACGATTCATGAGTGAGCGAGCTCTCCGCGGCACGCGACTCGTGGTTACCAGCTACGAGACGGACCGCGGCATCGATCTGGCCCCGCGCCAGGCGGTGGAGTACGCATGCCAGAACGGACATCGATTTGAGATGCCGTTCTCGGTTGAGGCGGAAATTCCGCCGGAGTGGGAGTGCAAGGCGTGCGGCGCCCAGGCACTCCTGGTGGACGGGGACGGGCCCGAAGAGAAGAAGGGCAAGCCTGCGCGAACGCACTGGGACATGCTCATGGAGCGGCGTACCCGCGAAGAGCTGGAGGAGGTGCTGGCCGAACGGCTGGCGGTCCTCCGGTCCGGCGCCATGAACATCGCCGTGCATCCGCGGGACAGCCGCAAGTCCGCCTAGCGCGGGCGCGCACAGCGCACACGAGAGCCGCGGGGCTCTGCCACTCTCAGTGGCAGAGCCCCGCGGCTTTTGCGTTGCGCGGACGCGGCCTCGGTTGCGCGGACCGCGCACACGGCCGACCCGGGTCAGCCCCGGGTCAGGGGGTCAGCGGCGGCTGCTGCTGCGGGGGCGCCGGCGGGCGGTCCTCGCGGATGACCTCGCCCTGGACGATCTTGCCGTCCGGGTAGTGGATCCGCGCCTGCTGGAAGGCGTCGCCGAGGCTGCCGGGCGCGGCGGCGGTCATCCGGCGCTCGAGGGAGCGCCCCGCGGCCTTGGAGACCAGGCGGCGCACCGGCGGCAGGAGGAGCAGCAGGCCGGCGGCGTCCGAGACCAGGCCCGGCATGATCAGCAGCAGCCCGGCCAGCATCGTCAGGCCGTTGCCCTGGCCCGTGGCGCGGGGTTCGGGCACGGCCCCGGCAGCCGCCTGGGCCTGCGCCTGCTGGAACGTTTCGGTCAGGTTCTTGAAAGCGCGCCGTCCGGCCCGCTTGATGACCACCGCGCCGAGCACGAACCCGCCGGCGAGCAGGGCCACCACGCCCAGTCCGCCGATCCACCCGCCGACCAGGATCAGCAGCCAGATCTCCAGCAGGAGCCAGGCGGCGACGGCCAGGGGGGCGAGGTTGCGGGCGCGCGAGCGCCTGCGGGCGGTCGAGGTGGGTACGCCGGTCGTCATGCCTCCAGTGTGCCGCGCCCGCCGTAAAAGCGGGTTCAGGGCCCCTCCAGGGCTCCGGGGAGAGTCCTCCGGCGCCTCGGGAGCCCCCTCGGGCCACGGGAGCCTCAGGGGCGCCTGGTGCCCCTGCCCTGCTCCTTGCCCTGCTCCTTGCCCTGCTCCTTGCCCTTCGCCATGCCCAGGATCTGGGAGGCCCGGGTGCCCACGCCCCACGCCGTGACCCGCCAGAGGGCCTCGACCACGATGTCCCGGCTCATCTTGCTGTCGCCGAACTCGCGCTCCACGAACGTGATCGGAACCTCCACCACGTGGAAGCCCGCCTCGACCGCCCGCCGGGCCAGGTCGACCTGGAAGCAGTAGCCCTGCGAGGCGACCTCGTCCAGGCCCAGCCCCTCCAGGGTCTCCTTGCGGAAGGCCCGGAAGCCGCCGGTGATGTCCCGGATCGGCACGTCGAGCATCAGCCGCGAGTACGTGCTGCCGCCGCGGGAGAGGAACTGACGGTGCCGGGGCCAGTTGACCACCCGGCCGCCGGGCACCCAGCGGGAGCCGAGCACCAGGTCCGCACCCTTGAGCGCGGTGAGCAGCCGGGGCAGCTCCTCCGGCTGGTGCGATCCGTCCGCGTCCATCTCGATCAGGACGCCGTAGCCGTGCTCGATGCCCCAGCGGAAGCCCGCGAGGTAGGCGGCGCCGAGCCCCTCCTTGCCCTTGCGGTGCAGGACCCGGACCCGGTCGTCCTCGGCGGCGAGCTCGTCGGCGATCTTGCCGGTGCCGTCCGGGCTGTTGTCGTCGGCCACGAGGATGTGGGCCTCGGGCACCGCGGCGCGCACCCGGGTGACGATCGGCCTGATGTTCTCCGCCTCGTTGTAGGTCGGAATGATCACCAGGGCCGTGCCGAGCGGTCCGTACCGCCGCTCACCGCCGTCGCTCACTGAATCCCCTTTGCGCGTCCGTTCACAGAAGCACCACCTTAGCGAGCGCCGGAGGGCGCCTTTGCGCCGACGCGGTCCAGGCGGCCCGGGGAGCGGCGGATCGGGGCCCGGAGCCCTTCGGGCCGGCCCGGTGCGCTCACTGGCTGCGGGCGGCCGGGGCCGTTGTCTACTGGACGTCCGGGCCCCACCCGGGTCGCACCCGCCGACCCGGCAAAACCTTCCCTCGCCCCCGAGGCGCGGGCGCGCTGCATTGCGGGTGCGGTTCGACGGGGTCGGACGTCCTGTGGTGGACGCGGGAGAACCTACCCGCCCCCGGCGGCCCGCTGTCAACACCCCCCTGACCTGGCTTTTTCCTCAAAAGGGCCTGGTCAGTACGGAGACCGGGCAGCAGGTGCACCGGGGGGCGCGCACATCGATCGGCGCAACGGCCCCGGGTGCCGTCACCCCTGTGGCCGTACGAACACGGGCCGGCCGCCGACGTACGTCCCGAGGCAGAGCGGCAGGTCACGGCCGGGGGTCAGGTCCGGGAGGCCCGGGGTGCCCGAGCGCGGGTCGGTGGACCAGCGCGCCACCCGGTCGTCGGGCGCCTGCACCACGAGCTCTTCGGTACGCCAGAGCGCGTAGTCGGCCGGGGCGCCGGGGACCAGGACGCCTGCGTCGTCGCGGCCCAGGGCGCGCCAGCCGCCGCGGGTGTGCGCGGTGAAGGCGGCGCGGACCGAGATCCGGTGCTCCGGCGTGCGGTGGAAGGCGGCGGCGCGCACCGTGCCCCAGGGGTCGAGCGGGGTGACGGGGGCGTCCGAGCCGAAGGCGAGCGGGACGCCGGCGCGCAGCATCGCCGCGTACGGGTTGAGGGTGCGGGCGCGCTCGGCGCCCAGCCGCTCGGCGTACATGCCGTCCTCGCCGCCCCAGGCTGCGTCGAAGGCGGGCTGGACGGAGGCGGTGAGGCCCAGTTCGGCGAAGGCGGCGATGCTCGCCGCGTCCATCATCTCGGCGTGCTCGACGCGGTGCCGGGCGGCGCGGATCCGGGCGATGCCGAGCTTCCCGGCGGCGCTGCGCACGCCCTCGACGACCGCGGAGACGGCGGCGTCGCCGATGGCGTGGAATCCGGCCTGGACGCCCGCCTCGGTGCAGGCGGCGACGTGGGCCGCGACGTCGGAGGCGTCCAGGTAGGCGGTGCCGGTGTGCGCGGCGTCGCGGTACGCGTCGTGCAGGCAGGCGGTGTGCGAGCCGAGCGCGCCGTCGACGAAGAGGTCACCGGCCGCGCCGACGGCGCCGAGCTCGCGGGCGCGTGCGACGTCCTGTTCGGCCCAGTAGCCGAAGACGCGCGGGCCGCTCTCGCGCCGGGCCAGGTCCAGGAGGGCGGTGAAATCCTCCTCGGAGGAGATGCCGGGGCCGCCGCACTCGTGGAGGGACCCGATGCCGAGGGAGGCGGCCTGCCGCAGGGCGGCCCGCTGGGCCTCCTCGCGCTGGGCCGGGGTGACGGCCGCGAGTGCGGCGGCCCGTACGGCGTGGTGGGCGTCGCGTGTCAGCGGCTCGCCGTCGAGGAAGCCGGGCCGGTCCCGGACGCCGGTGACCTGGTCCAGGAGGGCGGTGGTGACGACGGCGGAGTGCACGTCGACCCGGCTGAGGTAGAGGGGGCGGCCGGCGGCGGCCTCGTCCAGTTCGCGGCGGTGCGGGGCCCGGCGCTCGGGCCAGCGTGCCGCGTCCCAGCCGTGGCCGAGCAGGACCCGGTCGCCGGGGCGGCGGGCGGCGTGGTCGCGTACGAGCGCGAGGGCGTCGCCCAGGGAGCGGGCGCCGGTGAGGTCCAGCCCGGTCAGGGCCAGGCCCGCGGCGGTGGTGTGCACGTGGGCGTCGGTGAACGCGGGAGTGACCAGGGCGCCGTCCAGGTCGACGGTCTCGTCCACGCCGTCGGCGAAGGCGTCCGCGGCGCCTTCGGAGCCCACCCAGGCGATGTGCCCGCGCTCGACGACCATCGCGGTGGCGAAGGGGTCGGCGGGGCTGTGCACTTCGCCTCGGCGGAGCAGGACGGTGCGGTGGGGTGCGGCGGCTCCGGCTTCGTCGGCGGGGCCTGCGGGGGTCTGGGTCATGCGGACAAGTCTCGCGCCTCCCGGCGGCCGGTTCCGCACGGGGTGGCCGGGAACGCGGCAGTCGGGCGGGCGGCCGGACGGAGTCCGCCGGGAGACCGGCCCGGGGTCGGGTGGGGTCAGATGCGGGGCGGGCGGGCCTCGTACGGGGTGGACAGCACCACGGTGGTGCGGGTGGACACCCCTGCGAGGGCGCGGAGCCGGCCCAGCAGGTCTTCCAGTTCGAGCGGGGTCGCCACCCGGACCTTCAGGATGTAGTTCTCGTCGCCCGCAACGCTGTGGCAGGCCTCGATCTCGGGGACACCGGCGAGGCGTTCGGCGATGTCGTCGGGCGCGCTCAGATCGAACGGCTTCACCGAGATGAACGCCGTCAGCGGCAGGCCGACGGCTTCGGGGTCCACGACGGCCGCGTAGCCCCGGATCACGCCGCGCTGCTCAAGCCGGCGTACACGTTGATGGACCGCCGACGTGGACAGGCCGGTGGCCTTGCCCAGGTCCGTGTAGCTCATCCGCCCGTCTCTGACGAGCAGGTCCACGATCTGGCGGTCCAGTTCCTCCATTGCGCTCATAGCCGCCCAACCTATTGCCCCGGAGTGCCTCCGGCACAGTGGCGGCGGGCCGTACGAGGCACCTGCAGCAGGCATGTGACGAAGGCCACAACGGTATGCGGGCGTACCCCGGGGTGTTGTGGTTACTCGTGCCGCGCGACGGGAAGTGCTTGCTGTGGCCGAGGCCGAACATGCCCGCCCGGCCCACCCAAGGGGGAGTACATCCATGCCGAACACCAAGCGCGCCGGTCGCACCGAACCGGAGCCCCTCGATCTCGCCGACCCCGTCGACGAGGAGGATCCCGGGCACGGCGACGACCTGTGGTCCGCCGAGTCCTTCGAGGTCCACCACGCGGTCTGCCCCGACTGCACCCAGTCGATCGCCCTCGTCGCGGACGAGGAGTTCCTGCCGGAGCACGCCCTGTGCCTGAGCCCCTGGAACCCCTTCGGCCTCACGGTGTGCCCGGGCACCGGCCGCCCCGCGACGCCGGCCGCCGAGGAGCAGGATGCCGAGCCGGAGCCCCAGGAGCTCGACGGATTCGTGCTCCTGACGCTCCCTCAGGGTCTGGACTGGCGGACGCAGCCCTTCTCGCACGTCGGCGGTCCGGGCTCGCTCCCGGTCAGACTGACGCAGCCGCAGCTGGGGCAGCGCCACCACGCGCAGGCGGCCTGAGCGCCGTTCGCCGGCGGTTCACCAGTAGGTGCCCTGCACCATGGCGGCCAGGCTGGCATGGTGCAGGATCAGTCCGTCCGGGTCCGCCGGGACCTCGACCTCGCCGAAGTGCGCCTGCCGGTAGGCGATCCTGAGCATCACGATCCCGTGCCGCAGTGCGGCGTAGAGCGTGTGGAACTCCATGTCGCGCGGGGTGTGGCCGGTGAGTTCGGCGTAGCGGCTCTCGACGGCCTCGCGGCGCAGGAAGTCCGGCAGTCCGGTCTGGCCGAATCCGACCGTCAGATCCTGGAAGAACCGGTGGAGATAGACCGTCCAGCCGAGGTCCACCTCCCGCGGCGCGTACGCCGCCATTTCCCAGTCGAGCACGGCGACCGGGTCGAATCCCGCGTAGATGACGTTGCCGATGCGCGCGTCGCCCCAGTTGAGCACGGCCGGTCCCTCGTCCGCGGGCCAGAGCTCCTCCAGGCGGTCGAAGGCGCGCTCGATGAGCGGTGACCGGGACAGGCCGCGAACCACCCAGTCGTAGTAGGCGCGTTGGGCGTCGACGTGGCGGCGCAGCGGGCTGCCGCTGCCCGGGGGCAGCAGGAACTCCGCCTCTTTCGCGGGGAACTGGTCGTGCAGCCGGGCGAGCAGCGAGACGCTCGCCTCCTCCAGGCGGGCGCGCTCTGCGTCGGTGGCCGCGTGCAGCCAGTTGCCCTCGTAGGTGTACGGCATCACGTCCGGCGGGACCCGGCCCTCGGCGCGTTCCATCACGAAGAACGGGGCCCCGAGCGGCTCGGGGTCCGTTTCCAGCCACTGGACCCGGGGCACGGGCACGTCCGTGTGCTCGGCGACGAGGCTCATCACGCGGTGCTGGCGGGGCATGTCGTACGACGGGAAGACGGTGTAGGCGGCCGGGTCGGCGGCCAGGCGCAGGGCGCAGGCCCGGAGCGGGGTGTCGGGGTGCTCGATGTCGAAGAGCAGGGTCTCGCTGGACATGCCGTTGGAGGCGGGCACCGAGACGCCGGTGATCTCGGCGCCGGGGAGTTCGCGGCCGAGCCAGCGGGCGAGGCGGCGGCCGAGCTCCTCGGGCTCGCGGGTGGAGGTGCGGGGTCGTGGCGCGGTTGCCATGGGTGCTCCTGTCCGCTGCGGTGGGTTCGGGTGGTGGCCGGGGCCGGTGCGCCGGCGCCGGTGCGCCGGGCGCGGGCTCAGGGGGCGACCGAGTCGTAGCCGGTGAAGCCGCTCGGGTCGTGGCGGCCGAACGAGCCGTGCTCGAAGATGCCGTGGCCGATCCGGCCGTCGAGGGTGAAGCGGGCCGAGTGGTCGGTGACGCCGTACGCCGCCATGGGGTGGGCTGCCGGGTCGGAGAGGTCGTACGCCCGCCGGTCGGTCCAGCCGCGGCCCTGCCAGCTGCCGTGCTGCCAGTCGGTGGCGGGCGGGTAGCCCGCGCCGACGGCGAGCGGGGAGGAGACCAGGATCTCCACGCCCAGTTCGAGGGGCTTGCGGGCCGGGTCGGTGAGGTGGACGACGGCGGACACGGGGTGGCGGGTGCCGGGGCGGTAGCGGATGTCGGTCTGCGGCCAGCCGAGCTGGACGTCGCGGCGGCCGCTGCCCTCGGGGAAGACCTGGACGGCGTCGTTGAGCGTGCGGTGGCCGTCCGCGTCCTCCTGGACGACGACCATGAGGAAGCGGTCGTCGAAGCGGACGGGGATCCAGAGCCAGTGGAAGCCCTCGGGGCGCAGCTCCTCGGCGGCCCGGCCGCCGTCCTCGCCGGGGATCGGACGCACGCCCCAGCTGCGGTCGCGGGTGCCGGTCCACTCCCCCGGGGCGAGCCGGATCTCCTCGCCCCGCGCGCGGATGGTGCCGGTGACGGTGCCGGCCTGGACGAAGCGGCGGCCCTCGAGCATGAGCCGGTCTCCGCGGCGCTGTACGTGGTGCGGTTCCCAGAGGGCGGGGAAGTCGGCGGTCCAGGTGAGGTCGTAGGCGAGGCCGTCTGGGTCGTCGGGTGACGTGTCACATTGCAATGTGAACTGCTTCAGCGGAACGTCGACGGTGATCCTCAGCGGCCCCACCGACAGGTTCATCCGGTCGTCGCCGAGCGCGTCCGAGGCCCGTACGGCGAGCAGTTCGTCCCCGAGGCGCAGGGTGGCGTAGGCGTCGATGACCCCCGCGTTGGGGTAGACGCCGAGGCCGAGGATCAGCACGGCCCGGCCCTCATGGTCGAACACGTGGAAGATGCAGCGGTCGTAGGCGTTCCGGTCGCCCGTCGCGACGTGCTTCATCGACAACGGCGCTTGGTGGACGGGGTACTCGTCAAGGGCGATGGGGCGGTCCGCGGGCACGGCAAACCTCCTGGGCACGGTCGGCACGGTCGGCACGAGCGGAGTTGACGGTACGTCAGAAACCGTGCCCGGGACCATAGTCGTGCCGCTCGCCGAGACGCGGAAGGGGGGCCGGGGACACCTCGAACGGATCCCCGACCCCCCTGGGCGATTACCTGCCCCTCCGGCCTCGCGTTGGCCGGTCATGACCCTGCTCCAGTCCACCAGCGGCCGCCGACGCCGGCCGACGCCCCCGGGTTACGAAGAATCGGTTCATCAGCATCCTGCCGATCCGCCGATCTACCGGGCCCTGCTCGACCGCTGGGCCGTCGACGGCCGGACCCTCCCGGGTCGGCGCGACCCCGAGTGGTCCCGGCTCACCTCCACACCCGTGTGGCCCGGCGCCGGACGGTACTGAGCGCTCCCGCCCGGACCCGCCCGACGCGCGGCCCGGCGCGCCCGCACGGCTCAGCGCGACTCGGGGCCCGCGAGGTGGCGGGCGATCACCATGCGCTGGATCTGGTTGGTGCCCTCGACGATCTGCAGCACCTTGGCCTCGCGCATCAGCCGCTCCGCCGGGAAGTCCGCGGTGTAGCCGTAGCCGCCGAGGACCTGGACGGCGTCGGTCGTCACGCTCATGGCCGCATCGGTGCAGAAGAGTTTCGCCATCGCGGCCTGCCGGGAGAACGGCTTGCCCGCGTCCCGCAGCCGCGCGGCCGCCAGGTACAGGGCCCGGCCCGCCTCGATCTTCGTGGCCATGTCCGCGAGCATGAACCGCAGCCCCTGGAAGTCCGCGATCGGCCGGCCGAACTGCTTCCGCCCGGCCGCGTAGGAGAGCGCCTCGTCCAGGGCCGCCTGGGCCACGCCGATGGCGCAGGCCGCGATCCCGAGGCGCCCGGAGTCCAGGGCCGAGAGCGCCAGGGTGAAGCCCTGACCCTCGTCACCCAGGCGCCGGCGGTCGGAGACCCGTACGCCGTCGAAGTGGATCTGGGCCGTCGGCGAGCCCTTCATGCCCATCTTCTTCTCGGGCAGGGCCGCGCTCAGCCCCGGGGCGTCGCCCGGGACCAGGAAGGCCGTGATCCCGCGGGGGCCCTCGCCGCCGCTGCGCGCCAGCACGGTGTAGAAGTCCGCGACCCCACCGTGGGTGATCCACGCCTTGGTGCCGCTGAGGACCCAGTCGTCGCCGTCCCGGACGGCCTTGGTGCTCAGCGAGGCGGCGTCGGAGCCGGAGGAGGGCTCGGAGAGGCAGTACGCGCCCAGCAGGCCGCCGCCGAGCATGGCCGGGAGGAACTCCGCCTGCTGCTCCTTGGTGCCGAAGCCGGCCAGCCCGTGGCAGGCCAGGGTGTGCACGCTGACGCCGAGGCCGACGGTCAGCCGGGCCGCGGCCAGCTCCTCCAGGACCTGGAGGTAGACCTCGTACGGCTGCTCGCCGCCGCCGAATTCCGAGCCGTACGGGAGCCCGAGCAGCCCCGACTCGGACAGCAGGGCGAAGAGCTCGCGGGGGAAGTGCCCGGCCTCCTCCTGCTCGGCGGCGTGCGGGCGGATCTCGCGGTCGGCGATATCGCGGACGAGTGCGAGGAGGTCCTGGGACTCCTCGGTGGGCAGCTGACGGTCCACCGGCTGCGGGGCACGGTCGGTCATGGCGGCGCTCTCCTCCCATGTTCGGGAACTGCAGCGGACGCGGGCCGGGTGAGCACGCGCCGCCGGATGTACTGGTTCTCGCACCCGATGCTGCCCTTTCGGATCACGAAAGCGGCTGATCAGCGGCTGCGGCGGGGCCGAGTATGCCCGATGACGGGAGTTCCGTCACGGGTTCAAGAGATGAAAGGGCCGGTCAGACGGTTGCGGCGGCCGGCGGAGCCGGGCATTCGGGAACGAATTCCTCGATCACCGTCAAAGTCGCTCTCAGCAGGCGCACGAGCATGGCTCCGAGCTGGTCCCGGTCCGGTGCGTCGGCGCGCGCGCCCTCCGCGATCCACTCCAGGGTGATGTCCTCGACACCTCCCAGCCACCCGACGAGGGCCAGCCGGGCCAGCGGGGGCACGGCACGGCGGCCGTAGGCTCCCTCGGCGATGGTGGCGGCGAGCTCCTCGCGCACGGCGTCCCGGATGGCGAGCACCTCCGCGTCGGAGCCCACGCCTCCCGTGACGATGGTCCGGTAGGCGGCCTGGTGGTGCTGGGCGAAGGTCAGGTAGCCCTCGATGGTGCGGCGCACCCGCTCGGCGCGGGGCAGTTCGGTGTTGCTGCCCGCCCGGGCCACGAGCTCGGCGACCGAGTCCTCGACGATGGCGAGGTAGTAGCCGCGCTTGCTCTTGAAGTAGTAGTAGATGAGGCCCTTGGCGACGCCCGCCTGCCGGGCGATGTCGTCCATCGAGAGCGCGTCGTACGCGGTGTCGGCGAACAACCGCCGTCCCGTCGCTATGAGTTCGGCCCTCCGGACCTGGGATCGCTCGGTCGCACCACGCTGTTGACTCAAAACCGGCCCTAGCCTCGAACTGCCACAGGATGGACCGCAGTATGGCAGACCTAACCGGCCCGGTTTCCCCGCTTCGGGATCACATCAGACCGGTCTGGGTGACGAACATCGCCAGGACGACCACAAGGGTCCAGCCGAGCACGTGCTCGAGCCACTTGGCCCCGTCCCCGGGACCCCCGGTACGGACGAGCTTGCGGGCACGGGTCAGGGCGGCACTGGTCGCAGTCATGGCGTCTCACATCGGTTCGTCGGGCTGTGAACGTCCCCCCGGTGCGTCCAATGTGCCAGCGATCCGGGCCGGTGCGGTAGAGACGTTGGTCACCCGTGGCGCGCGTCACGCGAAGGGCCCCGGCCGCAGCGCCGGGGCCCTCCTGCGTGCCGGTCAGGCCCTTCTGCGGCCGGCCATGGACGACATCGCCAGGCCGAGCAGCAGCGCGACCGCACCGGTGATGACGTTGCTCCACACGCTGCGCGTCGTGCTCATGTCGCCCGCCATGACCCAGGGCGACACGATCGTCCACGCACCGATGGCTATGGCGGCCCACGCCATGGAGTGCGTGCGCTCGTAGGCGGACCCCAGGCCGCCCATGAACAGGCAGTACGCCGCGCCGGTGATCAGGTTGCAGATCGCCAGCGGAGTCAGGTTGCTGAACCCGACGATCCACGGCGAGGCCGCCAGGAAGACACCCGTGAGCAGGGCCAGTGTCTCCACGGCCTGGGCGCGGGGGGTGATGGTCGCCGCCTCGAACCGGGAGCGCATCTCGGCGAGGTCGGGGTGGTGCTCGATGGTGGGATGGATGGACATGGCGGGCCCTCCTACAGGAGCATTTATATGCCCTTTATCCCCTATGAAACGCTTGTCCGGCGCCCTTGGTCAACGGCTGGTCATCCGGTCCGCAGAAGGCCAGGTCAGAGCACTCCGACCGCGGCCAGCGCCCTGATCTGGGAGGCACTGGGACGGGCCGGTGCGTACAGGTAGCAGACCCCGCCCGAGCCCGAGACCGCCTTGCCGGCGGCGTTGTACCGCCTGGTGCGCAGCCAGACGTTCTCGAACTGGCGCCGCTGGTAGATCCGGCGCACCGCCTCGTCGGTGGCGGAGTTCGGGTCGTTGGCGACGACGTCCCCGGAGGGCGTGAAGCCGACCACGGTCATCAGGTGCCCCGCGGTGCCGTAGCCCGCGCCGGTCAGCTCGCCCTCCCGGAAGGACTGCGAGGTGATGACCGGGATCCCGGCGCGGACGAGCAGTTCCGCGTCGGCGAGGGAGCACAGGCGGGTGACGACCCCGGCCAGGCCGGGGTAGGTGGCGGCGTACGCGGCGTTGAAGGGCCAGTTCCCGCAGCCCTTGTACTGGTGGTCGTAGGTCTGGCGGGCCGCGTGGCACACCTGCGGGTCGTCGTAGGCGGGGTCGACCCAGGCGAGCTCGGCGGGGCTGGGGGCCCGCCCCCAGTACTCGATGGTCATCTGCGAGGAGGTGGGGCTGCACCAGGCCTCGCCGCCGTTGTCGTACTGCGGGTACCGGCCCTTGTGGATCTCCTGCGAGTACCGGGGCACGGGCAGTTCCCGCGCCGACCCGGCGGCGGTGGCGACGGGCGCGGCGGGCACCTCGAAGCGGTCCGGGACGTCCGAGGCCATCGCCCCGGCCAGGTGGACCACCGGAGAGCGCCGGGTGCCGGGCGTCCGGTACAGGGTCAGCCGCAGCTGCCAGTCGGTCATCCGCAGGCCCGCGGCGGCGGCCGGGGGGTCGAGCGCGAGGGTGTCCGTCCACACGGTGCTCTTGCCGTCGCCCTGCCCGTCGACCGACGTGCGCCGGATGTCGTCCTCGCCGGAGGCCCAGCGGGCCATGACGTACCAGGGGCTGCGGGTGCCGTCGCCGTAGCCGGCCCGCAGGTCGGCCTGGATCCAGGTGCCGGGCGGGGTGAGGGCGTTCCAGGAGGCGATGACCTCGGTCGCGGGCACGGCGGGGCGGTGCACCGGGGAGAACCAGCGCGCGTACTCCCATTCCTTTGTCCGGCCGGTGTGCGGATCGGTGTACTCGGTGCTGCCGAGGGCCACCGCGATCTGCAGTCCGGGCCGCGATCCGGTGGCCGGTCCGGTTCCGTCGTGGATTCCGGCCCGCCAGTGGCTGCGGCCGTACCAGAAGCGGTTGTCGACGGTGCGGGCCGGGGCGGCGGCGCGGGGGCCGGCCGCGGCCAGGACGGTCCCGGGCACGGCGGCGGCCGCGGCGACGGCGATCGCGGCGGCCAGGACGGCCCGGCGCGGAGTGGAAGCGGTCATCGGCGGGGAACCCCCAGTCGGATCCGGACGGCTGTCCGGCCACCTTCCCAGTCCGCGGCCGCCCGCGGCCAGGCAATGGGGCCGTGTCCCGGCTAAGTACGCTGGTCGGGTGGAACGCCTCGACGCACTTGCCCGCGAACTGACCGCCCTGCCGCCCTCCTGCGGCCCGGTGCGGCTCGTCGCCGTCGACGGGCACGCGGGCTCGGGCAAGAGCACCTTCGCGGGCCGGCTCGCCGAGGCGCTCGGCGGGGCGCCGGTGCTGCACCTCGACGACGTGGCCACGCACGCGGAGCCGTTCGCCTGGACGGGCCGCTTCCGGGAGCAGGTGCTCGACCCGCTCGCCGCCGGGCGCGCCGCGCACTGGCAGCCGTACGACTGGGTCGCGCGCCGGTTCGGCCCGGTCCGGGTCCAGGAGCCGGTGCCGCTGCTGCTGATCGAGGGCGTGGGGACCGGGCGCCGGGCCCTGCGCCCGTACCTGGCGCGTCTGCTGTGGATGGAGACCCCGCGCGCCGAGTCGTGGGGGCGGGGACGCGCGCGCGACGGGAGCGCGCTTTCCGCCTTCTGGGACGGATGGGAGCGCGCGGAGCTCGATCACTTCGCGAGCGATCCTTCGCGCCCCTTCGCCGACACCCTGGTACGCCAGAGCCGTACGGGATACGAGTGGTCTTCGGGGGCAGGTGCGACACCGGAGGCGGCCACTTTCGTCACCGAGGGTGACGACATGCCCTCCGTTTGATCCTCGCTCAAAACTGGCCCCGGGCAGCCCCTCGCACCCGCTTGACCTGGGCGCCGCGACGGCCTTACGTTCTGAATGTGCGGCCCCAACCGGCCGACACGGACACGAAGCCCCCGATTGTTCCCCCGTGATCGGGGGCTTCGTTCTGCCTTCCGCCGCCCGCTCCGGTGGGCCGGACCCCCGCGCCACTCGTTCACCCTGCGTCACGAACGGCACTCGGCGCCCCGGGGCGCCGAGTGCCCGTCGCACCCTACGTAAGGACCGTAACCGCAGGTACGATGCGAACCTGATCCGGCGAAGCGGCCTGCGTAACTCCCGTCCAAGACGCGGAGGTTGGGGGATGCAATGGACTTCGGCAGGCAGGGCGGCACGTACGCCCCGGCCGAACTCGCCTGGCTGCGCGGGGTGGACGCGTACACGATGGGCGCATATCCGCAGGCCGAGGACGAGTTCAGAGCCGCCGTGCAGCTCGATCCCGGCATGGCGGACGCCTGGCTGGGCCTGCACGCGCTCCGCGTGGACACCACCAGTGCGCTGCTGCGCATGTACGCCCACCGGGACCGGTTCGGCGAGCAGCGGACGCGCCACCGGCGCACGCTGAACTCCTGGTACTGGCTGGGCTGGTGGGTGCAGCCGGTGCTGGAGAGCCGCCGCGACCTGCTCCTCGCGCACGCCTCCCACTGGCTGGACGGCCGCCACGTGCCGGAACTGGACCAGGCGCTGGCCGGGCTGCCGCCGGTGGACGCCGACCCGCAGGTCCGCTTCCTGCACGCCTGCCGCGCGTACCTGGTCAAGGACTGGGACCAGCTCGTGCGGCACACCGAGCCGCTCGTCGACGACCCGCTGCTGGGCATCGAGTCGGGGCTGTTCGGCGGGATGGCCCGGGTCCGCCTGGAGATGTACGGGCAGGCCGAGCCGGTGCTCTCGGCCGCACTGATGCGCTGCCGCAGCGAGCAGCCGCAGCGCAAGGAGCTGCGGTACTGGCTGGCGCGCGCCCACGAGGGCACCGGCCGCAGCGCCGCCGCCCTCCCCCTCTACCGCGCCGTGCACCGGGTCGATCCGGCCTTCATGGACACCGCGGCCCGGCTGACCGCGATCGCCGAGGGCGACGGGCTGGACGGCACGGACGGGCTCGACGCACTGGACGGGCCGGGCTTCCCGTCCGGCGGGGACTACGCCGCCGTGCCCATGGGCGGCGGCACCGCGCAGGACATCGCCGAGGGGCAGTCGGATGCGGACCCGCTGCTGGCCCCCGAGCCGCCCGAGGGCCGCGAGGCCCGGTTCGGTCCGGGACCGGCGGCCCCGCCGCCCGCCCCGGCCCCGCCGGAGCGGGCCCGCCGCAAGCCCGCCGTACCGCTCCAGCCCGGGCCGCCCGCGCTGCCGGCCGGGCCGGCGGACCCCGCGCTGCTCGCCGAGGCGCTGGCCGAGCTGGAGCGGATGGTGGGGCTGGAGCCGGTCAAGCGCCAGGTGAAGGCGCTGTCCGCACAGTTGCACATGGCCCGGCTGCGGGCCGGGCAGGGGCTGCCGGTCCAGCCCCCGAAGCGCCACTTCGTCTTCTCCGGGCCCTCCGGCACGGGCAAGACGACCGTGGCCCGGATCCTGGGCCGGGTGTTCTACGCCCTCGGGCTGCTGGGCGGCGACCACCTGGTGGAAGCCCAACGGGCCGATCTCGTGGGCGAGTTCCTCGGCCAGACCGCAGTGAAGGCCAACGAACTCATCGATTCGGCGATCGGCGGGGTGCTGTTCGTCGACGAGGCGTACAGCCTGTCCAACTCCGGTTACAGCAAGGGCGACGCGTACGGCGACGAGGCCCTCCAGGTGCTGCTGAAGCGGGCGGAGGACAACCGCGACCAGCTGGTGGTCATCCTCGCCGGCTACCCGGCCGGCATGGACCGGCTGCTCGCCACCAACCCCGGGCTGTCGTCGCGCTTCACCAGCCGCGTCGACTTCCCCAGCTACCGGCCCCTCGAACTGACCTCGATCGGCGAGGTGCTCGCCGAGGCCAACGGCGACCGCTGGGACGAGGAGGCCCTCGACGAACTGCGCAGCATCAGCGCGCACGTCGTGGACCAGGGCTGGATCGACGAGCTCGGCAACGGCCGCTTCCTGCGCACCCTGTACGAGAAGAGCTGCGCCTACCGCGACCTGCGGCTGGCGGGCTACCCGGGCACCCCGGGCCGCGAGGACCTGGCCACCCTGCGGCTGCCCGACCTGATGCAGGCGTACGGCGAGGTGCTGTCCGGCCGCGGCCCGCAGGACCGCGGCCGGACGGATCCGCCACCGCTGTGAGCGCCCGTCTCCCCGGAGACGGCCTAGCGGACCAGCGCCTCGGCGGGGCGGCGGGCCGCCGGGGCAGGGGCGCGGCGCCGGTGCGCCGGGTCCCGTACCTCCCCGACGAGCATCTCCAGTACGTCCTCCAGCGCGACGAGTCCGAGCACCCGGCCGGCCGGGTCCGCGACCTGGGCCAGGTGGGTGGCGTCCCGGCGCATCACGCTCAGCGCGTCGTCGAGCGGGAGGGTGGCGCTCAGCGTGGTCATCCGGTGCCAGACGTGCTGGGGCACCGCACGCTCCCGGTCCTCCAGGTCCAGCACGTCCTTCACGTGCAGGTAGCCCATGAAGACGCCGCCGTCCGAGCGGACCGGGAAGCGCGAGTAGCCGGTGCGCACGGTCAGCGCCTCGATCTGCCGCGGGGTCGCCGAGGGGCCGACCGTGACCAGCTGGGCCCGGTCGAGCAGGACGTCGGTCACCGGGCGGCTGCCCAGCTCGAGGGCGTCCTCCAGGCGCTCCTGCTCACCGGGCTCCAGGAGCCCGGCCTGCCGGGAGTCCTCGACCAGGCGGCCGAGCTGGGCGCTGGTGTAGACGGCCTCCACCTCGTCCTTGGGCTCGACCCGGAAGAGCCGGAGCACCAGGCGGGCGCACGCGCCGAGCGCCGTGGTGACCGGCCCGCACACCCGGGCGAAGCCGACGAGTCCGGGGCTGAGCCACAGCGCGGTCCGCTCCGGGGCGGCCATGGCGAGGTTCTTCGGCACCATCTCGCCGATCACCAGGTGCAGGAAGACCACCGCGGCCAGCGCCACGGCGTACCCGAGGGGGTGGATCAGCCCCTCCGGCACGTGCACGGCGTGGAAGAGCGGCTCGAGGAGGCGGGCCACCGTCGGCTCGGCGACCGCGCCGAGGGTCAGGGAGCACAGGGTGATGCCGAACTGCGCGGCGGCCATCATCCGGGGCAGGTTCTCCAGCCCGTACAGGGTCTGGCGGGCCCGCTTGGAGCCGGCGGCGAGCGGTTCGATCTGGCTGCGCCGGACCGAGACCAGGGCGAATTCGGCGCCCACGAAGAAGCCGTTCGCCAGCACGAGCAGCAGGGCGAAGAGCAGTTGGAGCGCGTTCACCGGCCGCCCACCGCTTCCAGTTCCGGCGCCGGCCGGGCCGGCACGGTGCGCACCAGGCGCACCTGCTCGGCGCGGTAGCGGCCGACCTGGCGCACGGAGAGCCGCCAGCCGGGGAGTTCGGCGCGGTCCCCGGGGGCGGGGATCCGGCCCAGCAGGTCGGCGACGAGTCCGGCTACGGTTTCGTACGGTCCCTCGGGCACCTCGAGGCCTATCCGGCGCAGCGTGTGCACCCGGCAGGAGCCGTCGGCGTCCCAGGCGGGGCTGCCGTCCTCGGCGGGCGCGGCGGCCAGCTCGGGGGTCTGCTCCTCGGCGCGGTCGTGCTCGTCGCGGACCTCGCCGACCAGTTCCTCGACGATGTCCTCCAGCGTGACGACCCCGGCGGTGCCGCCGTACTCGTCGACGACGACGGCCATCGGCTGCTCCTTGCGCAGCCGATCCAGGAGCGCCTGCACGGGCAGGGTCTCCGGCACCAGCAGGGCCGGTACGGAGATCAGGCCGGCGCTGGTGCGCAGCCGGTCCCGCTCGGGCACCGCGAGGGCGTCCTTGAGGTGGACCACTCCGACGATCTCGTCGATGCGCTCGCGGTAGACGGGGAACCGGGACAGGCCGGTGGCGCGGGTCAGGTTGAGCACGTCGGCGGCGGTCGCGGTGGAGTGGAGCGCGCTGACCCGGACGCGGGGGGTCATCACGTGCTGGGCGGTGAGCCCGCCGAGCGAGAGCGTGCGGACGAAGAGGTCCGCCGTGTCCTGTTCCAGCGCGCCCGCCTGGGCCGAATGGCGTACCAGCGAGACGAGTTCGCCGGGGGTGCGGGCGGAGGCCAGCTCCTCGGTGGGCTCCACGCCGAGCGCCCGTACCAGGTGGTTGGCGACGGTGTTGAGGCCGGAGATGACCGGCCGGAAGGCGCGGGAGAAGGCGTGCTGCGGGCCGGCCACGAAGCGGGCCACCTGGAGCGGCCGGGAAACGGCCCAGTTCTTCGGCACCAGCTCGCCCACCACCATCTGGACGGCGGAGGCCAGCAGCATGCCGACGACGACGGAGACTCCGGGGACCGCGCCCGTGGGAAGTCCGGTCGCGGTGAGCGGGCCGGCGAGCAGCCCGGCGAGGGCGGGCTCGGCCAGCATGCCGACCACGAGGGAGGTGAGGGTGATGCCGAGCTGGGTGCCGGAGAGCTGGAAGGACAGCTCGCGCAGGGCCTTGACGACCGTTCGGGCGCGGCGGTCGCCTTCGGCGGCGGCGCGCTCGGCCTCCGGCCGCTCGACGGTGACGAGGCCGAACTCGGCGGCCACGAAGAAGCCGTTGGCCAGGATCAGGGCGAAGGCCGCCCCGAGCAGGATCAGGGGGATGGTCATGCCGCCGCCTCCGGTGAGGTGGCGGCGCGGGTACTACCGGACGATCCGTCCATTGCTGGAGGGAGTCACTCCTCGAGTCGCAGGTGCCCGCGGGCCACGGGGATCCGGGGCCGGCGGCAGGGCGCACGGCTGCGCCCCGCCACCAGGGTAGTCATTGCGATCGTCCCCGCAATGGGGGCTCAAGTGGCGGACGTGCCGGTGCCGCGGGATTCGACGAGCGCGCGCAGGGTGCGGGCGTCGCCGATCGCCTGCTGCCTGGCCACGCCGGGCTGGATGCCGAGGGCGGGCAGGCTGGTGCCGTCACTGAGGTCGAGGAAGACCCAGGGGTCGCCCGGGCGGAGGTTCACCCGGAGGATCTGCGCCCAGGCCAGCCGGCGGCGGGTGGTGAGGTTGACCACGGTCACACCGGTCTCGTCGGCGACGACCTTGGGCCGGCTGAGCAGCACGAGGACGGAGCTGAGCAGGGCGGCGGTGAAGACGAAGCTGATCTTCTCGCCGGTACTGAGGCGGTCCAGCATCAGGGCGACCGCGGTGATGGTCGCGAACATGGCCGAGCCGACGCCCAGCAGAACGGCCCGGGTTCGCGTCGGCCGGAAGGTGACCGGGAGGGTGGGCTGTTCGGCGGGGGCGGCGGACTCGGCCATGGTGTGCTGTTGCCTTTTCGGGGGTGTGGATCAGAGACGGCAGGCGTGGATCGAGGTGGTGAGGATCGCGCGCGCGCCGAGCTCGTACAGGTCGTCCATGATCCGCTGGGCCTCCTTGGCCGGGACCATGGCGCGGACCGCGACCCAGCCTTCGTTGTGCAGCGGGGAGACGGTCGGCGACTCCAGGCCCGGGGTGAGGGCGACGGCCCGCTCCAGGTGCTCGGCGCGGCAGTCGTAGTCCATCATCACGTAGCTGCGGGCGACCAGGACGCCCTGGAGGCGCCGCAGGAACGTCTGGACCTGGAGGTCGACGGTTTCGTCGGCCTCCGTGCCGGCGCGGCGGACCACGACGGCCTCGGAGGTGAGGATCGGCTCGCCGATGACCTCCAGGCCGGCGTTGCGCAGGCTGGTGCCGGTCTCGACCACGTCCGCGATGATCTGGGCGACGCCCAGCTGGATGGCGGTCTCGACCGCGCCGTCGAGGTGCACGACGGAGGCGTCGATGCCCTTGTCGGCGAGGTGCTTGGCGACGATTCCCTCGTACGAGGTCGCGATCGTCATCCCGTGGAAGTCCTCGGGGCCCTTCGCGGTGCCCGGCCGGGTGGCGTAGCGGAACGTCGAGCGGCCGAAGTTCAGCGGCAGGATCTCCTCCGCGCTGGCACCGGAGTCCAGGAGCAGGTCACGGCCGGTGATGCCGATGTCCAGCTTGCCCGAGGACACGTAGATCGCGATGTCCTTCGGGCGCAGGTAGAAGAACTCGACCTCGTTGTCGGGGTCGATGACGACGAGTTCCTTGGACTCCTTGCGCTGGCGGTAGCCGGCCTCATGGAGCATCTCCGACGCAGGCCCGGAGAGAGAACCCTTGTTGGGGACGGCGATGCGCAGCATGGGGTCGGTTCCTTTTCGCGAGAAGTGTGGTGCTGTGCGGAGCGTGCGGTGTGCGAGGGGTACGGCGGTACGGCTCAGAGGTGCTTGTAGACGTCTTCGAGGGTGATCCCGCGCGCGACCATCATCACCTGGACGTGGTACAGCAGCTGCGAGATCTCCTCGGCGGCGGCTTCTTTGCCCTCGTGTTCGGCGGCCATCCAGACCTCCGCGGCCTCTTCGACGACCTTCTTGCCGATGGCATGGACACCCTTGCCGACCAGCTCTGCGGTGCGGGAGGTGCTGGGGTCGCCGTTGGCGGCCTTGAGCTGGAGCTCCGAGAAGAGCTCCTCGAACGTCTTGGGGGTCTTGTTGGCCATGATGGTCCTCAGAATACGGGGTGGACCGCCGCCACTCAGCGCCAGGGTTCGCTGACGGTCCGCAGGGTCATGGCGGTGGCGACTGCGGCGGTGACCGCTTCGTGGCCCTTGTCCTCGTTGGATCCCTCGAGGCCGGCCCGGTCCAGGGCCTGCTCGTCGGTGTCGCAGGTCAGTACGCCGAAGCCGACCGGTACGCCGGTGTCGACGGAGACCTGCACGAGGCCCTGGGTGACGCCCTGGCACACGTAGTCGAAGTGCGGGGTTCCGCCGCGGATGACGACGCCGAGGGCGACCACTGCATCGTAGCCGCGCTCGGCGAGGACCTTCGCCACGACGGGGAGCTCGAAGGTGCCGGGCACGCGCAGCAGGGTGGGCTCGTCGATGCCGAGCTCGTGCAGGGCGCGCAGGGCGCCGTCGACGAGGCCGTCCATGACCTTCTCGTGCCACTGCGCCGCGATCACGGCGACCCGCAGGTCACCGCAGTTACGTACGCTCAGTTCGGGTGCGCCCTTGCCGCTCACAGCTCTCCTCGGTGCTTCGGGTTACGACTAAAACGGGATGACGGGGTTACGGGGTTACGGCTGCCGCGGGTCACTGGTTGCCGCAGGCGGACACCGCGGCGGCCGCTGCGGGGTCCAGCCAGGGCAGGTCGTGACCCATGCGGTCCCGCTTGGTGCGCAGGTACCGCAGGTTGTGCTCGCCCGCCTCGACCGGCATGGGCTCCCGGCCGGTGACGCGGACCCCGCCGCGGACCAGGGCGGCGGACTTCTCGGGGTTGTTGGTCAGCAGACGGACCGAGCGGACGCCGAGGTCGGCGAGCATCCGGGCGCCTGCGCCGTAGTCGCGGGCGTCGGCGGGCAGGCCGAGTTCCAGGTTGGCGTCGAGGGTGTCGCGGCCGCGCTCCTGGAGCTCGTAGGCGCGCAGCTTGGACAGCAGTCCGATGCCGCGGCCCTCGTGTCCGCGCAGGTAGACGACGATCCCGCGGCCCTCGGTCGTGATGCGCTCCATGGAGGCGTGCAGCTGGGGGCCGCAGTCGCAGCGCAGCGAGTGGAAGATGTCGCCGGTCAGGCACTCGGAGTGCATCCGGACGAGGACGTCCTCGCCGTCGCCGATCTCGCCGTGGACGAGGGCGACGTGCTCGACGCCGTCGACGGTGGAGCGGTAGCCGTAGGCGGTGAACTCGCCGAACGACGTGGGCAGGCTGACCTCGGCCTCGCGGCGGACGGTGGGCTCGGAGCCGCGGCGGTAGGCGATCAGGTCCTCGATGGAGATGATCGTCAGGCCGTGCTTGCGGGCGAAGGGGATCAGCTCGGGCAGCCGCAGCATGACGCCGTCCTCGCCGGCGATCTCGACGATCGCTCCGGCGGGGCGCAGTCCGGCGAGCCGCGCGAGGTCGACGGCGGCCTCGGTGTGGCCGGGGCGGGTCAGGACGCCGCCGGGCTTGGCGCGCAGCGGGAAGATGTGGCCGGGGCGGACGAAGTCCGAGGCGTCGGTGGTGCCGCTCGCGAGCAGCTGGAGGGTGGTGGCGCGGTCGGAGGCCGAGATGCCGGTGGTGATGCCGTGCGCGGCGGTGGCGTCCACGGAGACCGTGAACGCGGTCTGCATCGACTCGGTGTTCTCGGCGACCATCTGCGGGAGTTCGAGCCGCTCCAGCTCGTCGTTCTCCATGGGCGCGCAGATCAGGCCGCGGCACTCGCTCATCATGAAGGCGACGATCTCGGGGGTGGCCTTCTCGGCCGCGATGACGAGGTCGCCCTCGTTCTCGCGGTCCTCGTCGTCCACGACGACGACCGGGCGGCCGGCCGCGATGTCGCGGATGGCCTGTTCGACGGGATCCAGCCGGAAGCTCTCGGTGCCATCGACGAGATCCGGTACGGGCTTGAGAGTCATGCCGCCGCTCCTTCGAGAGCCGGGGTGGAGGTGGAGGTCGTACGGGAGCGCTGGTACCAGTCGTAGGCGCCCCAGAGGACGAGTGCGCCGTAGACGACGTAGACGAGGCCGGAGAACGCGTAGCCGTTGGCGAAGGCGAGGGGCACGCCGACCGCGTCGACCAGCAGCCAGGCGAACCAGAACTCGACCATGCCCTTGGCCTGGGCGTACATGGCGACGATCGTGCCGACGAAGACGTACGCGTCGGGCCAGGCGTCCCAGGAGAGCGTCGGGAAGGCGGTGAAGAGCCCGCCGACGGCCAGGGTGCCGAGGGCGGCGGCGCCGAGCAGGTACGCACGCTCGCGCCAGGTGGCGAAGCGCACGGCGAGCGAGCCGTCCTGGGCCTGCTGCCGGCCGCGGGTCCACTGGATCCAGCCCCAGGTGGCCACGAGGACGACGACGACCTGCTTGCCGGCGCTGCCGGAGAGGTGGCCGGCGGCGAAGGCGACGAAGAGGATCGCGCCGGACAGGAGCTGGATGGGCCAGGTCCATATGGAGCGGCGCCAGCCGAGGGCGAGGGCGATCAGGCCGGCCGTGTTGCCGATCATGTCGGCCCACTTGATGTGCTGCCCGAAGACGGTGAAGGCCTCGGAGTTCAGCCAGGTCAGGGCGCTCATGCCGGGGTGCCTCCGGCGTGCAGCGGGTCGACGCCGGCGGCGAGGAGGCGCTCGACGTACTTGGCGAGGACGTCGACTTCCAGGTTGACCGGGTCGCCGCTCTGCTTGATGCCCAGCGTGGTGAGCGCGAGCGTGGTGGGGATGAGGCTGATGGTGAACCAGTCCGCGGCCGCCTCGACCACCGTCAGGCTCACGCCGTCGACGGTGATGGAGCCCTTCTCGACGACGTAGCGGGACAGCTGCGCCGGGAGCGAGACCTTGACGATCTCCCAGTGCTCGGAGGGGGTGCGGGAGACGATGGTGCCCGTGCCGTCCACGTGGCCCTGGACCAGGTGGCCGCCGAGCCGCCCGCCGAGCGCCATCGGGCGCTCCAGGTTGACCCGGGAGCCGGCGCCGAGCGCGCCGAGGCTGGAGCGCTTGAGGGTCTCGGCCATCACATCGGCGGTGAACTCGCCGTCCGCGGTCTCCACCACCGTCAGACAGACGCCGTTGACGGCGATCGAGTCGCCGTGCTTGGCGCCTTCGGTGACGACCGGGCCGCGCAGCCGGAAGCGGGAGGCGTCCTCGAGCTCCTCGACGGCGGTGACCTCGCCCAGTTCTTCTACGATTCCGGTGAACACTCAGTGCTCCTTGGGGGCGGTGGGGACGGCGGTGATGCGGAGATCGGGGCCGATGCGGACGGTCTCGGTGATCTCGAGACGGAGCGCGTCGGCGATCGTGGTGATCCCGGCGTCGGCGAGGGCGGCGGGGCCCGCGCCGAGCAGGACCGGGGCGAGGTAGCCGACGACCTTGTCGACGGCTCCCGCGGCGACGAAGGCGCCGGCCAGGGTCGGCCCGCCTTCGAGGAGTACGGAGCGGACGCCGCGCGCGTACAGCTCGCGCAGCAGGGCGTCCACGGAGAGTCCGGGCCCGTCGTACGGCAGCCGGGCCAGCTCGACGCCCGGCAGGTGGCCGGTGTCGGCGTCCTCGGCGACGGCGACGAGGGTGGGCGCGGCGTCGTCCAGGACCCGGGCGCCGGGCCGGATGCCGGCGCGGGTGTCGACGACGACCCGCAGCGGCTGGACGGCGCCCTCGACGCCCCGGACGGCGAGGTGGGGGTCGTCGGCGCGCAGGGTGCCGGAGCCGACGACGACGGCGTCGGACTCGGCGCGCAGCCGGTGGACGTCGGCGCGGGAGCCGGCGGAGCTGATCCAGCGGCTGGTGGAGTCGGCGGCGGCGATGCGGCCGTCGAGGGTGGCGGCGTACTTCCACAGGACGTACGGGCGGCCCAGGCGGACGGAGGTCAGCCAGGCGGCGTTGCCTTCGGCCGCTTCGGCCTCCAGCAGCCCGCCGGTGGTCTCGATCCCGGCTGCGCGCAGGGTCGCGGCACCGCCGCTGGCCTGCGGGTTGGGGTCGCCGACGGCGTAGTGGACACGGGCGATGCCGGCGTCGATCAGCGCCTGGGCGCAGGGGCCGGTGCGTCCGGTGTGGTTGCAGGGTTCGAGGGTGACGTACGCCGTGCCGCCGCGGGCCCGCTCGCCGGCCGCGCGCAGGGCGTTCACCTCGGCGTGGGGGCCGCCGGCGCGCTCGTGGTGACCCTCGCCCACGACGGTCCCGGCAGCGTCGGTGACGACGCAGCCGACGACGGGGTTGGGGCTCGTGGAGCCGAGGCCGCGGGCGGCGAGCGCAACGGCTCGTCGCATGGCGTCTGCATCGGCGTGGTGCGCCACCGGGTCCTCCTGCCTCATCGGGCACGGACTCCGGGGCCTGTCGGGATACGACAGAAGAGCGGGACACGCACGGGGACGCCGAGGCCGAAAACGGCCGGCCCAACGGCGGAAACGCCGGTGAACCGCCAACGGCGGCGTACCTGTGACTGGCCCGCCGCGCACTGCCTCCCATCCGGACTTTAACCGTCGGTCCAGGAATTTCACCTGGTCAACCGGCCGCTGGCTGCGGACGGGTCGCGGACTATAACCGCCGGTTCGGAATTACACCGACCCCGGAGTGCGCTGCTACTGGTACTAGGGCCAGTGTGCCACGCCCGATCGACGCCCATGCGGGTGACCGAGTGTGGCCTGGCTCACAACCGGACGCATTCAGGCAGGTTCAACCGCCCCGCCCGGCTTTGGTCCAGACCTATTGACGGCGTGGTCTAGTCCTCTTAATGTCTGCTTCACCTTCCCGGGAGACAGCCCGTCAGATGTGCGCACATCACGGGCCAACACGCGCCACCTATCAGTTCGTTGTGTCCTGCCAACCTCCCTTCCCCAGGAGGCACGATCGTGCTGTCCCCCACGCGCACGAGAGCCACGCTGATGGCAGCCGGAGCCGCAGTTGCCGGCCTGCTGTTCAGCTCGCTCTCGGCCGGCGTCTCGCACGCCGCCGACAACGAGTCCTGTCGCCCCGACGGGCTTCACAAGACCCCGGGCGTCGACGTCCCCTACTGCTCCGTCTACGACACCGAGGGCCGCGAGAAGATGGGCGCGGACCACCAGCGCCGCGTCATCGGCTACTTCACCGGCTGGCGCACGGGCAAGGACGGGACCCCCGCCTATCTGGCCAACAACATCCCGTGGTCCAAGGTCACCCACCTGAACTACGCGTTCGCCCACGTCGGCAGCGACAACAAGATCTCCGTGGGCACCGACGGCCCGTCGAACGCCGCCACCGGGATGACCTGGCCGGGCGTCGCCGGCGCAGAGATGGACCCGGCCCTCCCGTACAAGGGCCACTTCAACCTGCTGAACAAATTCAAGAAGCAGTACCCCGCCGTCAAGACCCTCGTGTCGGTCGGCGGCTGGGCCGAGACCGGCGGCTACTTCGCCGACAACGGCGACCGGGTGGCCTCCGGCGGCTTCTACTCGATGGCCACCAACGCCGACGGCTCGGTCAACCAGGCCGGCATCAACACCTTTGCCGACTCGACGGTCGCGTTCATCAAGAAGTACGGGTTCAACGGCGTCGACATCGACTACGAATACCCGACCACGATGAAGGACGCGGGCAACCCGCTCGACTGGACCCTCGCCAACGCCCGCCGCGCGGGCCTGGTCCAGGGCTACGCGGCGCTGATGAAGACGCTGCGCGAGAAGCTCGACACCGCGGGCGCCGCCGACGGCCGGCACTACCTGCTCACCGTCGCCGCCCCCTCCTCCGGCTACCTGCTGCGGGGCATGGAGACGTTCCAGATGCAGAAGTACCTGGACTACGTCAACATCATGTCCTACGACCTGCACGGCGCCTGGAACGAGTACGTGGGCCCGAACGCCTCGCTCTTCGACGACGGCAAGGACGGGGAGCTGGCCGCCGCGGGCGTGTACGGCAGCCAGCAGTACGGCGGCATCGGCTACCTCAACACCGACTGGGCGTACCACTACTTCCGCGGGTCCATGCCGGCGGGGCGCATCAACATCGGCCTGCCGTACTACACCCGCGGCTTCAAGAACGTGCAGGGCGGGACCGACGGCCTGTGGGGCAAGGCCGCGGCGGCCACCTGCCCGGCGGGCGCGGGCCTGACCAAGTGCGGCGACGGGGCCGTCGGCATCGACAACCTGTGGCACGACAAGGACACCAACGGCGTCGAGTCCCCCGCGGGCTCCAACCCGATGTGGCACGCCAAGAACCTGGAGAAGGGCGTCGTCGGCGACTACGTCACCAAGTACGGCTTCCCGGCGAACACCACCCTGACCGGCACCTACGCCCGCAAGTACGACGCGACGCTGGTCGCGCCGTGGCTGTGGAACGCGCAGAAGAAGGTCTTCCTCTCCACCGAGGACGAGCAGTCGGTCGCCGCCAAGGCGGACTACGTGGTCGACCGCGGCATCGGCGGCACCATGGTGTGGGAGCTCGCGGGCGACTACTCCTGGAACGCCGCGAAGGGCCAGTACGAGCCCGGTGACACGCTCACTTCGCTGATGTACGACAAGTTCAAGGCTGCCGCCCCGTACGGCGCGAAGAAGGCGGGCAGCGCCCTGCCGACGCAGGCCGTGGACGTCAAGGCGGAGTTCACCGAGTTCAAGCTGGGCGACTCCAACTACCCGCTCACCCCGAAGATCAAGATCACCAACAACACGAAGACCGCGCTGCCCGGCGGCACGGAGTTCCAGTTCGACTACTCGACCTCGGCTCCGAACAACGCCTCGGACCAGTCGGGCTTCGGCACCAAGGTGATCAGCAGCGGCCACACCGGCAACAACGTCGGCGGCCTCAAGGGCGACTTCCACCGGGTCTCCCTGAAGCTCCCGGCCTGGCAGTCGCTGGCCCCGGGCGCCACGGTCGACCTGGCCTTCAACTACTACCTGCCGGTGTCCACGCCCTCCAACTGGACGGTGAACATCTCCGGCACGACGTACGCCCTCGCCGGCGACCTGGCGCGCGGCACGACACTGGTCGAGCCGGGCTCCGGCAGCACGACGGGCGGGACCACGGGCGGAACGACGGGCGGCACCACCGGCGGGACCACCGGCGGCACGACGGGCGGCACCACCGGCGGAAGCACCGGCGGCACCTGCACCACCCCGGCCTACGTCGCGGGCACGATCTACAACAGCGGCGCGCTCGTCTCCCACAAGGGCCGCACCTGGAAGGCCCAGTGGTGGACCCAGAACGAAGAGCCCGGCACCACGGGCGAGTGGGGCGTCTGGAAGGACCAGGGCGCCTGCTGACGCGGCGGAGCCCGCGCTGATCCTTCGCCGATCGTGCGCCGACCCTGCGGGGTCGGGCTCCCTGCACCCGTGAGGACCCGGTGGCCCGGCGGCCACCGGGTCCTCCGCCGTCCCGGCTCTCCGGCACCCTCGTGCACCTGAGCGCACCGGACGCAGACGGATTCGAGGACAACCCGGACAAGCTGCGGTTCCTCCGGCCCGGATGTCACATTCCTGAGCGCCATCCGGTCTGAACTGTGTACGCATACGCATCCCACACAGCGAAGGCAGGACCCATGAGCACGATCCTCGTCACCGGCGGCACCGGCACCCTGGGCTCGCTCGTCGTCGCGCGGCTGCGCGCCGACGGGCACGAGGTCCGGGTGCTCAGCCGCCGGTCCCCGCAGTACCCCGTGGACCTGCGCGACGGCGCCGGGCTGGACGCCGCCCTGGCGGGCGCGGAGGTCGTCGTGCACTGCGCGAGCAGCCCGCGCGGCGGCGACGACACGGCCGCCGGCCACCTGATCGCGGCCGCCCGGCGGGCCGGGATCCGGCACCTGCTCTACATCTCGATCGTGGGCGTGGACGAGGTGCCGCTCGGCTACTACCGGACGAAGTACCGGGTCGAGCAGCAGATCGAGGCCTCGGGCCTGCCGTACACGATCCTGCGCACCACGCAGTTCCACGACCTGGTCGCCACGTTCTTCCGGGCCCAGTCGAAGCTGCCCTTCCTGGCGGCCCCGGCGGGGGTCCGGGACCAGCCGCTGGACGTCGCGGAGGTCGCCCGCCGGCTGGCGGAGCTCGCCGTCCTGCCGCCGGCCGGGCGGGTCCCCGACCTGGGCGGCCCCGAGGCGGTGGCCATGACGGACCTGGCCCGCGTCTACCTGCGCGCCACGGGCAGCCGCCGCCCGGTACTCCCGGTCCGGCTGCCGGGCAAGACCTTCGCGGCCTTCCGGCGCGGCGGCCACCTGACCCCGAACCGCGCCGCGGGGACGGCCGCGTTCGCGGAGTTCATGCGCGCGAAGAGCTCCGGGCACGGGCGCTGACGGCCCGCAGCACGGCCCGGCGGATCACTCCGCCGAAGGGGCGGGCGAGGAGGTACCAGTACGGCGCGAAGATCCGCCGGGTGCGCGGGTCGAGGGCGAGGACCCGGGTCCGCGTGGAGAGCAGACTGCCGCGCGGGTGGGCCGTCACCCGGAAGCCGATGACGGCCTTCAGGTGGCCGCGGGCGTCGAACCGGCCGAAGTGCTCCGGCCCGTCGAGGCGGACGAAGGGCGCCGCGGGCTTCCACCACTGCCCGGCGGCGCCCGACACGGTCTCCTCGCCGGGCCGTTCCGCCAGCGGTACGAAGGAACCGGCGAGCGCGTCGCGCAGCGTCCTGGCGCCGCCGTCCGCTGTCGCACCGGTCCTGCCGCGGAGCCGGGCGGGCAGCGAGCGCACGCCCATGAGCAGGCGGGCGACCGGCACGTCGGCGGGCGTCAGCTCCTGCAGCGCCTGCCAGACGTCCGCGGGCGGGGCGGGGACCACGAGGGTGTGCTCCTCCTGGAAGTCCCACCGGTCCATGGCCTCGTCGATCAGCACGGTCTCCCCCTCAGCCGGTCGTGAACACGGAGTCCTGGGCGGCGTCGCGGGCCACCAGCCGGGCGCCCTCGAGGACCGCGGTACCGCCCAGCGCGGTGGCCCGTACCCCGGTGGGGACGGGGGTCAGGGTGAGCAGGCGGGCCGCGACCCGGTCGGCGAGGCCGGGGCCGCCGGCGAGGCCCAGCTCGCCGCCGAGCACCACACAGCCCGGGTCGAGCACGGCGGCCACCGCGGCCGCGCCGACCGCGAGGCGCTCGGCGAGCGCGTCGAGGAACGCCTCACCGGCGGCTCCCGCCACGGCTTCCTCAGCCGTGCCCCGGAATCCGTGCTCCGCTGCGAGCCTCCCGACGGCCGCCCGGCCGGCCAGGGCGTGGAAGCCCCCCTCGCAGCCGGTGGCCGAGGGCAGCCCGCCGGTGCCGGGGACCGGCAGGAAGCCGATCTCGCCGGCGCCGCCGGAGGCGCCGCGGCGCAGCCGTCCGTCGAGGACCACTGCGGCGCCCACTCCGGCGCCCAGCCACAGCAGGACGAAGGACTCGGTGTCGCGGGCGGCGCCGAGCCGCTGCTCGGCGACCGCGGCCAGGTTGGTCTCGTTCTCGACCAGCACGGTGGCGGGCAGCCGCTCCTGGAGCAGGGCGACCAGTTCCCGGTGCCAGGCCGGCAGGCCGGCGGTGCTGCGCAGTTCGCCCGTGGCCGGTGCCACCAGGCCGGGTGCGCCGATCACAACCGTGTGCAGCTCCCCGGCGCCCGCCTCCCGGGCGGTGCGCTCCAGCTGGGCCACCGCGTCCCCGGCCGCGCCGGGGGGCAGTTCGGTCCGGGCGAGCGGGCGGCCCAGCAGGTCCGTGACGACGGCGGTGGCGCTGTCGGTGCGGACGTCCAGGGCCGCGAGGTGCGCGCGGCGGGCGACGATCCCGTACACGCGGGCGTTGGGGCCGCGGCGCTGCTCCCCGGACTCCCCCACGATCTCGATCAGGCCGGAGGCGGAGAGCCGGTCCACGAGGTCGGCGACGGACGGCCGGGACAGGCCGGTGAGCGCCTTGAGCTGGGTCGCCGTCAGGGGACCTTCCTCCTGGAGGAGGCGCAGCGCCAGCCGGTCGTTGATCGCACGGGCCGTGCTCGGGGAGGCAGAAGACATCGAACGCACGGTCCAGAAACTATCGCTTCGGTCCACAGTTCGGTTCACAGGCGGCTTCCCGGTTCGATTCGCTCTGGTTGGTGCGGGCGTGTTGCGGGCGTGGTGCGGGGTTCTGCGGAGGGTGACGCGGGGGGCTTAATCATCAGGCAGGTTCCCTGATAGTTTACGCCCATGACTGGGGACACCGACCTCACCCCGCGGCGGCTGCGCCGCGCCCGCTTCGCCATCGCGTCCGTCTTCTGCGTCCACGGCGCGGTGACCGGAAGCTTCGCCACCCGCATCCCCTGGATCCAGGAGCACGCGTCGCTCAGCGCGGGCGCCCTGGGGATGGCCCTCGCCTTCCCCGCCGTCGGCGCGGCCCTCGCGATGCCGCTGGCCGGGCGGATCAACCACCGCTTCGGGGCCCGCACCGCGCTGACCGGCCTGCTGGCGCTGTGGACCCTCTCCCTCACCCTGCCGAGCCTCGCCCCCGGGCTGCCCGCGCTCTGCTTCGCCCTCTTCGTGTACGGCACCACGGCCGGGATGTCCGACGTGGCGATGAACGCCCTCGGCGTCGAGACCGAGAACCGGCTGCGCCGCTCGATCATGTCGTCGCTGCACGGCATGTGGAGCGTCGGCGCGCTGCTGGGATCGGCGGCCGGCACGGTCGCCGCCCACGCAGGTACGGACGCCCGCCTGCACCACCTGGTCGCGGCCCTCGTCCTCACCGCCCTGGGGCTGTTCGCCTGCCGCGGCGTGCTGGACCTGCGCAGCGCCCCCGGCGAGGAACCGCCGCCGCACTTCGCCCTGCCGCCCCGGTCCGCCCTGCTCATCGGCGCCGTCGGCTTCTGCGCCGTCTTCGCGGAGGGCGCGAGCCTGGACTGGTCCGCGGTCTACCTGCGCGACGTCCTGCACACCGACGCCGGTCTCGCGGCCGCCTCCACCACCGCCTTCGCGCTCACGATGGCCGTGGCGCGGCTCGCGGGCGACCGGGTGGTGGACCGGTTCGGGCCCGTCCGCACCGTGCGGACCGGCGGGTTGCTCGCCACCGCCGGCGGGCTCCTGGTCGTCACCGCCTCCCATCCGGGGGCGGCGCTGGCCGGGTTCGGGCTGATCGGGCTGGGCATCGCGGTGGTCGTGCCCCTGGCCTTCGCCGCGGCCGCGCGCAGCGGCCCGGCCCCCGCGCAGGCCATCGCGGGCGTCGCGACCATCACGTACACCTCGGGGCTCATCGCCCCCTCCGCGATCGGCGCGGTCGCCGACGCCACCTCCCTGGTGGTGTCGTTCGGGCTGGTCACGCTGCTCGCCTTCGCACTGACCGCGGGGGCCTCGGTGCTGCGGCAGAAGGGGCGTACGAACCGGGAGGCCGCCGCCTCCGAGGCGTCCAACCAGGACGAACCCGCAGGAATACGACCGTAGGATACGGCTGGCCGCGCCGCGGCCCGCAGCAGCACCACCCCGGCGGCAGCCGGGCGGAAACGGAGTGGAACATGCGCCTCGGCGTGGGCTGGACCCTGCACGGCGACGGGCGGACCCCCGCCCCCGGAGCGGTGGTGCGGCCGGACGAGCGGCTGTCGTGGCCGCGCACCGCCGGGCTCGGCGCCCAGCACGTCGTGGCCATGTTCGGCGCCAGCTTCGTGGCCCCCGTCCTGATGGGGCTGGACCCGAACCTCGCCATCATGATGTCGGGCATCGCGACGGCGATCTTCCTGCTCGCCACCCGCGGCCGGATCCCGTCCTACCTGGGCTGCTCGCTCTCCTTCGTCGGTGTGGCCGCCGCGATCCGCGCGTCCGGCGGGGACAGCGCGACCGTCACGGGCGCGGTGTTCGTGGTGGGCGCCGCGCTGTTCCTCGCCGGCCTGGCCGTGCAGCGCTTCGGCGCCCGGGTCATCCACGCGGCGATGCCCCCGGTGGTCACCGGCGCCGTCGTGATGCTGATCGGCTTCAACCTCGCCCCGGTGACGGCGGCGACGTACTGGCCGCAGGACCAGTGGACCGCGCTGCTCGTGATGCTCTTCACCGGCCTGGCGGTGGTGTGCCTGCGCGGCTTCTGGTCGCGGATCGCGATCTTCCTGGGCCTGGTCTTCGGGTACGGCATCTCCTGGGTCTTCGACCGGGTCTTCGGGAAGATCCACTCCACCGCGGGCGGCGCCGAGGCCGTCGACCACTGGCGGCTGGACCTCTCCGGGGTGGCCAGGGCCGACTGGCTCGGGCTGCCGTCGTTCCACGCACCGGCCTTCGAGTGGTCGGCGATCCTGGTCGCCCTGCCGGTCGTGATCGCGCTGATCGCCGAGAACGCCGGACACGTCAAGGCCGTCGGCGAGATGACCGGCGATCCGCTCGACGACAAGCTCGGCACCGCGATCGCCGCCGACGGCGCGGCCTCCATGCTGTCGACCGCAGTCGGTGGCCCGCCGAACACCACGTACTCCGAGAACATCGGCGTGATGGCGGCGACCCGCGTCTACTCCACGGCCGCCTACTGGGCCGCCGCGGGATTCGCCCTGCTGTTCGGCGTGTGCCCCAAGTTCGGCGCGGTCGTCGCGGCGATCCCCGGCGGCGTGCTCGGCGGCATCACCGTCATCCTCTACGGCATGATCGGCCTGCTCGGCGCCCAGATCTGGCTCAACGGCCGGGTGGACCTGCGCAATCCGCTGAACCTGGTCCCGGCCGCCGCCGGCATCATCATCGGCGTCGGCGGGGTGAAGCTGCAGATCTCGGACAACTTCGAACTCGGCGGCATCGCCCTCGGCACGATCGTGGTCATCACCGGCTACCACGCACTGCGCCTCTTCGCCCCGGCGCACCTCAAGGAGCAGGAACCCCTGCTGGACTCGGGCACCTCCGCCTACGACGAGCGCGCGACCCCCTAGCCGGTGTCCGGGACGCGTTCGCCCGAACCGGGGAAGCACCCGGCCAAGTTCCCCGTACCCGCACCGCATGCTGCGAACCTGCCCCCATGGATGCAGTACTCACGCGGATGCGCGCGCTGGACGAACGGCTCCCCCCGCACGACGGCGTCGCGGTCTTCAACCGCGTGTACCTCGCCGTCACCGAGGAACTGCAACGGCGGATCAGATCGGGGGAGTTCCCGGTGCGGCGGACCGCCGCGACGCTGGCCGCGCGGTTCGCGGAACGCTACCTGGCCGCGGTGGAGGCGGCCGCCGACGGGGACCGCGCGCCCGCCTGCTGGCGGCCGCTGTTCCAGTACCGCCGCCACCCCGGCGTCCGGCCGCTCCAGCACGCGCTGGCCGGGATCAACGCCCACATCGGCCACGACCTCGCGCTCGCGGTGGTCACCACCTGCCGGACCCTGCACTGCGATCCGCCCGCCCTCGAAAGGGACTTCGACCAGGTCGGCGAGACCCTGGTGGCGCTGGAGGAGCGCATCCGCGAGGAGCTGATGCCGGGCCCCGACCTGCTCCAGATCGCCGACCCGCTCACCCATCTGCTGGGCTCGTGGTCGCTCCAGCGCGCCCGCGACGCTGCCTGGGCCTCCGCCCGGCTGCTGTGGAGCCTGCGCGGATCACCGGACCTGGCGGACGAGTTCAGGGAGTCGCTCGACGCGGGCGTGGGACTGGTCGGGCGCTGTCTGCTCACCCCCGTCGCCGCGCGCTGCGAGCGCCCGGTCCAGCTGTGCGGATGACGGGTAGCGGTTGACCGGTGCCGGGCGACGGTGCGACCCGCGCCCGGGCATGAGAACGGGCCGCCGCCGTGCAGGCTCCATGCGCACGGCGGCGGCCCGGGTTCGGGGGGACCGGGTGATCAGTCCTCGGGGAGTTCGACCGGCGCGATCTCGTCGTACAGGTCGCCGGGGCCCCGGTTCGTCGCGTCCGTCTCGCCACCGAAGTGGTGCATGACGCCCCACACGGCGTTCAGCGCGGTCTGCACGGCGCCCTCGGCCCAGCCGGCCGTCCAGGAGATGTCGTCGCCCGCGAGGAAGATGCCCCGCTTGTCCTCGGGCAGCCGGTCCTGCATGAAGTGGGTGAACAGGCGGCGCTGGTAGCGGTAGTGCCCCGGCAGGTTCGCCTTGAACGCGCCCATGAAGTACGGCTCGTTCTCCCACGACACGGTCACCGGGTTGCCGATGATGTGGCGGCGGATGTCGACGTTCGGGTAGATCTCGCCGAGCGACTTCAGCATGACCTCCATCCGCTCGTTCGCGGACAGCGGCAGCCACTTCAGGCTGTCGTCGCACCAGGTGTACGACAGGCAGATCACGGCCGGCTTGTCCGGGCCGTTGTCCAGCAGGTACGTGCCGCGGGTCATCCGGTCGGTCAGCGTCATCGACATGGTGTCGCGGCCGGTCTGCTCGTCCTTGTCCAGCCAGAACGGCCGGTCCACCGGCACGAAGAGCTTCGAGCTCTCCATGTAGTGGGTGCGCTCCATCGCCGTCCAGTGGTCGATCGGGAAGAGCGAGTCGTCGCACGCGATCTTGGACAGCAGCATCCAGGACTGCGCGGTGAAGATCGCCGCGCGGTACGTGCGGATGTCGCCGGAGGCGTCGGTGACCGTGATGCGGTTGCCCGCGGTGCGGTGCAGACGGGTCACGGCCGGGCGCGGGGTGCCGTCGTGCAGCGAGGACAGGGACGTGCCCGGGGCCCAGTGCACGATCTTCTCGGGCTCGCGCTCCCACAGGCGCAGCGGCAGCTGCTGCGAGCCGCCCACGATGCCGCGGTGGTGGTCGTCGGCCTCGGTGTAGACGACGCGGAGGATCTCCAGGATGGAGTTCGGGAAGTCGGTGTCCCAGCCGCCGGTGCCGAAGCCGACCTGGCCGAAGATCTCCCGGTGGCGGAAGGACTTGAAGGCCTCCGACTTGCAGAGGAACCCGTAGAAGGTCTCGTCGTCGAGCTTCTCGACGAGCTTCGCCCAGATCTCGCGGATGCGCGGGACGTCCCGCTCGCGCATCGCGGTGTTCATGTCGGAGAAGTCGGCGCCCTCGTCGAGGCAGGCGTTCCACGCGTCGGCGACGTCGCGGTAGACCTGCGGGAGGTCGGCGATGGTCTCGGCGTAGTGCGTCTCGCCCTTGAGGTCCACGACCGTCGAGGGGGTGGCCTCGGCCAGCGGGTTCGGGAAGGGCTCCGTCTTCAGGCCGACGAGGTCGATGTAGTGCTGGAGCGCGGTCGAGGACGGCGGGAAGCGCATGGCGCCCATCTCCGCGGTCAGTTCCTCGGTGCCGGCGCCCTCGAAGCCGACGGTCCGCAGCCGTCCGCCGATCTGGTCCGCCTCGTAGACGACGGGCTTGAGGCCCATCTTCATGAGCTCGTACGCCGAGATTATGCCGGACAGGCCGCCGCCGATGACCGCGACCTCGGCGCCGTGCTCGGTCGCGGGTATCTGCCCGAGGCCCGCGGGGTGCGCGAGGAAGTCGTCGTACGCGTACGGGAAGTCCGGGCCGAACATCGTGATCGGCGGCTGGCCGTCGGCGTGCGGGACGGCGGTGGGGACCGTGGACGTCATGGGGGTACGGCTCCTTGCGGGCAGGGGTGCTGAAGCGGAGGGGGTCAGACGAGCGAGGCGTAGAGGCCGGGGCGGCGGTCGCGGAGGTACGGGTTGTTCTCGCGCGAAGCGGCGAGCAGCTCCGGGTCCACCTCGCCGAACACCATTTCCTCCCCGCGTCCGGCGCGGGTCCGGGTGACTCCGTCGGGACTGGCCAGGCAGCTCAGGCCGACGAACTCGAACTCCCCCTCCGGGCCGGTCCGGTTGACGTACGCGACGTACATCTGGCTCTCGAAGGCCCGTACCGGGACGAGGTGCTCGGCGACGAACTGGAACGGGTGCATCTGTGCGGTCGGCACCAGCAGCAGGTCCGTACCGGCCAGCGCGTGGGCGCGGACGTTCTCCGGGAACTCGACGTCGTAGCAGATCATGATCCCGACCCGCAGTCCGCCGAGCTCGGCCTGGACCACCGGCACGTCGCCGGGGACGAAGCTGTCCTGCTCGAAGCAGCCGAAGAGATGGGTCTTGCGGTAGTTCGCCAGCGAGGTCCCGTCGGGGCCGATGAGCTGCGCCGAGTTGTACACGGCCTCGCCCTCGCGCTCCGGGTAGCCGTAGAGCACGGCCACGCCGTGACGGCGGGCGATCTCGCCGATGGCCCGCGCGGACATCCCGTCGCTCGCCTCGGCCAGCTTCGGCACGTCCTCGCCGATCGCGTACCCGGTCAGGAACATCTCCGGGGCGACGAGGAGGCCGGCTCCGGCGCCCGCGGCACGCTCGGCGGCCTCTTCGAGCACCTTCAGGTTCTCGGCGACGTCGCCGAGCCGTCCGGAGCTCTGAAGAAGGGCGGTGCGCAGCTGGGGCATGAGCGACCTCTGAGGCGAAAGGGGGTTCCTGGGGGACCTTTAGACCGTACGGTGCGCTCTTCGGCCCGGACAAGGCGCGACCATTGCACGCCGCTGAACGATTCGTTGCGCGTTATGCACGCCGGACGGCGATTTGTTGCGTGCCCCTCGTCAGCCCGGAGGAGTACCCGGGGACCGCCACGCGGCGGAGGCGGTCCGTACCTCGGTGTGACGCCCGGCGGGGGCCCGGCCACGAGAGTGGGAGTCACCGGGGAACGCCCCCGCCGACCTGCCGAAAGGGCCCGTGATGAACCTCCGCACCAAGACCTCTGCCGTGTGCCTCGCGCTGCTGCTGACCGCGGGGGCGGCCGGCTCCGCCCTCGCTTCGGGGGAGCAGGCGCCGGACCGCGGCGGGCCGCGCGAGGCGGCGGCGCTGACCGGTACGGCGAAGCTGTACCGCCCGGCCGGGGACGACATCACGTTCACCTTCGACGCGCACCTCGCGGCGAAGGACAACAGGAATCCGAACGCCGCCACGGGCACCTTCCGCTTCAGCCACTACGTGCCGGGGTCGGACTGGGGCGGCTCGGCGGACGTGCGGGTCGACTGCCTGATGACGGGCGGCAGGACCGCCGTGGTCAGTGGGATCGTCACCCGCTCGGACGGCGTGCTCGGCCCCTCGAAGGGCAAGCGCGTGGGCATCTCCGTGACGGACGACGGCAAGCGCGACCGGCTCGGGTACAGCTGGGCGGCCACGAACGACCCGACGGCCCACGACGTGCCGCCGTGCACCAGCTCGGCGCCGTTCGAGCGGACGAAGGCGGGCACGGGCGACTTCCGGGTGCTGCCGTGGCACCCGGAGTACCCGCGGGGCTGATCGCGGAGGTGGCCCTGGGTGGCCCGTGGGCGGGTGTCCCGTCGGCGAGACAGGGCCCGGGACCGGCTAGCCGGGCGCGCCGGAGGTGAAGCGCCTGAGCAGGGGGGAGAGCACCAGGACGGACTTGGTGCGCTCCACGAACGGCTCGCCGGCGATCCGTTCCAGGACCCGTTCGAAGTGCCTCATGTCCGAGGCGAAGATCTGGACGAGGGCGTCCGCGTCGCCGGTGACGGTCGACGCGGACACCACCTCGGGGTACCGCTCCAGACCTCGCCGGATGTCGTCCGGCGAGGTGTTGTGGCGGCAGTAGATCTCGATGAAGCCCTCGGTCTCCCAGCCCATGGCGGCGGGGTCGACCCGGACGGTGAATCCGGTGATGGCGCCTTCCGCCCTGAGCCGGTCCACGCGCCGCTTGACGGCGGGCGCGGACAGGCCGACCTCGGAGCCGATGTCGGCGTAGGACCGGCGGGCGTCCTCGGCGAGGGCGTGGACGATGCGTTCGTCGAGATCGTTCAGTCGCAAAGCGGGCGGATCACTTCTGTTCAGTGGCCTCGGCGGCCACAGTGGCCAGGCTGGAGCGGCGCATGCCGTAGAAGAAGTAGATCACGAACCCGGCGGCCATCCAGCCACCGAAGGCCAGCCAGGTGGCGAGGGGCAGCTTGGTCATCAGGTAGCCGCAGAAGACGAAGCCCAGGATGGGGGTGACCGGGAAGAGCGCGACCTTGAAGGTGCGGTTCATGTCGGGGCGCTTGTAGCGCAGGATCACCACGGCGATGTTGACCAGGCCGAACGCGAAGAGGGTGCCGATGCTGGTGGCGTTGGCGAGCTCGCTGAGCGGAATGGTCGCGGCGAGGATTCCGCAGAAGAGGCAGACGATGATCGTGTTGGCGCGCGGGGTGCCGGTCTTGGGGTCGACCTTGGCGAAGACCTTGGGGATCAGGCCGTCGCGGGCCATCGCGAAGAGGATGCGGGTCTGGCCGTACAGCACGGCGAAGACGACGCTCGCGATGGCGACGACGGCGCCGGCGGCGAGGACGACGCTCCAGAAGCTGTGGCCGGTGACGTCTTCCATGATCTGCGCCAGGGCGGCCTCGCTGCCCTCGAACTTCTCCCACGGCATGGCGCCGACGGCGACGAACGCGACGAGGCAGTACAGCACGGTGACGATCAGCAGCGAGAGCATGATCGCGCGGGGCAGGTCCTTCTTCGGGTTCTTGGCTTCCTCGCCGGCCGTGGAGGCGGCGTCGAAGCCGATGTACGAGAAGAAGAGCATGGAGGCGGCGGTGCTGATCGCGGTGACGCCGAGCGGGGCGAGCGGGGTGTAGTTGCCGGCCTTGATGCCCATGAAGCCGATGACGCAGAACAGCACCAGGGTGACGATCTTGACGCCCACCATGATCGAGTTCACCCGCGCGCTCTCACGGGCGCCGCGGAGCAGGAACACCATGGACAGCATGACCACGACGAGGGCCGGCAGGTTGATGTAGCCGCCCTCGCCCAGCGGGGCGGAGAAGGTCTCGGGGATGGTCAGCCCGATGGTGCCGTCCAGCAGCTCGTTCAGGTACTGGCCCCAGCCGACGGCCACGGCCGCGACGGAGACGCCGTACTCGAGCACCAGGCACCAGCCGCAGACCCAGGCGACGAGCTCGCCCATGGTGGCGTACGAGTACGAGTACGAGGACCCGGAGACGGGTATGGAGCCGGCCAGCTCCGCGTAGGACAGGGCCGAGAAGAGCGCGGTGAGGCCCGCGACGATGAAGGCGATCCAGACGGCCGGGCCGGCGACCGGGGTGGCCTCGCCGAGCACGACGAAGATGCCGGTGCCCAGGGTCGCGCCGATGCTGATCATCGTCAGCTGCCACATGGTGAGGGAGCGCTTGAGCGCACCGCCCTCGCCCTGGCCGCCCTCGGCGACGAGCAGCTCCACCGGCTTGCGCCGCATGAGGGGGCTGCCGGTGCGCGCAGGCTTGGTGAGGGGCGGCGCCTGGCCGTTGTCCAGCACGGGGGGACTCCTTGTCGCTGCGGGGGGAGTGGGGTGGCGTCGACCGCGGCGAATCCGGAGCAGGGCGGACCTGAATCAGAGCAGGAGCATGCCGGGGACCGCCGAGCAGGCAGTCGCACCACTCCACGTACAGCGAGTGAGCCTACGAGCTGGGGGTTCCCGCCCGTAATGCACCATCTTTGCACAATGGCGCACGATCATTGCGCGCATCTGCCCGAGATGGTTGTTTGTTGCACGAGAGCGATCGATCAATGCGCACTCACTCTCCGCTACCGCCTCCGGAGACCCTTGACAGTTCGTCAGATCTGCCGCACTGTGCGCCCGCCCCGACCACCGACGCAAGGCTCTCGGGAGGCTGCCGTGGACCTGGACGTGCTCTACGAGATCGACGTGCCGAGGCCCTGGCACGGACCCCATCCGCACGGCCAGCGGGCGGCCGAGCAGCGCGCCTACCGCGAGGCCGTCGAGCAGATCCGGCTGGCCGACCGGATGGGCTTCCGGACCGTCTGGGCGGTCGAGCACCACTTCCGCGAGGGCCGCTCGCACTGCCCCGCCCCCGAGGTCCTGCTCGGCCACCTCGCGGCGCTGACGGAGCGGATCCGCCTCGGCTTCGGAGTGACCCTCACCCCCTTCGGCTTCACTCCCCCGCAGCGCATCGCGGAGAAGGTCGCCGCCGTGGACGTGCTCTCGGGCGGCCGCGTGGAGTGGGGCACCGGCCGCTCCACGCCCATGGAGCAGGCGGCGTTCGGCGTCGACCGCGAGCGCTCGCGGGACGACTGGCGCGAGGCGATCGGGATCGTCACCGACATGTGGCGCGAGGAGTACTTCGCCTACGCATCCCCGCGCTTCTCCTTCCCCCGCCGCATGGTCACCCCCAAGCCCGTCCAGGATCCGCACCCGCCGGCCTGGATGGCCGCCACCTCGCCGGGATCGGCGCAGGTCGCGGGGGCCGCCGGCCTCGGACTGCTGTCCTTCTCGATCATGCAACCGCTGGCGGAGATGGCCCGGCAGATCACGGCGTACCGCGCGGCGGGCCGCACCCCGTCCCCGCTGACGGACGTCACCACCGACCGGGTCGCGGCCTACACGCTGGTCCACGCGACCGGGCCGCGGACCGCTCCGTCCGCCCGCGTCTGGGACTCGGTCGCCTGGTGGTACGGCAACCTCGCCCGGTTCACCCTCGACTGGGAGCTCCCCCACCTCTCCCCCGACGAGCGCGACCGCGCCTTCCCGCTGCTGCGGCCGATCCTCGAAGGCGCCGTCCCGGTAAGGGAGTTCGACGACGGGGACATGATCCTCATCGGCGACGCGGAGACGATCGTCCGCAAGGCCAAGCGGTACGCCGACCTCGGCGTGGACCAGCTGATCTGCTACGTCCAGTGGGGGTACCTGGAGCACCGGGAGATCCTGCGCACCCTGGAGGTCCTCGGCAAGGAGGTCATCCCCGAACTGGCACGGTACGAGCCCCGCCCGGACCGGACCCCTCGGTGAGCGCGCCCGCAGGCGGCCCCGCCGCCGGCCCCGGACCGGCGGAGCCCGACACCTCCCCCGTGCCCGACTACGCCCGCCTCCACCGCCTCGACGGCCGGCGCTTCGTCCTGCTCGGCGCGGGCAACGGCATCGGCCGGCAGAGCGCCCACGCACTCGCCGCGGCCGGGGCCCGGGTGCTGTGCGTGGACCTCGACGGGCCGCGGGCCGGGGCCGTGGCCGCCGAGACCGGCGGGGTCGCGTACCGCGCGGACGTCACCGGGCGCGCGGCCGTACGCGAGCTCTTCGCCGCCGCTCCCGGCCTGCTCGGCGGCCCGCCGGACGGCGTCGTCGACATCGTCGGCATGGCCCGCTACGCCGCCCTCGACGAGCTCGACGACGAGGCCTGGGACTGGCACTTCGACATCGTGCTGCGGCACGCCTGGCTGACCGTCCAGTACGGCGGCGCGGCCCTGGCGGCCGCCGGCGGCGGCACCCTCGCCTTCGTCGCCTCCGTCTCCGGGCTGACGGCCGCGCCGCTGCACGCCGCGTACGGCGCCGCGAAGGCCGCCCTCGTCTCCCTGGTCCGCTCGGCGGCGGTCGAGCTCGGCCCGCGCGGGATACGGGTCAACGCCGTCGCACCGGGGGTGGTGTGGACACCCCGGGTCGGCGCGCTGCTCGGCGCCGGGGGCCGGGCCCGCAACGCCGCCAACGCCCCGCTGGGCCGGGTCGCGGAGCCGTCCGACATCGCCTCCGTGCTCCTTTTCCTCTCCTCACCCATGGCGGCGTACATCTCTGGGCAGACCTTGGTGGTGGACGGCGGCGTGGGAGTGAAGTTCCCGTATCCGACGATCGGAGGCGAGCGTTGAGCGCAGTGCGCGAGGGCCGGGACGACCGGGACGGCAGAGCCGGCGGGGAGGGCCGGGACGGCTGGCTCGATCCGCTCCCCTTCCTGCGCGGGGTGGCCTGGCTGGAGGGCGGCCGGGTGGTCCGGGCCGACCCGGCGGACTCCATGCGGCTGCCGTGGGACACCGGCGAGCGCGCGACCCTGCCGATAGGCGTCCGGCTGGAGTTCGACGCCGGGCCGGGCACCCGGGCGGTGGAGATCCGCTACCGCGCGACCGTGCCCGGGCCGACCGACGCCCTGCGGGACCTGGCGCACGTCTTTGCCCTGTGGAACCGCCACGGCATGCTGCGGGAGCTGTTCACGGAGCCGGCGGAGGAATCCGTCGTGCGCATCGCCCTGCCGCCGGGCCGGGGGCCGTACACGGTCCACCCGCCGGAAACCCAGTCCCCGCTGATCCTCGGCCTGCGCGGGCTGGGCGGCCCGCTGCTGCCCGCGCCGCCCACGCCGCGCTGGGTGGTGCACGGCGACTCGATCACGGAGGGGTGGTGGTCGACCCGCCCGGCCCACGGCTGGCCCGCGGTCGCGGGCCGGGCGCTCGGCCTGGACACGGTGAACCTCGGCTACGCCGGCGCGGCGCGCGGGGAGCTCCCCACGGCCGAGCAGCTGGCCACGCTCCCGGCCGACCTGATCACCCTGGCGTTCGGCACCAACTGCTGGTCTCGCATTCCCTACTCGGTACCGCTGCTGTACGAGACCACGCGGACCTTCCTCGACCTGGTCCGCCAGGGCCATCCCGAGACCCCGCTGCTGCTGGTCTCCCCCGTCGTCCGGCCGGACGCCGAAGCGACGCCGAACCGGCTGGGCGCCACGCTCGCGGAGCTGCGGGCGGCGATGGAGCGGGCGGTACGCGACCGGATCCTGGCCGGGGACCGGCGCCTGGCCCTGCTGCCGGGGCTGCCCGTGCTCGGCCCGGAGCACCTCGCGGACGGGCTGCACCCCAACGACGCCGGGCACGCCGCACTGGGCACGGCCGTCGCGGAGTCCCTGCGCAAGGAGGGGTTCGCGCCCGCGTACCCCTGAAACCCGCCCGGCACGCCCGCGGCCCCCGCTTCCGCCCGTACCGGAGTACGGGGACGCGGGGGCCGCGGGACGGGCCCTGGCGGGCCCGGTAACGGGTACTAGCTCCAGCTGGCGTGCAGCGGCTTGCCCTCGGCGTAGCCCGCCGCGGACTGGATGCCGACGACGGCCTTCTCCTCGAACTCGGCCAGCGAGCCCGCACCGGCGTAGGTGCAGGAGGAGCGGACACCGGCGATGATCGAGTCGATCAGGTCCTCGACGCCCGGGCGCTGCGGGTCGAGGAACATCCGCGAGGTGGAGATGCCCTCCTCGAACAGCGCCTTGCGGGCGCGGTCGTAGGCGGACTCCTCGCTGGTGCGGTTGCGCACCGCGCGGGCGGAGGCCATGCCGAAGGACTCCTTGTACAGGCGGCCGTCGGCGGCCTGCTGGAGGTCGCCCGGGGACTCGTACGTACCGGCGAACCACGAGCCGATCATCACGTTGGACGCACCGGCGGCGAGCGCCATGGCGACGTCGCGCGGGTGGCGGACACCGCCGTCGGCCCACACGTGCTTGCCGTACTTCTTGGCCTCGGCCGCGCACTCCAGCACCGCGGAGAACTGCGGGCGGCCCACGCCGGTCATCATGCGGGTGGTGCACATGGCGCCGGGGCCCACACCGACCTTGATGATGTCCGCGCCGGCGTCGATGAGGTCCTTGACGCCCTCGGCGGCGACGATGTTGCCCGCGACGATCGGGACCTGCGGGTCGAGGGCCCGCACGGCCTTGATCGCGGTGATCATCGACTCCTGGTGGCCGTGCGCGGTGTCGATGACGATGGTGTCCACGCCCGCGTCGAGCAGCTGCTTGGCCTTGGCCACGAAGTCGCCGTTGATGCCGACGGCGGCGGCGATGCGCAGCTTGCCGGCGGCGTCGGTCGCCGGGGTGTAGAGGGTCGCGCGCAGCGCACCCTTGCGGGTGAGGATGCCGACGAGCCGGCCGTCCCCGTCCACCGCGGGCGCGAGCTTGCGGTGCCCGGCGTCGAGGCGGTTGAAGGCCTCGCGGGGGTCGATGTCGGCGTCGAGGAGCAGGAGCTCCTTCGACATGACCTCGGAGAGCTGCGTGAAGCGGTCCACTCCGGAGAGGTCGTGCTCGGTGACGACGCCGATCGGGCGCTGCTCCGCGTCGACGACGACGCCGGCTCCGTGCGCCCGCTTGGGCAGCAGCGAGAGGGCGTCGGCGACGGTCTGCGTGGGCGCCAGGGTGATCGGGGTGTCGAGCACGAGGTGGCGGGTCTTGACCCCGGAGATGACGTCGGTGACGACCTCGATCGGGATGTCCTGCGGGATGACGACCATGCCGCCGCGGCGGGCGACGGTCTCGGCCATCCGGCGGCCCGCGATGGCGGTCATGTTCGCGACCACGAGCGGGATGGTGGTGCCGGTGCCGTCGGGCGAGGAGAGGTCGACACCCTGCCGGGAACCCACCGCAGAGCGGCTCGGCACCATGAATACGTCGTCGTACGTCAGGTCGTACGGCGGCTTCAGGTCATTGAGGAAACGCACGTGCTGAACATCCCAGTCGGTCGGAGGTAACCCAGGTCGCCCCGGCAGAAGCCGGGGAAAACGCACGTACTTCATTCTCCCACGTCCGGCCCGGTGTGCCGCCCGGGACGATCGTCCAGGACATACCGGGCCGGGTGGTCCGTTCCTACGGGACCAAAGGCCTGCTGCGGGGGTGGAACGGCGTGCGCAGGCCGTTCGGCGGGGCCGCGGCGGCGGGCGCGGCGGCCCGGGGGCGGGCGGCCAACAGGGTGGCCGCGTGCGCGACGCTCGCGAGGGTGGCGTGGTGGTGCCAGCCGCGGAAGGAGCGGCCCTCGAAGTCGCGGATGCCGACCGGCTCGCAGATCTCCGCGAAGTCGAGCGCGACCCGGTCGGTGAGCTTGGCGAGCAGGAAGAGCTGGGCGAGCGGGCGGTCGCCGATGTTGGTGATCCAGAATTCCGTGGGCAGCAGGGAGGACTCGGTCCAGGCGCCGAGGAGCAGCAGCGGGGCGGCGGACCCGGTCCGCTCGTCGCAGGGGGCGGGGAGGACGGCGGCCGAGGTCAGCAGGGTCACGGCGCCCTCGGCGCAGCCGTGCCGGGTCCATTCGACGACGCGGCGCTGCGAGCGCAGGGAGTCGATGACCTCGCGGGCGGACGCGGTGCGCAGCCCGGCCTTGGGGAGTGCGCCCGTCGGCAGCCCCGCCGGGGCTGCGGGCGTTCGGGCCCCGGGCGCATGGGCCCCGTACGTGCGGGTGCCGGGCGTACGGGGCCCTTCGGGCGCGTGGCGGTCCGCGCCGGAAGGGCCGCCGAAGGCCACGCGCAGGGAGCCGCCGACCTTGAGGACGAACGGGATGTCCTGGAGGGCGAAGGCCTCGACGCAGGGCAGGAACTCCGCGTTGCAGACCTCCATGACCACGGGCCTGCGCTGGAGCTCCCAGCCGGCGGCCATCCGCCGGACGGCCTGGACGGCGTCCTGGGCGGGCGTCAGGGAGCGGGCGGTGTCGGGGATGCCGGCCCGGCGGCGCAGCAGCTCGGTGGTCCAGGCGCCGGGGAGCGCGAGGCTCCATTCGACGGGGAATCCGGCTTCGCTCGAGGCGAGCCAGATGCCGTTGGCCTGCTGGCAGTTGGCGGTGCGGCCGAGCTGGGGGACGAACTGCCGGCCGACCCCGACGGAGCGGTCCCCCGCCTTCTCGATGACCAGGGGCCGGACCACCCAGGCCAGGGGCTGCCGGGCGGTGGCTTCGAGGTGGCGGGCCAGGGCCCGGCGCACCGGGGTCCAGTCCCACGGCGACTTGCTGATGAACTGCTGGAGGCTCTGTTCGACGGATCCGGGGCCGGAGCCGGCGATGTTGCGGATCGTCTTCTTGCCGGTGGCGGAGACGAGTCCGTTCAGGTAGACGCGGGCCCAGTTCCGCTGGTCCCGCCGGGGTAAGGACTCGAAGAACAGGGAGATCAGCACGTCGATCGCTTCGGAGACTTCCCTGGTGGACCCCTCCGGCAGGACTCCGCGAGCCATCTGCGCCTCCCCCGCCCAACTGCCCCGGGCAAATACCCTACTTGACCGGTCACACGGGCCGCAGGCGCGCGCGGCGACTTCCTGAAGTCGTCGTTTCGCGCCGCCACGCGTCCGCGTGCGCTCCGCCCCTTGCGATCACCGGGCCCGCGGGTGCAACGTTGATTACATGATTACAGCCGAACAGCGTGAAGAGCTCCGCGGCTGGTTCGCCGGCCGCCTGCCGGAAGACGTCTACGAAACGCTGGTGGAGGTGGTGGTCGACCGCGAGGAGATCACCGTCATCGGGCGCATACCGGCCGACGAGGCGGTGGGGGAGTTCCGCGAGCGCACCCGCGCCCGCCGTATCGAGGTGGCCCGCGAGGCCGAGCAGCTCTACCGCCGGAAGGTCGCCTGGGGGGTGGAGAGCGGGTCGGAGCGCACGCTCTTCACCCACCTCGCGGTGCCGGTGATGACCCGGCTGCGCCAGTCGGAGCGCCAGGTGCTGGACACCCTGGTCGCCGGCGGCGTGGCCCGCAGCCGGGCGGACGCGCTCGCGTGGTGCGTGCGCCTGGTCGGCCGCAACACCGACGACTGGCTGGCAGAGCTGCGCGCATCCCTCGAACACGTCGGGCGGGTCCGCGACCGGGGCCCCGATTCCCGGGAGTCCGGCTCGGATTGACCGGATCCGCTGACGCGCCGCCCCGGTGCCGGGAGGGTGGCTGCGACAGCCGGCACAGGGAGAGGCAGCACATGACCACGACCGTCGAGTACATCCGCTACCGGATCGCACTGTCCGACCAGCAGGCCTTCGAGGACTCCTACCGCCGGGCCGCGGAGTCGCTGGCGGCCGCCACCGAGTGCATCGACTACGAACTCGCCCGCTGCGAGGAGGAGCCCGAGCGGTACGTCCTGCGGATCCGCTGGACCTCGGTCGCGGACCACCTCCAGGGCTTCCGCAAGGGCGGGCAGTTCCCGCCCTTCTTCGACGCGATCAAGACGTACGTGGCGGCCATCGAGGAAATGCAGCACTACACGACCACGGACGTGACGGGCGTCGGGAAGGCGGCCGGACGGCAGTGAGCACACCCACGATCTACGAGTGGATGGGCGGCGAGGAGGCCCTGGACCGCCTCGCCGACGCCTTCTACGGGCACGTCCTGCAGGACGACGTCCTGCGCCCGGTCTTCGCCGGCATGGATCCGGGGCACCCGCGGCACGTGGCGCGCTGGCTCGGCGAGGTGTTCGGCGGTCCGGCCGCCTACACCGGGCACCACGGCGGCCACGCGCACATGGCCTCCCGCCACCTGGGCCGCGGCATCACCGAGCAGCAGCGCCGCCGCTGGGTGGACCTGCTGATGGACACGGCGGACGAGGTCGGGCTGCCGGCGGACCCGGAGTTCCGCGGCGTCTTCGCGTACTACATCGAATGGGGCACGAGGATGGCGCTGATCTATTCGGGGCCGAACCCGCCCCCGGTGGACGCGGCGGACGTCCCGGTGTGGTCCTGGGGCCGTACGCCCCCGTGGCAGCCCGGGGCCTGATCCGCCCCGCCCGGGACCCGGGCGCCGGCCCGCGTCCGCCCCCGGCACCGTCGCGTCAGGCGGTGCGGCGGCGGGCCGCGGGCGGCGGATCCTCCTGCGCCAGCAGCACGGACAGGCCGCCCTCCGCCGCGGACTCGGCCGCGTCCCAGTAGTCCGCGGCGCCTTCCAGCACCTCCCGGAAGGTCTCCCAGTCCCCCGGCCGGGCCCGCGCGTACCCGCGCCAGTGGGTGACGGCGAGCAGCACGCGCCCCGCGCCGTCGGGGTACCAGCCGGTCTCGGTGAGCACGTCGGCGAGCGCGTCCCAGTTGCGCCCGAACCGGTCCGGCAGCGCGAGTTCCCGGGCGCACCGCTCCATGAGCGCGGCCTTCGTCCGTACGCCGTCCAGGCCCAGGACGATCACGGTCCGGCCCGCGTCCCGGGCGGCCGCCACGGCGGGGGCCAGCGGCTGGGGGTCCAGGGTCATCGGAGAACCGCCTTGAACGAGTTGTAGTGGTCGTCCGTGTAGTAGATCTCGCCGCCGCGCCCGGTCACGATCCGGCGCGCCCCGCGGTCGCGCTCCCCCGGGGTGCGCACGGTGTATTCGTGGTAGTAGCCGCGCTTCTGACGGGGCAGCAGCTTCTCGAAGTTCCCGAAGACCGTGCCGTCCTGGCGGTACGGAAAGGGCCCGCCGCGGTCGATGAGCAGCAGGGTGTCCCGGGCCTGCGGGGGCAGTTCGGCGACCGGGACGGCCGGCATGCCCTTCGCCCAGCCGGGGGCGGCCGTGGCGGCGGGCGAGGCGGCCGCGGGGGCCGAGGCCGGGGCGGCGGTGCCGGGGGCGGCGCTCTTCCCGCCCGCGCATCCGGCGGCGGCGCCCACCAGGGCGACGCAGAGGAACAGTGCCCCGACGGCCCCCACAGCCCTCACGAGACGGCGCAGATGCGAGGACGCGTTCCGGAGGATCATGCCGCCGATGCTGTCAAATATCCGTTTTGTACGCGAATCCCCGCGCGGTGGGCCGACCGGGCGGCCCGGCCGGTCAGGCCGCGTCGGTGTCAGGGTCCGCCCGGTCCAGCGCCGGCCGCAGCCCCGGGGCCGACTCGGTGAGCAGGTAGTCGGCGACGGCCGTGTCCGTCACCAGGCTGGTGACCAGCCCGGAGCGCAGCACCGCGCCGATCGCGGAGGCCTTGCGCAGGCCGCCGGCGATGGCCACCACCTCGGGGATCCGGCGCAGCCGGTCGGCCTCCACGGTGATGCAGCGCTCGCCGAGGTCGCGGCCGACCCGGCGGCCGTCCTTGTCGAAGAGGTGCGCGGACATCTCGGCGGCGACGCCGAGCGAGGCGTAGTGGGCCCGCTCGTCGTCCGTCAGCATGTCGTGGACCGTGGAGATGCCCGGCTCCCAGGAGCCGATGGACACGGCGGCGACGGTCACCTTGTCGAAGTACTCGAAGGCGCGGGCGATGCCGGTCTGGTTGCGCAGCGCGGCGGCCGTGGCCGGGTCGGGCAGCAGCATCGGGGCGTAGATGGGGTGCGCGTCGCCGCCCGAGACCTGGGCGGCCCGGCGCACGGCCTCCACGGAGCCGCGCTCGGCGGTCCCCGCGTCGTACACGCCGGTCAGCTGGACGACGGTGCACGGCGGCAGCCGGTGCAGGGCCGCCGCCATGTGGATCGTCGAGCGCCCCCAGGCCAGGCCCAGCACGTCGCCCTCGTTGACCAGCTCGCCCAGCAGGTCGGCGGCGACCGCGCCCAGGTTCTCCGGGTCCGGGGCGTCCTCGGCCGCGTCGGCCGGGGACTCGACCACGACCGCGTGCCGCAAGCCGTACCGGGCGCGCAGTGCGTCGGAGCGCTCCGCGTCGAGCTCGGCGGGCACCCGGATCTCGATCCGTACGAGATCGCGCTCCAGGGCGGTCTCGAGGACCCTGGCCACCTTGAAGCGGCTCACGCCGAACTCCTCGGCGATCTGGATCTTGGACTTCCCCTCCAGGTAGAAGCGGCGGGCCATGGCCGCCGCCTGCACCAGCTCCGCGGGTCCCATCCGCAGGGCTGACCGACCCGCCGACACACCAGACACCGCGATCTCCTCACTGCTGTTCACACTCTCGACTCGCCGTTCATCCTGTCAGATCCGGCGGCCGTTGATCAGCCCGGACAGCTCCCGTTCATCGAGCTGTTCACCGAGCCTTCTTCTGTGGTCGGTCAGCGGTCGGTCAGTGGTCGCACGCCCAGGGCGCCGCGGCGATCGCCGCGCCCGCCTGCTCGCGCAGGGTGCGGACGGCGGCGGCCGGGTCCACGGCGCCGTACACCGCGCTGCCCGCGACGAAGACGTCCGCTCCGGCCTCGGCGCACCGCTCGATCGTCGTGGCCGAGACCCCGCCGTCGACCTGCAGCCACAGCTCCAGACCGTGCTTGGCGATCAGCTCACGGGTACGGCGGATCTTCGGCAGCATGACGTCCAGGAACGGCTGGCCGCCGAAGCCCGGCTCGACCGTCATGATCAGCAGCATGTCGAGCTCGGGGAGGATGTCCTCGTACTGCTCGATGGGCGTGGCGGGCTTGAGCGCCATGGAGGCGCGCGCACCCAGGGAGCGGATCTCCCGCGCCAGCCGCACCGGGGCACCGGCGGCCTCGGCGTGGAAGGTGACCGATCCGGCCCCCGCCTCGACGTACTGCGGGGCCCAGCGGTCCGGGTCCGCGATCATCAGATGCAGGTCCAGCGGGATGTCCGTGGCGCGGCTGAGCGACTCGACGATCGGCACGCCGAGGGTCAGGTTGGGGACGAAGTGGTTGTCCATGACGTCGACATGGAGCCAGTCGGCACCCTCGACCGCCTTCGCCTCCTCGGCGAGCCGGGCGAAGTCCGCGGACAGGATGCTGGGATTGATCTGAACGGCCATGCCCCAAGCGTGCCATGAGCGGCGCCCCTCCCGGCGGGGCGGGGTGCCCTCAGGCGGTCCGGCGCAGCAGCGCCAGGTACATGGCGTCGGTACCGTGCAGATGCGGCCACAGCTGGACGTCCGGGCCGTCGCCCAGCGCCGGCACTCCGGGGAGCAGCGGCCGGGCGTCGATCCACTCCGCCGAGACCGGCTCGCCGCCGCCCCGGCCCTTCAGTACGTCCTCCACGACCACCCGGGTCTCGGCCAGGTGCGGGGAGCAGGTGGCGTATCCGACGACACCGCCGACGCGCACGGCCGACAGGGCCTCGCGCAGCAGGGCCCGCTGGAGCGGCGAGAAGCCGTCCAGGTCCTCGGGCCTGCGGCGCCACCGGGCCTCGGGGCGGCGGCGCAGGGCCCCCAGGCCCGTGCACGGCACGTCCATCAGGACCCGGTCGAAGGACCCGGGCAGCCACGGCGGGCGGGTCCCGTCGGCGGCGATGACCTGGTACGGGCCGGGGTTGCCGGCCAGGGCGCGTTCGACGAGCCGGGCGCGGTGCGGCTGCTTCTCGGAGGCGAGCAGGAAGGCTCCGCGCTGTGCGGCGAGCGCGCCGAGCAGGGCCGCCTTGCCGCCGGGGCCGGCGCAGCCGTCGAGCCAGCGCTCGTCCCGGCCCTCCAGGGGTGCCAGCGCCAGCGCGGCGGCGACCAGCTGGCTGCCCTCGTCCTGGACTCCGGCGCGCCCGTCGCGCACCGCCTCGATGGCTCCGGGCTCGCCGCCCTCGGCGAGCCGGACGGCGTACGGCGACCAGCGGCCCGGCAGGGCGGAGTCCTCGCCGACCGCGGCGAGCAGCTCCTCGGGGGTGGTGCGCCCGGGGCGGGCGACCAGGGTGACCTCGGGGCGTTCGTTGTCCGCTTCGAGGAGGTCCTCGATGCCGGCACGGCCGCCGCCGAGGGAGTCCCAGAGGGCGGAGACGACCCAGCGCGGGTGGGAGTGGACCACGGCGAGGTGGTTCTCGGCGTCGTCCTCGTACGGCGGTGCGACCTGCTCCAGCCAGCCCTCGAGGTCCTTGGCGGCGATCTTGCGGAGTACGGCGTTCACGAACTTGGCACGTCCGTCGCCGAGCACCACGCGGGCCAGCTCCACGCTGGCGGAGACCGCCGCGTGGCTGGGGATCCGGGTGCCGAGCAGCTGGTGGGCGCCGAGCGAGAGGACGTCGAGCACCGGCGGGTCCACCTCGCGCAGCGGACGGTCCACGCACGCCGAGATGATCGCGTCGTACGTGCCCTGGCGGCGCAGCGTGCCGTAGACCAGCTCGGTGGCCAGGGCCGCGTCCCGGGCCTCGAAGCGGCCGCCCTTGGCCTCGGCGGCCTCGCGTGCCTTGCGCAGCAGCGGGGGCAGGACGAGGTTGGCGTACGCATCGCGCTCGTCGACCGCCCGCAGCGCCTCGAAGGCGAGGATCCGCACGGGGTCCTTCTGGGGTCGCCGGTAGGGCTTGGCCGGCTTGGCGGCAGGACGGCGACGAGGCTGTTCGGTCACGTGAAAGGTGCTCCGCTGATGAAAGGTGACGACGTGCGGTGAAGAAGGGGGCTGCCCCGTAAGGGCAGGTCAGACAGGTCGGGCAGGTGGGGCGGGTGAGCCGGGGGCGAACCCTTTCAGCGTACGTCGGCCGCGCCGAGCCGCTCGCCGGGGGCGATCCGCACGCCGCGGGCCCAGTCGGCGCCCTTCATCGGCTTCTTGCCCTGCGGCTGCACCCAGAGCAGTTCGACGGCGTGGGATCCGGTGCCGACGTGGACGTGGTTCTTGCCGGGGCCGAGCTCGCCGGGTGCGAGGTCCGCGCGCTCGGGCACCAGGGCCGTCTGGATGAGCTTGAGGCGCTCGCCGCGGAAGACCGTCCAGGCGCCGGGGGCGGGCGTGCAGCCGCGGACGATCCGGTCGGCGCGCAGCGCCGGGGCCGTCCAGTCGACGAGCGCGTCCTCGACGGTGATCTTGGGGGCGTGGGAGACGCCGTCGGCGGGCTGCGGCTCGGCCCGCAGGGTGCCGTCCTCGATGCCGTCCATGGTGGCGGCGAGCAGTCCGGCGCCCGCGAAGGCGAGGCGGGTGAGCAGGTCGCCGCTGGTGTCCGTCGGCCGTACGTGCTCGGTGAGCACGCCGTAGACCGGGCCGGTGTCCAGGCCCTCGTCGATGCGGAAGGTCGACGCACCGGTCATCTCGTCGCCCGCCATGATCGCGTGCTGCACGGGTGCGGCGCCGCGCCAGGCGGGCAGCAGCGAGAAGTGCAGGTTGACCCAGCCGTGGGCGGGGATGTCCAGGGCGGACTTCGGGATCAGCGCGCCGTACGCGACCACGGGGCAGCAGTCCGGGGCGATCTCGGCGAGCCGGGCGAGGAAGGCGGGGTCGCGCGGGCGGGCCGGCTTGAGCACCTCGATGCCCGCCTCCTCGGCCCGTTCCGCGACGGGGCTCGCGAACAGCCGACGGCCGCGGCCGGCCGGGGCGTCGGGCCGCGTGACCACGGCGGCGACCTCGTGCCGCCCGGAGGCGATCAGGGCGTCCAGGGCGGGAACGGCCACCTCGGGGGTGCCTGCGAAGACGAGCTTCACCGGTGTCTTACCTCGCTATCTCGGCGGCTGCGACAAGCAGCGTCCCAGTCTAGGGGCCGCGGGGCCCGCTCTCACCCGGGGGGCGTACGGACACCCGCGCGCCTCTCGCATATGCCGACGCGCCCCCACAGCGTGACCACATCGCCGCATCGAGCGTTGGTCAAGTGAGATTGACCGAAAGGGGTCGCATTGCGCCGCGGCCCGTCCGTTTCGACGCCGGTTCGAGAGGCTTGTAAATGGCCGACCACGCCACCCACGACGCCCAAGCGCGGGCCAGCCTGCATCTACTGGTGCGGGACATCGAGCGGGTCCGCCGGCAGGTGGATGCGCTTCGTACCCTCACCGCCCAGCTCGGCAACGTCTACCGTCCGCGCCGCTCCGGCCCCTCCACGGGCTTCGTCGTGTACGGCCGGGCCCCCGCGCCGACCGTCCGCCTCGCGCAGGAGCTGCGGGACAGCGTGGAGACGCTGGTGACCGCCGCGGTCGACTTCGACCGTTCGCTCGGATTCTCGTGGGACGCGGTGGGCTCCGCGCTCGGTGTGACCAAGCAGGCCGTCCACCGCCGCTACGGCGCCCGCCGGGCCGGCGCCACGGGAGCGGCCACGGCCGAGGCCGAGCCGCTGGCGGAGGGCACGACCACGCGCACGCTGGGCATGCCGTCCGTGCCCGCGGCCCGGTCGATGCCGCCCCAGCCGACCTCGGGCAGCCAGGCCCTGCGCGAGGAGGCCGCCCCGGCCCGCGCCGGGGCCTTCCCCGGACCGCGCACCGGCTGACCTGCCGGCGGCACGCTCCGCGCCCGGAGAACACTGCCCTGCAGGGCCTTCCCCTCCCTGCAGGGCAGTTCCCTGTCCGGGGGCGGGCCGGGACCCGCCGGTCGCCGCGGGGCTCAGCCGATGTCGAGCGGGTCGATCCGCACCCGTACCGGGTCGGCCGGGCCCCGGGCCAGCCGGGCGGCCTGGGCCGCCTTGAGCGCGGCGGCCAGTGCGGCCCCGCTGCCGGGCGGCACCCGGATCAGGGCCCGCTCCCCCGGCTCCGCACCGCGCCGCTCGGGCAGCGGCACCGGCCCCAGCACCTGCGCGTCCGCCGGCAGCCGGGCCGCCGCGAGGAACTCCGCGAGCGCCTCGGCCCGCCCGGCCACCGAGGCCATCCGCGACACCGGCGGGAATCCCAGCTCCGCCCGCTCGGCCAGCTCCCGCACGGCGTGCCCGACCGGATCCCAGCGCACCAGGGCCTGCACGGGCCGCAGCGTGGGCTCGGCGACGATGACGACCGTGCCGCCCGCGCCCTGGCCCCGGACCAGCGAGGCGGCGCCGATCCACCGGCGCAGCGCCTCCTCCGCGGCCCGCAGGTCCGGCCGGCCCAGCATCGCCCAGCCGTCCAGCAGCAGCGCGGCGGCGTACCCGGCGCCCTCGGCGACCGGTTCGGCACCGGGCGTGGACACGATCAGGGCGGGCCGGTCGGGCACCGAGTCGAGGACGTGGTCGCGTCCCGAGGTGCGCACCGGAACGGCCGGGAAGGCGCGCCCGAGCTCCTCGGCGGTCCGGCGGGCGCCCACGACCTGCGCGCGCAGCCGCACCGAGCCGCAGGTCTCGCAGTGCCAGGACGTCTCGGCCGTGCCGCACCAGCCGCAGTACAGCTCCCGCTCGTCCGGGGCCTCCAGCGGCCCGGCGCAGTGCCGGCAGCGGGCGGGGGTGCGGCAGCGCTCGCAGGCCAGCCGGGGGACGTAGCCGCGCCGCGGCACCTGGACCAGCACCGGGCCGGTCTTGAGCCCTTCCCGCACGGCCTCCCAGGCCAGGCTGGGCAGCCGGGCCGCGCGCGCCGCGCCGTCCCGGGCGAAGTCGTCGTCGCCGACGGTGCGGATCCGGGGCGCGGCGGCGCGCACCTGCGCCCGGTCGGCGGCCAGCGGGCGGGCCCAGCCCGACTCCACCAGCTGCGCGGCCTCCACGGTGCAGGAGGTGGACCCGAGCAGGAAGGCGCAGCCGTCGTGCGCCGACCGCAGCTCCAGGACCTCGCGGACGTGCGGGAAGGGGGCGTTGTCGTCGCTGAGGCTGGAGTCGCCGTCGTCCCAGACCGCGACCAGGCCCAGGTCCCGGACGGGGGCGAACATGGCCGCGCGGGTGCCGATCACGGCCCGGACCGAGCCGCGGTGCACCGCGAGCCACTGCCGGTAGCGCTTCTCCGGTCCGGATTCGGCGGTCAGCACCGCGTGCCGGCCAGCGCCGAGCAGTTCGGTGAGGGCGGCGTCGAGCCGGGCGACGGCCTTGCCGTCGGGCAGCACGGCGAGGGCGCCGCGCCCGGAGGCGAGGGCGGCGGCCATGGCGCGGGCGAGCTCACCGGGCCAGCCGGGGCCGGGCAGGGCGGTCCACACGGCCCGGGGGCTCGCCCCGGACGCCAGGGCGCGCAGGAAGGCGGGCCCGGAGGGGTAGCGCTCCCAGCCGCCGGGCTCCGGGGCGGGGGGCGGGGGCAGCGGCTCCGGCGAGGGCTTGGCCTCGGCGCGGGCGTTGCGCGGCGGAACGGCGAGCTGGAGTACGTCGGCGAGGCTGCCGGCGTAGCGGTCGGCGACGGCCCGGGCGAGGGCGAGCATGCGGGGGCTGAGCACGGCTTCGGGGGACACGACGTGGGCGAGGGCGGCGAGGGGGCCGTGGTAGTCGGTCTCGGCCCGCCGCTCGACCAGGAAGCCGTCGATCAGGCCGCCGCCCTCGCGGCGGCCCTCGCGGACGTGGTGGGCCCCGGCGCCGAAGCGGACGCGGACCCGGACGCCGGGCTGGGCGGCCTCGTCGAGCTCGGCCGGGACGGCGTAGTCCCAGAGCTGGTCCAGGTGGAGGACGCCCTTGTTGACGAGGATCCGAGCCACGGGCAGCTGCTCGGCGAGGGCGGCCCCGCGCCAGGTGCGCGGCTTGGCCTTGGGCGCGGCCTTGGCCTGGCGGACCGTCTCCCGGATCAGCGCGAGCTGCTCCGGCGGGCCCGCCGGACCCGGTTCGGTCCCGCCGGTCCGCTCGTCGGGGCCGTTCACGCTGCTCACAGGTGATTTCTACCAAACGCCACCGACAGCGAACGGCCCCGGACCGTCTGGTCCGGGGCCGTTCGCGTCGTTCGGGTGGTGCGGCCGGTCCTACAGGCCGGCGGCGGCGCGCAGGGCGTCGACGCGGTCCTTGCGCTCCCAGGTGAAGTCGGGGAGCTCGCGGCCGAAGTGGCCGTACGCGGCGGTCTGCGCGTAGATCGGGCGCAGCAGGTCGAGGTCGCGGATGATCGCGGCCGGGCGGAGGTCGAAGACCTCGCCGATGGCGTGCTCGATCTTGGCGACGTCGACCTTCTCGGTGCCGAAGGTCTCGACGAAGAGGCCGACGGGCTCGGCCTTGCCGATGGCGTACGCGACCTGGACCTCGCAGCGCGAGGCGAGGCCGGCGGCGACGACGTTCTTGGCGACCCAGCGCATGGCGTACGCGGCGCTGCGGTCGACCTTGGACGGGTCCTTGCCGGAGAAGGCACCGCCGCCGTGGCGGGCCATGCCGCCGTACGTGTCGATGATGATCTTGCGGCCGGTGAGGCCGGCGTCGCCCATCGGGCCGCCGATCTCGAAGCGCCCGGTCGGGTTGACCAGCAGGCGGTAGCCGTCGGTGTCCAGCTTGATGCCGTCCTCGACGAGCTGCTTGAGCACGTGCTCGACGACGAACTCGCGGATGTCGGGCGCGAGCAGCGAGTCGAGGTCGATGTCGGACGCGTGCTGCGAGGAGACCACGACCGTGTCGAGGCGGACGGCCTTGTCACCGTCGTACTCGATGGTGACCTGGGTCTTGCCGTCGGGGCGCAGGTACGGGATGGTCCCGTTCTTGCGGACCTCGGCCAGACGCCGGGAGAGGCGGTGCGCGAGGTGGATCGGCAGGGGCATGAGCTCGGGCGTCTCGTCGCACGCGTAGCCGAACATCAGGCCCTGGTCGCCGGCGCCCTGCTTGTCGAGCTCGTCCTCGTCGCCCTCGACCCGCTTCTCGTACGCGGTGTCGACACCCTGGGCGATGTCCGGGGACTGCGCGCCGATGGACTCGGAGACGCCGCAGGAGGCGCCGTCGAAGCCCTTCTTCGAGGAGTCGTAGCCGATCTCGAGGATCTTCTCGCGGACGAGGGAGGCGATCGGCGCGTACGCCTTCGTCGTCACCTCACCCGCGATGTGTACGAGACCCGTGGTGATGAGGGTCTCCACGGCAACGCGGGAGGTCGGGTCCTCGCGGAGAAGCGCGTCGAGGATCGTGTCGCTGATCTGGTCAGCGATCTTGTCGGGGTGGCCCTCGGTCACGGACTCCGAGGTGAACAGGCGGCGGGACACATCGCTCCCTGGGGTTGCAGCGGCTGCTGGCTGATCATTTGTCGGCACCGTACCGGAGGCTGCTCCCGGCCTGGTTCCACGTTCAGTTTATCGGTCACTGCCGACCGCGGGACCACGTGTCTCGCCTGATGGGAGCGCTGTGACCTGCGGCACTCCATTGTGACCCACGCGTAATGCGCCGAACAAGAGCCACCGGGGCACCGCGCGTCGCAACGGGCGGATGCCGCGGCAACTCGGCCAACTCGCCGTTCGATTCAGGCAAGTTTCAGGAAAGCCGGGGCGAAACGAGGTCCCAGATGGCGTCCGCGAGCGCCTCCTTCGGGCCATGGGGAATCGGGGTTTCCGCGCCGTCGGAACCGAGGATCACCGCTTCGTTTTCCTCTGATCCAAAGGTCTTGGTCTCCCCTACCTCGTTCACGACGAGGAGGTCGCACCCCTTGCGCCTCAGCTTCGCCCAGCCGTTGGCGAGGACGTCGTCCGTCTCGGCGGCGAAGCCGACGACGATCTGGCCGGGGCGGGGCCGGTCGGCCGAGATCTCCGCAAGGATGTCCGGATTGCGTACCAGGGCCACCGGCGCCGGCTCCTGTCCGTCCTTCTTCTTGATCTTGCCTTCGGCGTACTCGGCGGGCCGGAAGTCGGCGACCGCCGCGGCCATGACCACGGCGTCTGCGTCCGCGGCGGCCTTGAGCACGGCCTCGCGCAGCTGCAGGGCGGTCCCGACGCGGACCACGTCGGCGCCCGCCGGGTCGGGCAGGGCGGCGTTGGCGGAGACCAGCGTGACCCGGGCGCCGCGGGCGACGGCCGTGCGCGCCAGGGCGTACCCCTGCTTGCCGGAGGAGCGGTTGCCGAGGAACCGGACCGGGTCCAGGGGCTCGCGGGTGCCGCCGGCGCTGACGACCACGTGCCGCCCGGCGAGGTCGCGCTCCTGGACCGGGCCGCGGCCCCGGCTCCGCCTGCGCAGGACGCCGCGGCAGACCTCGAAGATCTCCTCGGGGTCGGGCAGCCGCCCCTTGCCGGTGTCGACGCCGGTGAGCCGGCCGACGGCGGGCTCGATGACGACGGCGCCGCGGCGGCGCAGCGTGGCGACGTTCTCCTGGGTGGCGGGGTGCTCCCACATCTCCGTGTGCATGGCCGGCGCGAAGACCACGGGGCAGCGCGCGGTGAGGAGGGTGTTCGTGAGCAGGTCGTCCGCGAGGCCGTGCGCGGCCTTGGCGAGCATGTCGGCCGTGGCGGGTGCGACCACCACCAGGTCGGCGCCCTGGCCGATGCGGACGTGCGGGACCTCGTGCACGGTCTCCCAGACCTCGGTCGATGCGGGGTGGCCGGAGAGGGCGGACCAGGTGGCCTCGCCGACGAAGTGCAGGGCGGAAGCCGTGGGCACCACCCGTACGTCGTGACCGGACTCGGTCAGCCGCCGCAGCAGCTCACAGGCCTTGTAGGCGGCGATCCCGCCGCTCACGCCCAGGACGACCTTCGGCTTGTCCACTGCATCTCCCCGCAATTCGACTCGACCCGCGCCGCACGACGCATGACACACGACACATTGAACGCAGACACACCACAGGCCCGGCAGATTCCTGCCGGGCCCGTGATCGAGAATTCCGCCTGCTGCCGGCCTTACTGGGCCGGGGCCTCGATGGCCTCGGAGGTCAGCAGACCCGCGTTGATCTCACGCAGAGCGATCGACAGCGGCTTCTCGTGGACGTGGGTGTCCACCAGGGGGCCGACGTACTCCAGCAGGCCTTCACCGAGCTGCGAGTAGTACGCGTTGATCTGACGCGCGCGCTTGGCCGCGTAGATCACGAGGCTGTACTTCGAGTCAGTGGCCTCGAGCAGCTCGTCGATCGGCGGGTTGATGATGCCCTCGGGCGCGGTGATGGAAGAGGACACGCTCTACCTTCCGAAGATGGGTAAAAGATCAAACAACTGCCATCAAGGCTAGCAGCTCGCGTGCTACGTCCTCGACGGAGGTGTTGACCAGGGTCGTGTCGAACTCGGATTCGGCCGCGAGCTCGACCTTGGCGGCCGCGAGGCGGCGCTCGATGACGTCGGGCGCCTCGGTGCCGCGGCCGGTGAGCCGGCGGACCAGTTCGTCCCAGCTCGGCGGGGCGAGGAACACGAGGAGTGCCTCCGGCATGGACTCCCGGACCAGCCGGGCGCCCTGGAGGTCGATCTCCAGCAGCACCGGCTCGCCCTTCTCCAGGCGCTCCAGCACGGCGCTCCGGGGGGTGCCGTAGCGGTTGCCCGCGAACTCGGCCCACTCCAGCAGCTCGCCGTTGGCGATCAGCTTGTCGAACTCGTCGTCGGTGACGAAGAAGTAGTGGACTCCGTGCCGCTCACCGGGCCGCGGCTTGCGGGTGGTGGCCGACACCGAGAGCCACACCTCGGGGTGAACCTTGCGCATATGCGCGACGACCGTGCTCTTGCCCACCCCGGAGGGGCCGGAGAGCACGGTCAGCCGCGGACGAACCTCTGCTGCCATGAAGCGATTATCCCGGTTCTCGGGACTGCCCGAGAACACACGGCGAACTTCAGGCGGCGCGTCAGGCGCCGCCACCGCCGAACTCGCGCTCCAGGGAGGCGATCTGGTTGGAACCGAGACCTCGCACACGGCGGGACTCGGAGATGCCGAGGCGCTCCATGATCTGCTTGGCGCGCACCTTGCCGACGCCGGGCAGGGACTCCAGGAGCGCGGAGACCTTCATCTTCCCGATGACGTCGTTCTCCTGGCCCTGCTTGATGACCTCGTGCAGGGAGGCGCCGGAGTGCTTGAGTCGATTCTTCACCTCGGCCCGCTCCCGGCGAGCCGCGGCGGCCTTTTCGAGCGCGGCTGCGCGCTGTTCAGGGGTAAGGGGCGGAAGAGCCACGCCTACGTCACCTCGGATGTCGAACTGTCGGATACGGACCGGCGAGGGGCCCCCGCGATGCCTGACGGCACGCCGCGACCCCACACCGGGGACGAGCGACGCGTCACGGATGTGACGTTCGCTCTGGGTCGGAGACTAGCGGCCTAGACCGCTCCAGTCAGCGAGAACGGACTAAAAGTCCTGGTCAGCCTCCACTGAACCGTACATCACAGACATATCACCCCGGTTTTGGCCGGGGAATTCGCCAAGCGGTGCGACGACCGGGCCCGACGGCGTGTGCGAACGGACCGGAACCGGCCCCGGAAAGGGCATTGCGCAGGTCGCCGATGATCTGCGGCGCCCCCCGGGGGCCCCGTCCGGGCCCTCGCGGCCCCCCGCGGGCGCCTTTCGTGACGGAAGTCACTCCCGGACCGGCGGGCGGGAGACGGCCCGGCCCCGCGGCCGGCCCCCGGGAGGGCCGGCCGCGGGG
>NZ_JBVJWO010000019.1:98422-109489 GCF_055602345.1 Streptomyces sp. NPDC037401
AACCCCTCACCCCCCCCCCCCCACCCCCCCCCCTCCCTCCCCTCCCCCCCCCCCCCCCCCCCCCCCCCCCCCCCCCCCCCCCCCCCCCCCCCCCCCCCCCCCCCCCCCCCCCCCCCCCCCCCCCCCGGGCCCGGGGAGCGAATCGGGCGGGCGCTGCTCAGGCGGCCGCGACCGCCTCGCGGATCTCGTCGGCGAACCGCTGCGCCGACTCCCGCAGTGCGGAGACGTCCGGACCGTGGCGCAGCACGCCCCGCGAGACGTTCGGGACGACGTTGCGGACCGCGGGGCCGAAGACCGCCGGGAGGTCGGCGGCCGTGGCGCCCTGCGCGCCGATGCCCGGGGCGAGCAGCGGGCCGTTGATGTCGAGGTCGAAGGACGACAGGTCGCCGAGGGTCGCACCGACCACCGCGCCGAAGGAGCCCATCGGCTCGGCGCCGGCGTTCTCGGCGGCCAGGTGCGCCAGCATCGTCGCGCCGATGGTCAGGCCGTCCTCGCGGACCGCCCGCTGGACCTCCGCGCCCTCCGGGTTCGAGGTCAGGGCCAGGACGAACAGACCCGCGCCGGACTCCCGGGCCAGGTCCACGGCGGGCTTCAGCGAGCCGTAGCCGAGGTACGGGGAGACCGTCAGCGCGTCGGAGAACAGCGGCGAGTCCTTGCGCAGGAAGGTCTCGGCGTACGCAGCCATCGTCGAGCCGATGTCGCCGCGCTTGGCGTCCATCAGGACGAGCGTGCCCGCCGACCGGGCGTCGGCCACGGTCCGCTCCAGGACGGCGATGCCCCGGGAGCCGAACCGCTCGAAGAACGCCGCCTGCGGCTTGAAGACGGCCACCTGGTCGGCCAGGGCCTCCACCACGGTCCGCGAGAACCGCTCCAGGCCCGCGACGTCGTCGGCGAGCCCCCAGGACGACAGCAGGGCGGCGTGCGGGTCGATGCCCACGCACAGGGGACCGCGCGCGTCCATCGCCTCGCGCAGGCGGGTACCGAAGGAGAGGGTCACTGGGCGGCCTTTCGGGTCTCGGCGCCCACCGCTTCGGCGAGGGTCGCGTACGGGCTGGCGGCCAGGCGCGCGGCCAGGCCCTTGTGGATGGCGCGGGCGTAGCAGGGGCCCTCGTAGATGAAGGCGCTGTAGCCCTGGACCAGCGTGGCACCGGCGAGGATCCGCTGCCAGGCGTCCTCGGCGTTCTCGATGCCGCCGACGCCGACGAGCACCAGGCGGTCGCCCACCCGGGCGTACAGGCGGCGCAGGACCTCCAGCGAGCGCTCCTTGACGGGCGCGCCGGACAATCCGCCGGCCTCCTTGACCAGCTCGGGGGCGGACCGCAGGCCCAGCCCCTCGCGGGCGATGGTGGTGTTGGTGGCGATGATGCCGTCCAGGCCCAGCTCCAGGGCGAGGTCGGCGACGGCGTCCACGTCCTCGTCCGCCAGGTCGGGGGCGATCTTCACCAGCAGGGGGACGCGGCGGTCGGTGACCGTGCGGTCGGCGGCCTCGCGCACGGCCGTCAGGAGCGGCCGCAGCGATTCGGTCGCCTGGAGGTTGCGCAGGCCGGGCGTGTTCGGGGAGGACACGTTGACGACCAGGTAGTCGGCGTGCCGGGCGAGGCGCTCGGTCGAGGTCACGTAGTCGCCGACGGCCTCCTCCTCCGGGACGACCTTCGTCTTGCCGATGTTGACGCCCACGACCGTCTTGAACACCGGCCGACGGGCCCCGAGGCGCTCGGCGACGGCCGCGGAGCCCTCGTTGTTGAAGCCCATGCGGTTGATCAGCGCCCGGTCCGGGACCAGCCGGAACAGCCGCTTCTTCGGGTTGCCCGGCTGCGCCTGGGCCGTGACGGTGCCGATCTCGATGTGGTCGAAGCCGAGCATCGACATGCCGTCGATCGCGACGGCGTTCTTGTCGAAGCCCGCGGCCAGGCCGAAGGGGCCGTGCATGCGCAGGCCCAGGGCCTCCGTGCGCAGCTCCTTGTGGCGGGGGGCGAGGTAGGCGGCCACGAAGGTGCGCAGCACCGGGACGCGGGCCGCGAGACGGATCCAGCGGAAGGCCGTGTGGTGGGCCTGCTCCGGGTCCATCCGCTTGAAGACGAGGTTGAAGAACAATTTGTACATATCGCCAGATTCCTCGGAGGTCTTCGCATGAAGAGGGGGACACCGGATCCGGTGTCCCCCTCCCCTGGACGGGCTGTCAGTCGCGGGCCGCGATCAGGTGCTCCGCGTGCTCCTGGAGCGATCGGACGCCCACGTCGCCGCGGTTGAGCGCGTCGATGCCCTGGACGGCGGCGGCGAGCGCCTGGACCGTGGTCAGGCAGGGCACGCTGCGTGCCACGGCCGCCGTACGGATCTCGTAGCCGTCGAGGCGGCCGCCGGTGCCGTACGGGGTGTTGACGATCAGGTCGACCTCGCCGTCGTGGATCAGCTGGACGATGGTCTTCTCGCCGTTCGGGCCCTCGCCCTCGGACTGCTTGCGCACGACGGTGGCGTTGATGCCGTTGCGCTTGAGGACCTCGGCGGTGCCGGAGGTGGCCATCAGCTCGAAGCCGTGGGCGACCAGCTCGCGGGCCGGGAAGATCATCGAGCGCTTGTCCCGGTTGGCGACCGAGATGAACGCGCGGCCGTGGGTCGGCAGGGGCCCGTAGGCACCCGCCTGCGACTTGGCGTACGCCGTGCCGAAGACCGAGTCGATGCCCATGACCTCGCCGGTGGAGCGCATCTCCGGGCCGAGGACGGTGTCCACGCCGCGGCCGTGGATGTCGCGGAAGCGGCTCCACGGCATCACGGCCTCCTTGACGGAGATCGGCGCGTCGAGCGGCAGGGTGCCGCCGTCGCCGGTCTTCGGCAGCAGGCCCTCGGCGCGCAGCTCGGCGATGGTGGCGCCGAGCGAGATGCGGGCGGCGGCCTTCGCGAGCGGTACGGCGGTGGCCTTCGAGGTGAAGGGCACGGTCCGCGAGGCGCGCGGGTTGGCCTCCAGGACGTACAGGATGTCCCCGGCCATGGCGAACTGGATGTTGATCAGGCCGCGGACGCCGACGCCCTTGGCGATGGCCTCGGTGGAGGCGCGCAGGCGCTTGATGTCGTACCCGCCGAGGGTGATCGGGGGCAGGGCGCAGGCCGAGTCGCCGGAGTGGATGCCGGCCTCCTCGATGTGCTCCATGACGCCGCCGAGGTAGAGCTCGGTGCCGTCGTAGAGGGCGTCGACGTCGATCTCGATCGCGTCGTCGAGGAAGCGGTCGACCAGCACGGGGCGGGTCGGGGAGATCTCGGTGGACTCGGCGATGTACGACTCGAGCCGGGTCTCGTCGTAGACGATCTCCATGCCGCGGCCGCCGAGCACGTACGACGGGCGGACCAGGACCGGGTAGCCGATCTCGTCGGCGATGGCCTTGGCGCCGGCGAAGGTGGTGGCCGTGCCGTGCTTGGGCGCGGGCAGGCCGGCCTCGGCGAGGACCTGGCCGAAGGCGCCGCGGTCCTCGGCGGCGTGGATGGCCTCGGGCGAGGTGCCCACGACCGGGACGCCGTTGTCCTTGAGCGCCTGGGCGAGGCCCAGCGGGGTCTGGCCGCCGAGCTGGACCACGACACCGGCGACGGGGCCGGCGAGGGTCTCGGCGTGGACGATCTCCAGCACGTCCTCGAGCGTGAGCGGCTCGAAGTACAGGCGGTCGGAGGTGTCGTAGTCGGTGGAGACGGTCTCCGGGTTGCAGTTGACCATCACGGTCTCGTAGCCCGCGTCGCTGAGCGCGAAGGAGGCGTGGACGCAGGAGTAGTCGAACTCGATGCCCTGGCCGATGCGGTTCGGGCCGGAGCCGAGGATGATCACGGCGGGCTTCTCGCGCGGCGCGACCTCGCTCTCCTCGTCGTACGACGAGTAGAAGTACGGGGTCTTGGCGGCGAACTCCGCGGCGCAGGTGTCGACCGTCTTGTAGACCGGGCGGACACCGAGGGCGTGCCGGACCTCGCGGACGACGTCCTCGCGCAGGCCGCGGATCTCCGCGATCTGGAAGTCGGAGAAGCCGTGCCGCTTGGCCTCGGCGAGCAGCTCGGGCTCGAGCTTCTCGGCGGCGGCGAGCTCGTCGGCGATCTCCTTGATCAGGAAGAGCTGGTCGACGAACCACGGGTCGATCTTCGTGGCGTCGAACACCTCCTCCTGGGTGGCGCCGGCGCGGATGGCCTGCATGACGGTGTTGATGCGGCCGTCGGTCGGGCGGACCGCGGTGCGCAGCAGCTCGTCCTTGTCACCCGGGTCGCCGGTGAAGGCGAACTGCGAGCCCTTCTTCTCCAGCGAGCGCAGGGCCTTCTGGAGGGCCTCGGTGAAGTTGCGGCCGATGGCCATGGCCTCGCCCACCGACTTCATGGTGGTGGTGAGGGTGGCGTCGGCCAGCGGGAACTTCTCGAAGGCGAAGCGCGGGGCCTTGACGACGACGTAGTCGAGGGTCGGCTCGAAGGACGCCGGGGTCTTCTCGGTGATGTCGTTCGGGACCTCGTCCAGCGTGTAGCCGATGGCCAGCTTGGCGGCGATCTTGGCGATCGGGAAGCCGGTGGCCTTCGAGGCGAGCGCGGAGGAGCGGGAGACGCGCGGGTTCATCTCGATGACGATGACGCGGCCGTCGTCCGGGTTGATCGCGAACTGGATGTTGCAGCCGCCGGTGTCGACGCCGACCTCGCGGATGATCGCGATGCCGATGTCGCGCAGCCGCTGGTACTCGCGGTCGGTCAGCGTCATGGCGGGGGCGACGGTGATGGAGTCGCCGGTGTGCACGCCCATCGGGTCGAAGTTCTCGATGGAACAGACGACCACGACGTTGTCGGCCTTGTCGCGCATCAGCTCGAGCTCGTACTCCTTCCAGCCGAGGATGGACTCCTCCAGGAGCACCTCGGTGGTCGGGGAGAGCGTCAGGCCCTGGCCGGCGATGCGGCGCAGCTCGTCCTCGTCGTGGGCGAAGCCGGAGCCGGCGCCGCCCATGGTGAAGGAGGGGCGGACGACGACGGGGTAGCCGCCGAGGGTGTCGACGCCCGCGAGGACGTCGTCCATGGAGTGGCAGATGACCGAGCGGGCGGACTCGCCGTGGCCGATCTTGGCGCGGACGGCGTCGACGACGCCCTTGAAGAGGTCGCGGTCCTCGCCCTTGTTGATCGCCTCGACGTTGGCGCCGATGAGCTCGACGTCGTACTTCTCGAGCACACCCTGCTCGTGCATGGAGATGGCGGTGTTCAGCGCCGTCTGCCCGCCGAGCGTGGGCAGGAGCGCGTCGGGGCGCTCCTTCGCGATGATCTTCTCGACGAACTCGGGGGTGATCGGCTCGACGTACGTGGCGTCGGCGATCTCCGGGTCGGTCATGATCGTCGCCGGGTTGGAGTTCACCAGGATGACCCGCAGGCCCTCGGCCTTGAGGATGCGGCAGGCCTGGGTGCCGGAATAGTCGAACTCCGCGGCCTGGCCGATGACGATCGGGCCGGAGCCGATGACCAGGACGGACTGGATATCGGTGCGCTTAGGCACGCTCGGCCTCCATCAGGGATACGAAGCGGTCGAAGAGGTACGCGGCGTCGTGCGGGCCCGCGGCTGCTTCGGGGTGGTACTGGACGCTGAAGGCCGGCTGGTCGAGCAGCTGCAGACCCTCCACCACGTTGTCGTTGAGGCAGACGTGGGAGACCTCGGCGCGGCCGTAGGGGGTCTCGGAGACCTTGTCGAGGGGCGCGTCGACGGCGAAGCCGTGGTTGTGCGCGGTGATCTCGACCTTGCCGGTGGTGCGGTCCTGGACGGGCTGGTTGATGCCGCGGTGGCCGTACTTCAGCTTGTAGGTGCCGAAGCCGAGCGCGCGGCCCAGGATCTGGTTGCCGAAGCAGATGCCGAAGAGCGGGGTCTTGCGCTCCAGCACGCCCTGCATGACGGAGACGGCGTGGTCGGCGGTGGCCGGGTCGCCCGGGCCGTTGGAGAAGAAGACGCCGTCGGGGCCGACCGCGTAGATGTCCTCGACGCCGGCGGTGGCGGGCAGCACGTGCACCTCGATGCCGCGCTCGGCCATCCGGTGCGGGGTCATGCCCTTGATGCCCAGGTCGACGGCGGCGACGGTGAACTTCTTCTCGCCGATCGCGGGGACCACGTAGGTCTCCTTGGTGGCGACCTCGGCGGAGAGGTTCGCGCCCTTCATCTGCGGGGAGCTCTGCACCTTGGCCAGCAGGGCCTCGTCGCGGATGCCCGTCCAGGTGTCGCCGGAGAAGATGCCGACGCGCATCGCGCCGCGCTCGCGCAGGTGGCGGGTGAGGGCGCGGGTGTCGATGCCCGAGATGCCGACGACGCCCTGGCGCTCCAGCTCCTCGTCCAGCGAGCGGCGCGAGCGCCAGTTCGACGGGACGCGGGCGGGGTCGCGTACGACGTAGCCGCTCACCCAGATGCGGGAGGACTCGGGGTCCTCGTCGTTGACGCCGGTGTTGCCCACGTGGGGGGCGGTCATCACGACGACCTGGCGGTGGTACGACGGGTCGGTGAGGGTCTCCTGGTAGCCGGTCATGCCGGTGGAGAACACGGCCTCGCCGAAGGTCTCCCCCACGGCCCCGTAGGCGCGCCCGCGGAAGATGCGGCCGTCCTCCAGGACGAGTACGGCGGGAGCTTTCGCTCCCCTGGTGGAGGTCGTCATCGTTCGGCGCCTTCCGTCGTGATGGATGGGTTCATGAGGTTGATGGCTTCGACCCAGGCGGCGTGCTCGGCCGCGCGGTCGGAGCGGAATCCGGAGTCGATCAGCTTGTCGCCGTGCGCCCAGGTGACGACGAGCAGACCGCCCTCGGTGAGCACCTTGCCCGCAATGCCCTTGTCGAGCCGGGCGCCACGCAGCTGCGCGGCCGGTACGAAGAAATCGGTGGCCCCCGGACGTACGACGTCCAGGCCCGCGTCGGTGAGGGTCAGCTCCACGCGGCTGCGGACGCCGAGGCCGTGCGCCACGATCCGGTCGAGCCACTGGCCCGCGGTCGTGGACCCGTGGTACCTGCCGGTGAGGGCGAGCCGGTGCTCGGGGAGGCCGTCCGGCGCGGCGGGCAGCTCGGGCAGGTCGCCCTGGAGCGCGCCGCGCCATTTCCAGCCCTGCCGCATCAGCCAGTACACGAAGGCGATGAAGGCGAGGAGGCCGAGGACCCACGCGACGCGCGCGCCCCAGTCCGTCACCTCCGCCGACTGCCGGCCGGCGGCCTCGGTGGCCAGATGGATTGCTGCAGGTGTCACGCCAGTTTCCCGTCCACGACCGTTGCCCGGCCCCGCAGGAAGGTGTGAGTGACGCGACCCGGCAGCTCACGGCCCTCGTAAGGCGTGTTGCGGCTGCGGGAGGCGAAATGTGCGGGGTCCACGACTCCACGGTATGCGGTATCCACCAGCGTGAGGTTGGCGGGTTCACCTGCCGAGACAGGTCGTCCGTGCCCGTCGAGACGGCCGATGTGCGCGGGGGCGAAGGACATCCGGTCCGCGACGCCGGCCCAGTCGAGCAGTCCGGTCTCCACCATCGTCTGCTGGACGACGGAGAGCGCGGTCTCCAGTCCCACCATGCCCATGGCGGCCGCGGCCCACTCGCAGTCCTTGTCCTCGTGCGGGTGCGGGGCGTGGTCGGTGGCGACGATGTCGATCGTGCCGTCGGCGAGCGCCTCGCGCAGGGCCATCACGTCGCGCTCGGTGCGCAGCGGCGGGTTGACCTTGTAGACGGGGTTGTACGAGCGGACCATCTCGTCGGTGAGGAGGAGGTGGTGCGGGGTGACCTCGGCGGTCACGTCGATGCCGCGGGACTTGGCCCAGCGGACGATCTCGACGGAGCCGGCCGTGGAGAGGTGGCAGATGTGCACGCGCGAACCGACGTGCTCGGCGAGGAGGACGTCGCGGGCGATGATCGACTCCTCGGCGACGGCCGGCCAGCCGCCGAGGCCCAGCTCGGCCGAGACGATGCCCTCGTTCATCTGGGCGCCCTCGGTCAGGCGGGGCTCCTGGGCGTGCTGGGCGACGACGCCGCCGAAGGCCTTCACGTACTCCAGGGCCCGGCGCATGATCACGGCGTCGTGGACGCACTTGCCGTCGTCGGAGAAGACCTTCACCTCGGCGGCCGAGTCGTGCATCGCGCCGAGCTCGGCGAGCTGCTTGCCCTCCAGGCCCACGGTGACGGCGCCGATGGGCTGGACGTCGCAGTAGCCGGACTCCTTGCCCAGGCGCCAGACCTGCTCGACCACGCCGGCGGTGTCGGCGACCGGGAAGGTGTTGGCCATGGCGAAGACCGCGGTGAAACCGCCGACGGCGGCGGCGCGCGTGCCGGTCAGGACGGTCTCGGAGTCCTCGCGGCCGGGCTCGCGCAGGTGGGTGTGGAGGTCGACCAGGCCGGGCAGCAGGACCTGGCCGCCGGCCTCGACGACCTGCGCGCCCTCGGCCGACAGGCCGGTGCCCACCTCGGCGATGGTCTCGCCGTCGATCAGGACGTCCTGCACGTCGCCGCCGAGGACCTTCGCGCCGCGGATAAGGATCTTGCTCATGGTTACTTGCTCTCCTCGGTACGCGGGGCGGGGGTGGTGGTGACGGCGGGCTCGGAGCCGCCCAGCAGCAGGTAGAGGACGGCCATCCGGATGGAGACGCCGTTGGCGACCTGCTCGACGACCGTGCAGCGGTCGGAGTCGGCGACCTCGGCGGTGATCTCCATGCCGCGGACCATCGGGCCGGGGTGCATCACGATGGCGTGCTCGGGCATCCGCGCCATCCGCTGGGCGTCCAGGCCGTAGCGGCGCGAGTACTCGCGCTCGGTGGGGAAGAAGGCGGCGTTCATCCGCTCGCGCTGCACACGCAGCATCATCACCGCGTCGGACTTCGAGAGCACCTCGTCGAGGCCGTACGAGACCTCGCAGGGCCAGGTCTCGACGCCGACCGGCACCAGGGTCGGCGGGGCCACGAGGGTGACCTCGGCGCCCAGGGTGTGCAGCAGGTCGACGTTGGAGCGGGCGACGCGGCTGTGGAGCACGTCTCCGACCAGGGTGATGCGCTTGCCGGCCAGGTCCTGGCCGAGGGCGTCCTTGCCGACGAGGCGGCGGCGCATCGTGAAGGCGTCGAGCAGGGCCTGCGTGGGGTGCTGGTGGGTGCCGTCGCCCGCGTTGATGACGGGGGCGTCGATCCAGCCGGAGTTGGCGAGCCGGTAGGGGGCGCCGGAGGCGCCGTGCCGGATGACCACTGCGTCGACGCCCATGGCCTCCAGGGTCTGGGCGGTGTCCTTGAGGGACTCGCCCTTCGACACGCTGGAGCCCTTGGCGGCGAAGTTGATCACGTCGGCCGAGAGGCGCTTCTCGGCGGCCTCGAAGGAGATCCGGGTGCGGGTCGAGTCCTCGAAGAAGAGGTTGCAGATCGTACGGCCGCGCAGGGTGGGCAGCTTTTTGATCGGCCGGTCGGCGATCCGGGCCATCTCCTCGGCGGTGTCGAGGATGAGGACCGCGTCGTCGCGCGTGAGGTCGGCGGCCGAGATGAGGTGGCGCTTCATCTGGGTGCTCCGTGAGTCGGGGTCGTCAGGGGTGTGACGCGGATGTGCGGGCGGGCAGGCTTCGGCGCGGATCCCGCGGCGCGCGCGGAACCCGGGACGGGGATGGGCTACTGCCCGCCTGCCGGAGCGGTCCGCTGGCCGAGCAGCACGGCGTCGCGGCCGTCCTCCTCCTGGAGCTGGACCTTGACCGTCTCCCGCAGCGACGTGGGGAGGTTCTTGCCGACGTAGTCGGCGCGGATCGGCAGTTCGCGGTGGCCGCGGTCGACGAGGACGGCGAGCTGGACGGCGCGCGGGCGGCCGATGTCGCCGAGCGCGTCGAGGGCGGCGCGGATGGTGCGGCCGGAGAAGAGCACGTCGTCGACGAGGACCACGAGACGGCCGTCGAGGTCGTCACCGGGGATCTCGGTGCGGGCCAGCGCACGGGCCGGGCGCATCCGCAGATCGTCGCGGTACATGGTGATGTCGAGGGAGCCGACCGGGATCTTGGCGCCGGTGATCTCTTCGAGCTTGGCGGCGATCCGGCGGGCGAGGAAGACGCCTCGCGTCGGAATGCCGAGGAGGACCACGTCGTCGGCGCCCTTGGCGCGTTCGACGATCTCGTGGGCGATGCGGGTCAGAACCCGCGCGATGTCGGGAGCCTCGAGGACGGGGCGCGCCGCATCGGAAGTCTGGGTGTCCATGAAAAACGGACCTCCTTCTCCGCCTCACGGGACGGACCTTAAAGGACGTCGGATGTACGCCGTCCACAGTAGCAGGCGCCGCCCCCGCCCCCGCCCGCGCCCCGCCCCGTCCGGCCCGCAGGGGCCCCGGCAGCGCCGGCCGCAGGGGCCCCTCGCAGGGGGTGGATCAGGGGGTGGATGAAGACCATTCGGCTTGACGCATCCACGTAACGCTGCGTAACCTCACAGTGAGTTACCAGCCGCGCGGCGGAGCCGCACGTCGACACAGCGTCCGGGAGCCTTATGTCCAGCGAATACGCCAAACAGCTCGGGGCCAAGCTCCGCGCCATCCGCACCCAGCAGGGCCTTTCCCTCCACGGTGTCGAGGAGAAGTCCCAGGGCCGCTGGAAGGCGGTCGTGGTCGGGTCGTACGAGCGTGGGGACCGCGCGGTCACCGTGCAGCGCCTCGCCGAGCTGGCGGACTTCTACGGGGTGCCGGTCCAGGAGCTGCTTCCGGGCACGACCCCCGGCGGAGCGGCCGAGCCGCCGCCGAAGCTGCGCCTCGACCTGGAGCGCCTGGCCCACGTGCCCGCCGAGAAGGCCGGTCCGCTGCAGCGCTACGCAGCGACCATCCAGAGCCAGCGCGGCGACTACAACGGCAAGGTCCTCTCGATCCGCCAGGACGACCTGCGCACGCTGGCCGTCATCTACGACCAGTCGCCCTCGGTCCTGACCGAGCAGCTCATCAGCTGGGGCGTGCTGGACGCGGACGCCCGCCGTGCGGTCGCGCACGAGGAGATCTGAGCACGCACCACCGGGGCAACGCCCTGAAGAAACGTGCCGGCGGGGGGGGGGGGGGGGGGGGGGGGGGGGGGGGGGGGGTGGGGGGGTGTGTTCTTTCTTTTTTCTTCTAGGGGGGGGGAGGAGCAGGG
>NZ_JBVJWO010000019.1:109499-143162 GCF_055602345.1 Streptomyces sp. NPDC037401
GAGGGCGGCCTGTGGTCCCCCCCCCCCCCCCGTTTTCTTTCCCCCCCCCCCCGGGCGAGAAAGGGGCACCCCCCCCCCCCCCCCCCCCCCCCCCCTTCCGCGTACCGGTTTCACCCGTTCGGGCTATTCGCCTCGACGGAGACTCGGCTTCAGGTCCTTGAATCGGCCCAGCAGGCCGTTCACGAACGCCGGGGAGTCGTCGGTGGAGAACTCCTTGGCGAGCTGTACGGCCTCGTCGATCGCCACGGCGTCCGGCGTCTCGTCGACCCAGATCAGCTCGTAGCCGCCCAGCCGCACGATGTTCCGGTCCGCGACCGGCATGCGGTCGAGGTCCCAGTCCACGGCGTACGTGGCGATGAGGTCGTCGATGCGGTCCACCTTGTCGGCATAGCCCTCGACGAGGTCCATGGTGAAGGCGCTGACCGGCGGCTGCCGGTCGTCCGACCGCGCGTGGCGGATCCAGTCCGCGAGGACCTCCCGCACGGGAACCCCGCGCTGATCGGCCTCGAAGAGGATCTGGAAGGCGCGCTTGCGCGCGTTGCTCCGGGCAGCCACGGTTAGCTGTTCACCCGGCCGAGGTAGTCGCTGGTGCGGGTGTCGACCTTGATCTTCTCACCGGTGGTGATGAAGAGCGGGACCTGGATCTCGTGGCCGGTCTCCAGGGTGGCGGGCTTGGTGCCACCGGTGGAACGGTCGCCCTGCACGCCCGGGTCGGTGTGCTGCACGGTCAGCTCGACCGCGGCCGGGAGCTCGACGTAGAGCACCGAGCCCTCGTGCTGCGCGACGGAGGCGGTGAAGCCCTCGATCAGGAAGTTGGCGGCGTCGCCGACGGCCTTGCGGTCGACCATCAGCTGGTCGTAGGTGTTCATGTCCATGAAGACGAAGTACTCGCCGTCCATGTACGAGAACTGCATGTCGCGACGGTCAATGGTGGCCGTGTCGACCTTCACGCCGGCGTTGAAGGTCTTGTCGACGACCTTGCCGGACAGCACGTTCTTGAGCTTGGTGCGCACGAAGGCCGGGCCCTTGCCGGGCTTGACGTGCTGGAACTCGACGACGGACCAGAGCTGGCCCCCGTCGAGCTTGAGCACCATGCCGTTCTTGAGGTCGTTCGTGGAAGCCACGGTTGCCAAATCTCCTGGACTGAAAGACCACGGGTGCGCGCACAGCAGAGCTAGAGCGCGAGCAGCTCCTTGGTCGTAATGGTGAGTAGCTCGGGTCCGCCGTCCGCCTCGGGGCGTACGACGAGCGTGTCATCGATCCGGACTCCGCCCCGGCCCGGGAGGTGGACCCCAGGTTCGACGGTGACCGGCACGCAAGCGTCCAGTTTACCCATTGCGGCAGGTGCCAGCTGCGGGTCCTCGTCGATTTCCAGGCCGACACCGTGTCCGGTCCACGGCGCGAGGGCTTCTCCGTACCCCGCGGAGTCCAGGACCTGGCGTGCCGCGTGGTCCACGTCGCGGTACGCGGCGCCCGGCAGGAGGGCCTCCCGGCCCGCCCGCTGGGCCGCGAACACGAGGTCGTACAGCTCGATCTGCCAGTCCGCCGGGGAGGTCCCGATGACGAACGTCCGGCCGATCTCACAGCGGTAGCCGCGGTAGTTCGCGCCGAGGCACACGGAGAGGAAGTCGCCCTCCTCCACCCGCCGGTCGGAGGGCCGGTGCCCGGACCGGCCGGAGTGGGGTCCGGTGCCGACCGACGTCGGGAATGCCGGTCCGTCCGCGCCGTGGTCGACCAGCCGGCGCTCGAGCTCCAGCGCCAGGTGCCGTTCCGTGCGTCCCACGAGGATCGACTCGAGCAGTTCGCCGAGCGCCTGGTCGGCGATCTCCGCGGCGATCCGCAGACAGGCGATCTCCTCCTCGTCCTTGACGAGCCGCTGCTGTTCCACGGCGAGCCCGAGGTCGGTCAGGCGCAGCCGGGGGGCCACGGACCCCAGGGCCCGGTGCCGGACCACCGTGAGGTGGTGCTCCTCGACGGCCAGGCTCTCGGCGCGGGCGCCGGATGCGGCATCGGCGGCGGCGACGGCCGGATCGCCTCCGGCATGGGGCAGCACCGAGCACGCCAGGTGCTCGTCGAGCCGCCCCTCCTCCGGTTCGCCGGTCGGGTTCTCGGCGCAGAACAGGACGTCCTCGGCCGGCCCTACCAGCAGCACGGCGTTGCGGGGCGCGGCGCCGGTGAGGTAACGGACGTTGGCCGGACGCGAGATCAGCGCGGCCGAACCGCCCGTGGCGGCGCAGTGGTCACGGAGCCGGCCACGACGGGCCGCGTACACCTCTGACATGCATCGAGCGTACGAGCGCCGGAGCCGCGGGGCCTGCGGAGCGCGTCCGGACGGGGGCGGGGGCGGGCTACCAGCCGGGCGGGGCGACGAGGGCGCGGGCGAGGGCCTCGTCGAGTGCGCGGGCGGTCATCTCCACGTCGAAGTGGGAGTTGTCGATGATCGGCAGGCCGGAGCCGTACCAGCCGGCCATGCGGCCGTGGATGCGGGCGACCTCCTCGTCCGTCAGGCGGCGGTTGCCGCTGCGCTCGGCGTTGCGCTCCAGGACGATCTCCAGGCCCGGCAGCAGCACCACGGGGAGCAGCCCCGGGCCCACGTGCCGCTTCCAGCCGCCCAGGCCCACCACGGGCCGGTCGGGGAAGACGGCGTCGTCGAGGATGCAGGAGATGCCGTTGGCCAGGAAGTTGCGGGCGGCGAACCCGCACGTGCGGCGGGCCAGCCGGTACTGCGCCTCCGAGTGGTCGTTCCACCCCGACTGCGGGTCGGCGAAGCCGGAGCAGACCCACTCGCGGACGTCGTCGAGGCTGATGTGGGCCGTCGGCACCGGCCGGGTGCTGGCCCAGTGGCGGGCCACGGTGGTCTTGCCCGCGCCCGCGGGTCCTATGAGGAGCACGGCGAGGGTGGCCGCGCCGGTCCCGGGCGGGCCGGCGGACGGCAGCGGCACGTGTCCGGTCTGGTCCGGGCCGGCCTGCACCGGCGCGAGCGGTGCGGGCGGCGGCACGGGCGGAGCCACCCAGCCGCCCGGGGGCGGACCGGACGGCGGCACCGGAGCCCCCGGGTGGTGTCCCGGATGCTGTCCCGGCTGTCCCCAGCCCCCCACTGCATGCTGCATACGGTGCCACTCCGTCTCGCGCCCGCTCGTCACCACAAACCGATGCAGGAACGTTATCTCCTCCGGCTGCCCGGACGGCAACCGCCTCCCGGTCCTTCTTCGGTGAACGGCCGGGGGGGGGGGCGAGTGCCCGCCCCCGGCGATCCGGCCGTCAGTGTGCAGCCGTCAGGCGCCGGTCTCCTCCGCCAGCGCGCGCAGCGCCAGCCGGTACGAGCCGATGCCGAAGCCGGCCACGGTCCCGCTCGCCACGGCGGCGATCACCGAGGTGTGGCGGAACTCCTCGCGGGCGTACGGGTTCGAGATGTGCACCTCGATCAGCGGCGCCGTGCGCTGGGCCGCCGCGTCCCGCATCGCGTACGAGTAGTGCGTGAAGGCGCCGGGGTTGATGACCACGGGGATCCGCCCGTCGGCGGCCTCGTGCAGCCAGCGCACCAGCTCGCCCTCGTCGTTGGTCTCGCGGACCTCGACCTCGAAGCCCAGTTCCGCGCCCAGCTTCGTGCAGCTCTCGACGAGCCCGGCGTACGAGGTGGCCCCGTAGACGTCGGGCTCTCGGGAGCCGAGCCGGCCCAGGTTCGGGCCGTTCAGCACGAGGACCCGCCGCCCGGTCCCGCTCACGCGGACACCTCGCCGTACGCGGCGATCAGGTGCGCCGGGTCGGGGCCTTCCAGGACGGTCGGCTTGGCCAGCCCGTCCAGGACGATGAAGCGGAGCAGGTTGCCGCGGGACTTCTTGTCGACCTGCATGGTCTGCAGCAGCTTGGGCCACTGGTCGCCGCGGTAGGTCAGCGGGAGCCCGACGGAGGCGAGCACGGCCTTGTGCCGGTCCGCGGTCGCGTCGTCGAGCCGGCCGGCGAGGCGGCCGAGCTCGGCGGCGAAGACCATGCCGACCGAGACCGCGGCGCCGTGCCGCCACTTGTAGCGCTCGTTCTTCTCGATGGCGTGGGCCAGCGTGTGCCCGTAGTTGAGGACCTCGCGCAGCCCCGACTCCTTGAGGTCGCTGGAGACGACGTCCGCCTTGACCTGGATGGAGCGCACGATCAGCTCGGCGGTGTGCGGGCCCGCGGGCGTACGCGCCGCCGCCGGGTCCTCCTCGATCAGGTCGAGGATCACCGGGTCGGCGATGAAGCCGGCCTTGATGATCTCCGCGAGGCCACTGACGTAGTCGTTGACCGGCAGCGACTCCAGGGCCGCCAGGTCGCACAGCACGCCCGCCGGCGGGTGGAAGGCACCGACGAGGTTCTTGCCCTCGGCGGTGTTGATGCCGGTCTTGCCGCCGACCGCCGCGTCGACCATCGCGAGCACGGTGGTCGGCACCGCGACCCAGCGCACCCCGCGCAGCCAGGTGGCCGCGACGAAGCCCGCGAGGTCGGTGGTGGCACCGCCGCCGACACCGACGATCACGTCGGTGCGGGTGAAGCCGGACTGGCCCAGCGCCTTCCAGCAGTAGGCCGCCACCTCGACGGTCTTGGCCTCCTCGGCGTTCGGCACCTGGATGGCGACGGCCTCGTAGCCCTGCGCGGCGAGGTCGTCGCGCAGCGCCTCGCCGGTCGAGGCCAGCGCCTCGGGGTGGATCACCGCGACGCGCTGCGCCCGGCTGCCGATGAGCCCGCCCAGTTCGCCGAGCAGCTGCTCGCCGACCAGTACGTCGTACGGTTCGTGGCCGGCGCTGCCGCCGACGTGGATCCGCGTCACCTGGTCCTGGTGGTCCGTCATACGTCCTTCAACTCCAGTGCGTCGAGGACCGCCTGGGCGACCTCTTCGGGGGTGCGGTCGTCGGTGGCCACGACGACGCGCGCGACTTCGGTGTACAGCGGGCGGCGGGCCTCCATCAGCTCGCGCCACTGCCGGCGCGGGTTGACGGCGAGCAGCGGGCGGGCGGCGCCCAGCCCCACCCGGCGCACGGCTTCCTCGACGTCCATCGACAGGTAGACCACGGGCAGCCCGGACAGCAGCTGCCGGGTGCCCTCGTCGAGGACGGCGCCGCCGCCCAGGGCCAGCACCCCGGTGTGCCCGGCGAGCGCCGAGCGGACCGCCTCCCGCTCCAGTTCGCGGAAGTACGGCTCTCCCTCGTCGACGAAGATGTCGGAGATCTCGCGGCCCTGGGCGGCGACGATGTCCGCGTCGGTGTCCCGGTAGGGCGCGCCGAGCCGCTCGGCGAGCAGCGCGCCCACCGTGGACTTGCCGGAGCCCATCGGGCCGACGAGGACGACCAGCGGTCCGCCCGTCACCGGATCTGGAGGTTGTCGAGGTACGACTGCACGTTGCGGCGGGTCTCGGGGACCGAGTCGCCGCCGAACTTCTCGACGACCGCGTCGGCGAGGACCAGCGCCACCATCGCCTCCGCGACGATGCCGGCGGCCGGGACGGCACACACGTCGGAGCGCTGGTGGTGGGCGGCGGCGGCCTCGCCGGTGGCGACGTCGACGGTCGCCAGGGCACGCGGCACCGTGGCGATCGGCTTCATGGCCGCCCGTACGCGCAGCAGCTCGCCGGTGGTCAGGCCGCCCTCGGTGCCGCCGGAGCGGCCGGAGGTGCGCCGGATGCCCTCGGGGGTGGAGACGATCTCGTCGTGGGCCTTGGAGCCGGGCACGCGGGCCAGCTCGAAGCCGTCGCCGACCTCGACGCCCTTGATCGCCTGGATGCCCATGAGCGCGGCGGCGAGCCGGGCGTCGAGGCGGCGGTCCCAGTGCACGTGGGAGCCGAGGCCGACCGGGACGCCGTACGCGAGGACCTCGACGACGCCGCCGAGGGTGTCGCCGTCCTTGTGGGCCTGGTCGATCTCCGCGACCATCGCCTTGCTCGCGTCGGCGTCGAGGCAGCGCACCGGGTCGGCGTCGAGCTTCTCGACGTCGGCCGGGGTCGGGTAGACGCCGTACGGGGCCTTCGCCGCGGCCAGTTCCACCACGTGGGAGACGATCTCGATGCCCGCGGCCTCCTTGATGAAGGAACGGGCGATGGCGCCGAGGGCGACCCGGGCGGCGGTCTCGCGGGCGCTGGCGCGCTCCAGGATGGGCCGGGCCTCGTCGAAGCCGTACTTCTGCATGCCCGCGAGGTCGGCGTGGCCGGGGCGGGGACGCGTCAGGGGGGCGTTGCGGCCCGTCTCCTTGAGCTCCTCGGGGTCGACCGGGTCGGCCGACATGACCTTCTCCCACTTCGGCCACTCGGTGTTGCCGACCATGACGGCGACCGGGGAGCCGAGGGAGAGACCGTGGCGGACTCCGCCGAGGAAGGTCACCTCGTCCTGCTCGAACTTCATGCGGGCACCGCGGCCATAGCCCAGCCGCCGCCGGGCCAGGTGGTCGGCCACCAGCTCAGTGGTGACCGGGACGCCGGCGGGAAGACCCTCCAGCGTCGCGACCAGCGCGGGTCCGTGGGACTCCCCTGCGGTCAGCCAACGCATCCTGCTCAACGATGCTCCTCATGCTCGCGCCTGGCACTGCGGCGGCGCGACCGGGTGCGCGGCCCTGGCCCGCCTTCCCTGATCCTCCCATGTCCGGCAGGGTGAACCGGTCTCCGGTCCAGCTATCGGACGCCGGAAGGGCGCCGGGGGGTGCTGCCGGGCTCCTCGACGGCGGCGGGCGCGCCCGGACGCGTCCGGGCCCGCAGCAGTGTCCGCAGCCGCCGGATCCCCGCCCAGGCCAGCAGGGCGATGCCGAGGGCGGCGAGGGTCAGCTGCACCCACTCCGGGAGGCTGAGGACGAGCATCTTCCACAGGGCGCGGCCCCAGTCGGCCGCGAGCGGCGCCCCGGACCCTTGCGTCGCGGGCATGGCGAACGCCCCTTCCTCCGGTGTTCCTGCAGGCGGGGAGCCTACCGGGTGGCCAGGGCCCGTTCCCCGGCGGCCCGCATGGCGGCGAGCGGACCCGGCGTGCGCCCGGTCATCTGCTCCACCTGGAGCACGGCTTGGTGGACCAGGAGGTCGAGCCCGCCGACGACCTTGCCGCCGCGGCCGGCCCAGGCGGCCGCGAGCGCGGTCGGCCAGGGTTCGTACAGCACGTCGAAGAGGGTCCCGGGCCGCTCGGGCACGGCCGCGGCCAGGGCGTCCGTGGTCCCCGCGGGCGTGGTGGCGATCACCAGGGGCGCCGTGAGGGCCTCGGCGGCGTCCGCCCAGTCGGCGGTGCGTACGGGCACGCCCAGCCGCTCGCCCCACTGCCGCATCTCGTCGGCGCGGGCCCGGCTGCGGACGTAGGCGGTGACCTCGCCGGTGCAGATGCGGGAGAGGGCGGCCAGAGCCGAGGAGGCGGTGGCGCCGGCGCCGAGGACGGCCGCGGCGGGGACCTTGTCCACTCCCCGCTCGTGCAGGGCGGAGACGATCCCCGGGATGTCGGTGTTGTCGCCGAGGCGGCGGCCGTCGGGGGTGAAGACGACGGTGTTGACGGCCTCGACGGAGGCCGCGGTGTCGCTGACGCCGTCGAGCAGGGGCATGACCGCCCGCTTGAGCGGCATGGTCAGGGAGAGCCCGGCCCACTCGGGGCCGAGGCCGGCGACGAACTCCGGCAGGCGGGCCTCGTCGACCTCGAAGCGGTCGTACGACCAGTCGTCGAGGCCCAGCTCCCGGTACGCCGCGCGGTGCAGGACCGGCGAGAGGGAGTGCGCGATGGGGGATCCGAGCACTGCGGCCCGGTGTACCGACTGCTGCAATGGACTCGCCCCTCGTCATGATCGGCCGACGGGAATCGTACAGCCGGTACGACGGGGCCGCCGTCCCGTACCGGGGTACGAGACGGCGGCCGCGGTGCGGCTCAGCCGCCGGACTTCTTGCGCTCCTTCAGGTACTCGGCGCGGTTCTGCTCGTGCTCGGCGTTGGTCACGGCGAACAGCGTCTTCTTCTCGTTGACGGAGACGAAGTAGTACCAGGGGCCGTCGGCGGGGTTCATCGCCGACTCGAAGGCGTCCATGCCCGGGTTCCCGATCGGGCCGGGAGGCAGACCCTTGATCTTGTACGTGTTGTACGGGTCCTTGATCTTGCGGAGCTCGTCGACCGAACCGATGTCGAGGGTGCTCTGCCCCTTCATGTAGTTGACCGTGGAGTCGAAGTCCAGGAGGCCGTAGGTCTCGACGTTGCCCGGCTTGAGGCGGTTGTAGACCACGCGCGCGATCTTGTCGAAGTCGTGCTTGTAGAAGCCCTCGGCCTGGACCAGGCTCGCGACCGTGACGAGCTGGAGCGGGGACTTCAGGCCCAGTTCCTTCGCCTTGGCGTCGAGGCCGAGGCTCGCGTACTTCGCCGTGGCGGCCGCGACCATCTGCTTGAGCAGCTGCTCCGCGGTGACGTCCTTGCCCAGGTCGTAGCGGGCCGGTGCGAGGAAGCCCTCCAGCGGGTCCTTGACGTCGGGCTGGTTCTTGGCCCAGGCGGGCAGGCCGAGGGTGCCGGCCTTCTTCTCCGCGATCTCGCGGGTGGCGCCCTCCTGCAGGCCGAGCTTCTTGTCGATCTTCCGGTAGACGTCGACGTTGCGCTCGCCCGGGTTGACGTCGAGGGCGTTGATGTTGGCCGGGTTCACCATCAGGTCGACGGCGGAGGCGGCCGACATCTGCAGCTTGAGCGGATAGAGGCCCGGCTGGATCGCCTTGCCCTTGGGGTGCTGCTCGGCGGCGGCGACGAAGGCGTCCGCGCTCTTGACCACGCCGGCCTTCTTGAGGATGAGGCCCATCTGCCCCACGCTCGCGCCCTTGGGGATCTCGACGTCGACGGAGCCCGTGCCGGACCCGGTGAAGTCCTCGGGGGCGCCGAACTTCTGCTGGATGAAGCTGTAGCCGTAGTAGCCGATGCCGCCGACCCCGCCGAGAAGGACGAGGGAGACGAACAGGCAGGCCACGCCGTTGCGGCTCTTCTTCTTTTTCTTGTTCTTGGTGCGGCCGCCGCGGCGGCCGCCACCGCCCGCGCCGCCCCGGGCGCCGTCGTCGGAATCGCCGTCGTCGCCGTCACCGCCGCCGGAGAAGAAGGCGTGGTCGGGCTCCTCGGCCGCAGGCTCGTCGTCCTGCCATTCGGTGGCCGGCTCGGGGACCTGGTGGCGGCGGTTCGGCGGCTGCGGCGGCGGGTAGGCGTCGGGGGTCCCGTACAGGTCGGGGGTCTCGCCGGGGTAGCCGCTCACGGGCTGCTGGCCGTACTGGTCCGGCACTCCGGCGTCCCAGCCGCCGCCGTCCGTGCCCCCGTGGTACTGCACGGGGGCCGGGGCGGCGGCCTGCTGCGGATGCGCTCCGTAGACCAGGTTCGGATCCGCGTACTGCTGTTGCTGCTGCTGGGGGTACTGCTGGTACTGGTCCGGGTACTGCTGCTGGGCGTGCTCCGGGTACTGCTGCGGGTAGGGGTGACCCTGCTGGGCGTGGTGCTGCTCCGGCGCGTAGTGCTGCTGCTCGCCGTACGGCACCTGGCCGGGCTGGGCCTGATGTCCGGTCCACCCCAGGTCCCCGTACAACGGGTCCTCCGGGTGCTGCGGGTAGGGGCCTGCACCCCGGCCATACTCAGTCATCGGTCCCCTAGAGCCGCGAGACGACTGGCCGCGGCTCTGAGCGCCGCGGCCTACCGGTCCGCCTCTTTCGTGGGCGACGGCTGTTCGAAATGCCGCCACATCGCGCGGAACGTTACCGTATCGCGATCAGATGACCACTTCGACGCACTCGCCGGGCGGATTACCCGATACCCGTTCGGTCTCAAGAGCGTTCTGAAGGATGATCACAGCGGCGGCCTGGTCGATCACCGCGCGGCCCTTCTTCGCGTTCTTGCCGGAGGCCCGCAGTCCCTGAGCCGCCGTCACCGTGGTCATCCGCTCGTCCACCAGACGGACCGTCACCGGCTTGATGCCCCGGGCCAGCTCCGTGGCGAAGGCGCGGACCTTGGCCGCGGCCGGACCCTCCCGCCCGCTGAGCGAGCGGGGCAGTCCGACGACGACTTCGAGCGGTTCGTACTCTTCGACCAGCTGGCGCAGCCGCCGGTGGGCGGCCGGGACGTCGCGTCCCGGCACGGTCTCCACCGGTGTGGCGAGCACCCCGTCGGGGTCGCACGAGGCGACCCCGATCCGGGCGTCGCCGACGTCGATCGCAAGGCGTCGGCCTCGGCGCAGGCTCATCGTCAGACCGTTTCCACGACGAGGCGCTCGACGGCCGCGATGGCGTCCGGCACGGCGGCCGGGTTCTGGCCGCCGCCCTGGGCGACGTCGGGCTTGCCGCCACCGCCGCCGCCGAGGGTCTTGGCGGCGGTGCGGACCAGGTCACCGGCCTTGAGACCGCGCTCGCGGGCGGATTCGTTGGTGGCGATCACGGTCAGCGGCCGCCCGTTGGCGACGGTGAACAGGGCCACGACCGCCGGGCGGTCGCCCTGGATGCGGCCGCGGACGTCGAGGACGAGCTTGCGCAGGTCGTCGGCGCCGACGCCGTCGGCCACCTGGCCCACGACGAGCGCGACGCCGCGGATGTCCTGGGCGTTGTCGGCGAGACCGGCGGCGGCCTGGAGGACCTTCTCCGCGCGGAACTTCTCGATCTCCTTCTCGGCGTCCTTCAGCTTGGACAGCATCGAGGAGATCTTCTCCGGCAGTTCCTCCGGACGGCCCTTGACCAGCTCCTGGAGCTGGGCGACGACCGTGTGCTCCCTGGCGAGGAAGTTGTACGCGTCCACGCCGACCAGGGCCTCGACGCGGCGCACGCCGGAGCCGATGGAGGACTCGCCGAGCAGCTTGACCAGGCCGAGCTGGGCGGTGTTGCCGACGTGCGTACCGCCGCACAGCTCCTTGGAGAAGTCGCCGATGGTGACGACGCGGACCCGCTCGCCGTACTTCTCGCCGAACTCGGCGATGGCGCCCTGCTTCTTCGCCTCGTCGATGCTCATGATCTCGGCGGTGACGTCCAGCTCGCGGGAGAGGACGTCGTTGATCTTCTGCTCGACGTCGGTGAGGACCGAGCCGGGAACGGCGTTCGGCGAGCCGAAGTCGAAGCGGAAGCGGCCGGGCGAGTTCTCCGAACCGGCCTGGGCGGCGGTCGGGCCGAGGGCGTCGCGCAGCGCCTGGTGGGTCAGGTGCGTGGCCGAGTGGGCACGGGCGATGGCCCGGCGGCGCGTCACGTCGATGGCGGCGTACGCGGAGGCGCCCACCGTCACCTCGCCGACCTGCACGGAGCCCTTGTGTACGGAGACACCCGGGACCGGCTGCTGGACGTCGCGGACCTCGATGACGGCGCCGCTGTCGAGCCGGATCCGGCCCTGGTCGGCGAGCTGGCCGCCGCCCTCGGCGTAGAAGGGGGTGCGGTCGAGGACGACCTCGACCTCGTCGCCCTCGGAGGCGGCGGGCGAGGAGATGCCGTTGACCAGGAGGCCGACGACGGTCGACTCGCCCTGCGTGGTGGCGTAGCCGGTGAACTCGGTGGCGCCGGCGCCGTCGGCGATCTCGCGGTACGCGGACATGTCGGCGTGACCGGTCTTCTTGGCCTTGGCGTCGGCCTTGGCGCGGTCGCGCTGCTCCTGCATCAGGCGGCGGAAGCCCGGCTCGTCCACGGTCAGGCCCTGCTCGGCGGCCATCTCGAGGGTGAGGTCGATCGGGAAGCCCCACGTGTCGTGGAGCAGGAACGCCTTGTCGCCGGCCAGGACGGTGCCGCCGGCGGCCTTGGTCTCGGTCACGGCGGTGTCGAGGATGTTCGTGCCGCCCTTGATGGCCTTGAGGAAGGCGGCCTCTTCGGCGAGCGCGACGGTCTCGATGCGCTTGCGGTCGGTGACGAGCTCCGGGTACTGCTGGCCCATCGTGTTGATCACGACGTCGACGAGGTCCCGGACGACCGGGCCGGTGGCGCCCATCAGGCGCATGTTGCGGATGGCGCGGCGCATGATGCGGCGGAGCACGTAGCCGCGGCCCTCGTTGCCGGGGGTGACGCCGTCGCCGATGAGCATGGTGGACGTGCGGATGTGGTCGGCGACCACGCGCAGCGAGACGTCGGTGTCCTTGGCCGCGCCGTAGCGGACGCCGGTCAGCTCGGTGGCCCGGTCCATGACCACGCGCAGGGTGTCGGTCTCGTACATGTTCTGCACGCCCTGCAGGATCATCGCGAGGCGTTCCAGGCCGAGGCCGGTGTCGATGTTCTTCGACGGCAGGTCGCCGAGGATCGGGAAGTCCTCCTTGCCGTCGCCGGCGCCGCGCTCGTACTGCATGAAGACCAGGTTCCAGATCTCCACGTAGCGCTCGTCGTTGACGGCCGGGCCGCCCTCGACGCCGAACTCCGGGCCGCGGTCGTAGTTGATCTCCGAGCACGGGCCGCAGGGGCCCGGGACGCCCATGGACCAGAAGTTGTCCTTCTTGCCCAGGCGCTGGATGCGCTCGGCCGGGACGCCGATCTTGTCCCGCCAGATGGCCTCGGCCTCGTCGTCGTCCAGGTAGACGGTGATCCAGAGCTTCTCGGGCTCCAGGCCGTAGCCGCCGTCCGCCACGGAGCTGGTGAGCAGCTCCCAGGCGTACGTGATGGCGCCTTCCTTGAAGTAGTCGCCGAAGGAGAAGTTGCCGCACATCTGGAAGAACGTGCCGTGGCGGGTGGTCTTGCCGACCTCTTCGATGTCCGGGGTGCGGACGCACTTCTGCACGCTGGTCAGCGTGGGGGCCGGCGGCTTGACCTCGCCCAGGAAGTAGGGCTTGAACGGCACCATGCCCGCAGGGACCAGCAGCAGAGTCGGGTCGTCCGCGATGAGCGACGCCGAAGGGACAACGGCGTGACCGCGCTCCTCGAAGAAGCTCAGCCAGCGGCGGCGAATTTCAGCCGACTCCATCAGTGGTCCTCATTCCGGTTGTACGAGTGCTTCGGTCGGGGGTGCTTCACGGGGCGTGAAGCCTGGTTGTCGATGGCCCGCAGGCGGCGCTGGCCCGGCAGGGCGCGCGCGGCGCCGGGGCCGTCCAGGGCGTCCGGGTCCTGCTGGAGGCCCAGTGCGTCGTTCAGCTCGTCTTCGCGCTGGAGCATTCCCGCCCGGACGTCGAGGGCGAAGTCCTTGAGGCGGTGGCCCGCCTCGACGGCCTTCTCCGCGGCCTGGGCGGCGAGGCTCTCCGGGGTCAGCTGCTTGATCTTGCGGTTGACCTTGGTGGTGGCCCACACGCCGGCGGCGGCGCCTGCGGTGAACCAGAAGGTACGGCGGAACATCGCGGTCTCAGTCCTTCTGCTTCCGGCGCCGCGCGGAGGGCACCGTACGGCCGACGATCACGGTGCGACTGGCGTCATTGCTTCGCTGACGACCAGACGGGCGCTGCGGCGCCGCGGCGTCCGTACGGCCCAGCGCCCGGCGGACGCCGTAGCCGAAGGCCGCGACCTTGACGAGCGGGCCGCCGAAGGTGGAGGCGACGGTCGAGGAGAGCGCCGAGGCGTTGGAGGTGACCTCCTGGACGTCGCTGGCGATGGCGTCGACCCGGTCGAGCTGGGTGCGCGCGGAACGGACGGTCGTGGAGGCGTCCGCGAGCAGCGGAACGGCCTGCTCGGTCACCTCGGCCACGAGCTTGGTGGTCGCCCTGAGCGTCTGGGCGAGCCTTGCCAGCACGACGGCGAGGAACGAGACCAGGATCGCCCAGAAGACGGCCACGAGGATCCCGGCCACCTCTCCACCGGACACGTTGCACCGCTCCCTGAACATAGAAAAGTCGTGTCCCGACCCTATCGCGCCGTGGGTGGGCAGCCGTACCGGAATTCCGGGCCCGACAGGCCCGCCTTGTACGCAGCGCATCCGGAGCAGTACGCTCCGTGTCCCATGCGACCAAGGACGTACGGCAATCTTCCCTCGGAGCTGAACGGGTTCGTCGGGCGGGGTCCCGAACTCGCCGGGCTGGGGCGGCTGCTGGAGCGCTCCCGGCTGGTGACGGTGACCGGTGTGGGCGGGGTGGGCAAGTCCAGGTTCGCGGTCCAGGCTGCCCGGAATGTGCAGGAACGCTACTGCGACGGCGTGTGGCTGGCCGAGCTGTCCGCGGTCCGCGACCCGGAGCTGCTGGCGCACGCGCTGGCCGAGGCCCTGGGCCTGACGGACCACACCGCCCGGCCGCCGCGGGAGGTACTGGCCGAGCACCTGGCCGGACGCGAGCTGCTGCTGGTCCTCGACGGCTTCGAGCAGCTGGTGGAGCCGTGTGCCCGGCTGGTCAGGGAGCTGCTGCGCGCGTGCCCGGAGCTGCGGGTGCTCGCCGCGGGCCGCAGGCCGCTGGAGCTGGACGGGGAGCAGGCCTTCCCGCTGCCGCCGCTGGGCCCGGTGGAGGCGGCGGAGCTGCTGGCGGCCCGCGCGGCCGCGGTGGATCCGGGCTTCGTGCTCACGGAGGAGAACCGCGGGGCGGTCGGCGAGCTGTGCGCACGGCTCGACGGGATCCCGCTGGCCCTGGAACTGGCCGCGGGCCGGCTGCGGACGCTGTCCGTCGACCAGCTCCTGGTGCGACTGGAGGACCGGTTCCGGCTGCTGACGGGCGGTGCCCGGGGCGCGCTCCCCCGCCACCAGGCGCTGCGGACCGCGATCGGCTGGAGCCACGAGCTGTGCACCGCGCAGGAGCGGCTGCTGTGGGCGCGCCTGTCGGTGTTCGCCGGGCAGTTCGACCTGGAGGCGGCGGAGTACGTGTGCGGCGGCGCGGACCTGCCGGCCGAGGAGGTGCTCGACGTGCTGGGCGAGCTGCTCGCCCAGTCGCTGCTGGTCCGGGAGGACGGTCCGGCCGGCGCCCGCTACCGGATGCTGGACACCGTACGGGCGTACGGGGCGGGCTGGCTGGAGGTGCAGGGCGAGGCGGCGCGGCTGCGCAGGCGGCACCGGGACTGGTACATGGGGCTGGCCACCTGGTGCGAGCTGGAATGGTTCAGTCCGCGGCAGCACGAGGTGGCGGCGCTGGTCGAGGCGGAGATGCCGAACCTGCGGCTCGCGCTGGAGTGCTGCCTGGAGAATCCGGACGAGGCACATCTGGGCCAGTACCTGGCGGGCACCCTCTGGTTCTCGTGGGCGGGGTGCGGCCGGCTCGCGGAGGGCCGGCACTGGCTGGGCCGCGCGCTGGAGGCGGAGCACGCGGCCGGGCCCCGGGAGCCGGCGGACGGCGCGGATCCGCAGGACGCGGGCGATCCCCGAGGCGGAGCGTTCGGCGGCCTTCCCGCGCTGTCCGGGCCGGGCGACGGCGCGCACGACGGGTCCCGGCTGAAGGCGCTGTGGGTGCTGGGCTACGTCGCCTGCCTGCAGGGGGACACGGTGGCGGCGCTGAGTGCGCTGCACGAGTGCCGGGACGGCGCCGAGCTCGCGGGGAGCCCGCTGGCCACGGCGTACGCCGTGCACCGGCTGGGCTGCCTGGCGCTGGTCTCGGACGACGTGGACCGGGCCGCCGAGCTGCTCGGCTCGGCGCTGGCGCGCTACCGGGAGGTCGGCGAGCTCAACAGCAACGTACTCATGTGCCAGGTGGAGCTGGCGCTCGCGCTGGCGTTCCAGGGCGACCTGGAGGGCGCGCTGTCGCTGTGCCGGGAGGTCCGGGAGATCTGCGAGGACCACGGGGAGCGGTGGACCCGGGCGTACGCGCTGTACGTGCTGGCGTACGCGGCGCTGAACCGCGGGGAGCCCGCTCGGGCCCGGGAGCTGCTGGCGGAGTGCGTGGCGATCAACCACACCTTCCACGACCTGCTGGGCCTGGTGCTGGCGCTGGAGCTGCTGGCCCTGGTGACGGTGACCGAGGGCGCCGCGGCGGAGGCGGCGGTGCTCCAGGGGGCGGCCGAGGCACTGTGGGGCTCGGTCGGGCTCCAGCTCTTCGGCTCGGGGTACTTCAACGGGCCGCGGCTGGCGTGCCTCCAGCAGGCGGGCGACGAGCTGGGCCAGGCCCGGTACGCGGCCCAGGCGGCACAGGGCCGCCTGCTGCCGCTGGACGTGCTGGTCGAGCGCGCGCTGCGGTTCCGGCCGCGCAGCCGGTCGGTGCTGCCGTCCCCGCGGCCGGCGGTGCGGCGCGGGCACGCCGACGGCGGTCCGGACCGGGCGCCGGACAGCAGGAAGCCCGCCGGCTCCCCTTTCGGGGAACCGGCGGGCTGAACCAGCCTGAGGGCTACGTCCGCCTTAGCGGGCGTAGTACTCGACGACGAGCTGCTCGTCGCAGATGACCGGGATTTCCTTGCGGTTCGGGTCGCGGTCCAGGCGGAAGGCCAGGGCCTTCAGGTTGACCTGCAGGTAGCGCGGGGTCTCGCCCTCGCCTGCGTAGCCACCCTCACGGGCAACCTGGAACGGAACCTTCTCGCGGCTGCGCTCGCGCACGGTGATGACGTCGTCCGGGCGGACACGGAACGACGGCTTGTCGACCTTGCCACCGTTGACCTCGATGTGGCCGTGAACGACCATCTGGCGGGCCTGGTAGATCGTGCGGGCGATGCCCGAACGCAGGACCAGGGCGTCGAGGCGACGCTCGAGCTCGACGACCAGCGCCTCGCCCGTCTTGCCCTCGGCCTTCTTGGCGCGGTCGTACGCGCGGGCCATCTGACGCTCAGAGATGTCGTACTGAGCGCGCAGACGCTGCTTCTCCAGCAGACGAACCTTGTAGTCCGAGTTCTGCTTGCGGCCACGGCCGTGCTCGCCCGGCGGGTAGGGGCGGGCCTCGAAGTACTTGACGGCCTTCGGGGTCAGAGCAATGCCGAGGGCACGGCTCTTCTTGACCTTGGGTCGCTTCTGGTTCACGTGGAACCTACCTCCATGTAAGTTAGGTGAGGCTTACCTTATTTCGAGGAGGACGTAATGTCTCGACCGCATGGGATCCCCCTGCCCAGTGCGCATCGCAGTCCGGACGAGAAACAATCCACGTCCGCTTACGACGACGGTAGGCAAGGTCAGCCGCGTCCCAGGGAAGGCGCTCGACAGCTCACCGGAGCCGAGCGCGTACGAACCCTCGTAGAGTCCAACGCCTCAGTATCCCTCACTTTGCCGGGTGCTCCTGACACGCAGGAGCACGCGGAGTTCGGGACCGGGATGCCGGCAGCGCGGACCGTCACCCCGGACGGGGACGTGATTCTCCTTGTTTCCGGGGAATCCGCGGCCGCCAGGGCAGCCGCATACGCCCAGGACGACGACCTCACGGTGGTGATGGAGATCACCGACGTCGCCCCTGTGTCCGTGCCCCATCGTATCCGGGGAAGGGCCCGGCTCGCCGGTTGGCTGACTCCGGTCCGGGGAGCGGAGCGCGCCGCGGCCGCCGCACTGCTCGCGTCGCGGCATCCGGTGGGCGAGCTGCTGGGCACGACCGAGCCGTCCCCGCAGGACGGCACCCCCGCCGGGTACGGGCGTCCCGCCTGGATGCTGCTGCGCCTGGAGGTCGGCGAGATCACCGTGGACGACCTGTGGGGCGCCGAGCACGTGGACCCCGAGGACCTCGCCGCGGCGCGGCCCGACCCCGTCTCCGCCCACGAGGCCGAACTGCTCCAGCACCTGCACACGGCCCACGGCGAGCAGGTCCGCGAGCTGTGCGGGCTCCTCGGGGACCGCGGACCGGAGGCCCACGGCCGGGACGTGGTGCCGCTGGCCCTGGACCGCCTCGGACTGCGGGTCCGCTTCACCGGCGACCGGCCCTTCGACGCACGCTTCGACTTCGTCGAGCCGGTCCGGGACATCTGCGGGCTGCGCCGCGCCATGCACACGCTCTTCGAGGCCGCCTCTCACTGAGGGCACGACCCCGGCATGAGCGTGGATCAGATCCGCCGCGGCCCCGCGGACGGCGCGACGGACCCCGGCCCGGGTCAGGAACCCGCGCCGCCGCCCGAGCCGCGCAGCCGCTCGCGGACCCGCTCCACCACGTCGGCGTAGCGGGCCTCGGCGCCGTACCGGGTGGGTTCGTAGTACCGCTTGCCGTGGATCGCGTCCGGCGCGTACTGCTGGGCCGCGATCGCGCCGGGCACGTCGTGCGGGTACACGTACCCCTGGGCGTGGCCCAGCTTGGCCGCGCCCTTGTAGTGCCCGTCGCGCAGGTGCGCCGGGACGGGACCGGCCAGGCCGGCACGCACGTCGGCCAGGGCGGACCCGATCGCGGTCGTGGCGGTGTTCGACTTGGGCGCCAGGGCCAGCGCGATCGTCGCGTGCGACAGCGTCAGCGCCGCCTCCGGGAAGCCGATCATCGCCACCGCCTGCGCCGCCGCGACTGCCGTCGGCAGGGCCGTGGGATCGGCCAGGCCGATGTCCTCGCTCGCCGAGATCATCAGCCGCCGCGCGATGAACCGCGGGTCCTCCCCCGCCTCGATCATGCGCGCCAGATAGTGCAGCGCCGCGTCCACGTCCGAGCCCCGGATCGACTTGATCAGCGCGCTGGCGACGTCGTAGTGCTGGTCGCCGTCCCGGTCGTACTTCACCGCGGCCCGGTCGACGGCCTCCTCCACCGTCTGGAGGGTGATCTCCTGCTCCCCCTTGGCGATCGCCGACCCGGCCCCCGCCTCCAGCGCCGTCAGGGCGCGCCGGGCGTCGCCGCCCGCGATCCGCAGCAGGTGCGCCTCGGCGTCGTCCGGGAGGGTGACCGCTCCGCCGAGCCCGCGCTCCTCCGTCAGCGCCCGGCGCATCAGCCCGCTCAGGTCGTCGTCGGTGAGGGGCTCCAGGGTCAGCAGCAGGGACCGCGAGAGCAGCGGGGAGATCACCGAGAAGTACGGGTTCTCCGTGGTCGCCGCGATGAGGGTGACCCAGCGGTTCTCGACCGCCGGGAGCAGCGAGTCCTGCTGCGCCTTGCTGAAGCGGTGGATCTCGTCGAGGAAGAGGACGGTCTCCTTGCCGTATCCCCCGGCCGCCCGGCGGGCGCCCTCGATGACCGCGCGGACCTCCTTGACCCCCGCGGTGATCGCGGAGAGCTCCACGAACCGCTTCCGGGTGGCCTGGCTGACGACGTACGCGAGGGTGGTCTTCCCGGTCCCGGGCGGGCCCCACAGGATCACCGAGGAGGCGCCGGCCGGGCCGCCCGCGCCGTCGCCGACCAGGCGGCGCAGCGGCGAGCCCTGCTTGAGCAGGTGCTGCTGCCCCACGACCTCGTCGAGGGTGCGCGGACGCATCCGGACGGCGAGCGGGGAGCTCGCCGGGTCTTTCTCCTGGCGGTCCTCGGCAGCGGCGGTGAACAGATCGGGTTCCACCCCTGAAGCCTATGCGAGGCCGCCGACAGCCCCGCCCGGGCCGGTCAGGAGGTCCAGAAGTCCCACCAGCGGGTCAGGATCAGCATGCCGATGATCCCGATGTGGAGGACCGGCAGCACCCAGGTGAACTCGGCGAGGAAGCCCCGCAGCCAGCCGGGGGCGGGCAGCAGCCCCTCGCGGACGTTGTGCGCGGTGAGGTACCAGAACAGCAGGATCGTGGCGACCCAGGCCAGGCAGCACCACAGGCACAGGGAGTTGATGCGGTACAGCGACTGGAACATCAGCCACATGCAGAAGCCGACGCCGAACAACGCGCCGGCGTTGAAGGTCAGCCAGTACCAGCGGCGGAAGCGTCCCCCGGCCAGCAGGCTCATGCCCACGCACACCACGACCGCGTAGGCCACCAGCCCGAGCATCGGGTTCGGGAAGCCGAACGCCGAGGCCTGGTCGCTCTTCATGATGTTGCCGCAGGCCACGACCGGGTTGAGGCTGCAGCCGGGGACGAAGTCCGGGTCCTCGAGCAGCTTGAACTTGTCGATCGTGATCACCCACGCGGCGAGCAGCCCCGCCGCACCCGTGATCACCAGCAGCCAGGCCAGCGCGCGGCTGCCGCCGACGCGCCGCGAGGTGTCCGTCCCGTCCGCCCTGTCGGTGCGGTCCGCCCCTGAAGTCGTCATACGGATTTCCGTCATCCCGTCCGGTCCGTGGGGCCCCTCGGTCCCTTGAGCACGGACATTCTGCCGCACCCGGCCGGCCGTCCACCGTTCGGTGGGCACAAGGGCGTACGCGCGAGGCCGGACGGCACCTGCCGTCCGGCCTCGCTGCACCTCTGCTGCGGCTGCCCTACGCGAGCCTGGCGCGCACGCTCTCGACCAGCCCGGCCACCGGCACGGCGCTCTGCTCGCCGGACTGCATGTCCTTGAGCTGCACCACGCCCTCGGCGAGGTCCCGCTCGCCCGCGACCAGCGTGAAGCGGGCCTGCGAGCGGTTCGCGTCCTTCATCGCGCCCTTCAGGCCCTTGCCGCCGTACGCGAAGTCCGCCGCCACGCCCGCCTTGCGCAGCTCGGTGACCGCGCCGAAGAGCAGCCGCCGCGCCTCGTCGCCGAGCGCCACTGCGAAGACCTCGGTCGTCGCCGGGATGTCCAGCTCGATGCCCTCGGCCTCCAGGGCCAGCACCGTACGGTCGACGCCCAGCGCCCAGCCCACCGACGGCAGCGCCGGGCCGCCGATCATCTCGGACAGGCCGTCGTAGCGGCCGCCGCCGCCCACCGCGGACTGCGAGCCCAGACCGTCGTGCACGAACTCGAAGGTCGTGCGGGTGTAGTAGTCGAGGCCGCGCACGAGCTTCTCGTCGTCCTCGAAGGCGACGCCCGCCGCGGTGATCAGCTCGCGGACCTCCTGGTGGTACGCACGGCACCCGTCGCACAGGTAGTCGCGCAGCACCGGCGCGCCGACCAGCTGCTTCTGGACCTCGGCGCGCTTGTCGTCGAGGACGCGCAGCGGGTTGATCTCGGCGCGGCGGACGGTCTCGTCGTCGAGGTCGAGGCCGCGCAGGAAGGTCTGGAGCGCCTCGCGGTAGACGGGACGGCACTCCTTGTCGCCCAGAGAGTTCAGCAGGATGCGGAAGTCGCGCAGCCCCAGCGAGCGGTACGCCTGGTCGGCCAGGATGATCAGCTCGGCGTCCAGCGCCGGGTCCTCCGCACCGATCGCCTCGGCGCCGACCTGCGAGAAGTGGCGGTAGCGGCCCTTCTGCGGGCGCTCGTAGCGGTAGTACGAACCGGAGTACCAGAGCTTGACCGGCAGGCCGCCGGCCTTGTGCATGTTGGCCTCCAGCGCCGCGCGCAGGACGGACGCGGTGCCCTCCGGGCGCAGGGCCAGGTTGGCGCCGCCCTTGGTCGTGAGGGTGTACATCTCCTTGGTCACGATGTCGGTGGACTCGCCGACCCCGCGCGCGAACAGGTCCACGTCCTCGAAGCCGGGCGTCTCGACGTAGCCGTAGCCGGACTTCCGCAGCGGTCCGGAGATCGCCTCGCGGACGGCCAGGTACTTCGCGGAGTACGGCGGGATCAGGTCGTACGTGCCCTTGGGGGCCTTGAAGGTGCTCACGAAACTCTCGTCACATTCCTCGTCGTGGGGCGGCTGGGCCGCCTCCCAGGCCGGCGGCGACTTCCCTCAGGTAGGGGTTGGTCGCCCGCTCGCGGCCGATGGTGGTCTGGGGGCCGTGGCCGGACAGCACCACGGTCGAGTCCTCGAGCGGCAGGCACACGCGGGCCAGCGAGTCGAGCATCTCGGCGTGGGAGCCGCCGGGCAGGTCGGTGCGTCCGATGGAGCCGGCGAACAGCAGGTCGCCCGAGAAGAAGACCGGCGGGACGTCGGCCGCCTCGGGCATCCGGAAGGTCACCGACCCCTTGGTATGGCCGGGCGCGTGCGCGACGCTGAAGTCCAGACCGGCCAGTTTCAGGGCGCTCCCGTCGGTCAGCTCGCGGACGTCGTCCGGCTCGCCCACGGTCAGCTCGCCCATCAGCGGCATCCCGATGGAGCGCCCGAGCGCCTTCTCGGGGTCGCTCATCATGTAGCGGTCCTCGGGGTGGATCCAGGCCGGCACGTCGTGAGCGCCGCACACCGGCACCACGGAGGCCACGTGGTCGATGTGCCCGTGGGTGAGGACGACCGCGACGGGCTTGAGACGGTGCTTCTTGAGCGTCTCCTCGACTCCCTGGGCGGCCTGGTGGCCCGGGTCGATGATGACGCACTCCTCACCGGCGGCGGGGGCGACCACGTAGCAGTTGGTCCCCCAGGCCCCGGCGGGGAACCCGGCAATGAGCACGTTCGTCCCTTAAATGTCGTCCGGCTTTGGTCGTCCGGCTGGAGATTGCGGCAGATCAGAGCCTACCGGCGCTGCTCATCACACAGCGAACCCATATACGGTACGGCCTAACCCCAGCCCGGACGGCTGGATCACACACGCACAAGGAGACGACCCGGTGGTCACGAACGATCAGCGGCGGCGGCAGCTCGCCAGGGAGAAGTTCGAGCGTCAGCAGCAGCGCAGGGCGGAGGCGCGCCGCAAGACGCGCCAGCGGGCCATCGTGATCGGTGCGGCGGTGGCCGTGGTGGCCGCGGCCGTGATCGGGAGCATCGCGGGCGGGGTCTTCGACTCCGACGGGGACGAGACCACGCCGGCGGCCTCCGGTACCCCCACGCCGCCGGCGGAGCCGAAGAAGAACGAGCCGGCGATGGCGATCGACCAGAAGGCGAAGTACACCTTCGCCCTGGACACGAACCAGGGCACGGTCAAGATCGCCATGGACGCGGGCAAGACGCCGCGCACGGTGAACTCCTTCAACTCGCTCGCCGGGAAGAAGTACTTCGACAACACCAAGTGCCACCGGCTGACCACCGGCGGGATCTTCGTGCTCCAGTGCGGCGACCCGCAGGGCACCGGCACGGGCGGCCCCGGCTACACCATCCCCGACGAGAACCTCGGCGGGCTCGGCAAGGCCGGCGCCGACGGCACGGTGACGTACCCGGCCGGGACCGTGGCCATGGCGAACACCGGACAGCCCGGCACCGGCGGCAGCCAGTTCTTCCTGGTCTACAAGGACAGCAAGCTGCCCCCGAGCTACACGCCGTTCGGCACCATGGACGCGGCGGGCCTGAAGGCCGTCAACGAGGTCGCGAAGGCCGGTGTGAGCGGCGGCGCGACCGACGGCGCGCCGCAGAAGGCCGTCACGATCGAGAAGGCCACCGTCGTCAAGGACTGACCCGGCCGCCGTGCGGGACCGCCGGGTACCGGTGGGCACCGGGCGGGCCCGGGGGCGGCTGCCGTTTCGTGGTTTTCCGTCGCGCTGGATGCGGACAGCCGGCCCGGCGGTCGCCTATGTTGGCGTTGTGCAGGGCGGGCACTGCCCGCCCCAGGAAACTGTGGACGATGCCCGGGGGGCGAACCCCTCGGCGGGCATCAGGTGGAGGAGGCGCTGTGAGCAGCGACCCGTGGGGCCGCGTCGACGAGACGGGCACCGTGTACGTGCGTACTGCCGATGGCGAGAAGGTCGTCGGCTCCTGGCAGGCGGGCACCCCTGAGGAGGCCCTGGCCTACTTCGAGCGCAAGTACGAGGGCCTGGTTGTCGAGATCGGCCTCCTCGAGCGGCGGGTGCGGACCACCGACCTGTCGGCCAAGGACGCGGCGACGGCGATCGAGCACCTGCGGCAGCAGGTCGACGAGCACCACGCCGTGGGTGACCTCGACGCGCTGCGCGTGCGGCTCGACAAGCTGGTGGCGACCGTCGAGTCGCGCCGCGAGGAGCGCAAGGTCCAGAAGGCCAAGCAGACGGACGAGGCCAAGCACGCCAAGGAGGCGCTGGTCGCCGAGGCCGAGCAGCTGGCGCAGAGCGACCAGTGGCGCTCGGCGGGCGAGCGGCTGCGGGCACTGGTGGACACCTGGAAGGGTCTGCCGCGCCTGGACCGCAAGTCCGACGACGAGCTGTGGCACCGCTTCTCGCACGCCCGCTCGGCGTTCTCCAAGCGCCGCAAGGCGCACTTCGCGTCGCTGGACGCGCAGCGCGAGGACGCCCGCAAGGTCAAGGAGAAGCTGGTCGCCGAGGCGGAGTCGCTGTCCGGCTCCACCGACTGGGGTCCGACGGCCGCCCGCTACCGCGAGCTGATGTCGGACTGGAAGGCCGCGGGCCGGGCGCAGCGCGAGTCGGAGGACGACCTGTGGAACCGCTTCCGCGGTGCGCAGGACGTGTTCTTCGCTGCGCGCAGCGAGGTGTTCGCGGAGCGGGACGCCGAGCAGTCCGAGAACCTGAAGCTGAAGGAGGAGCTGGCCGACGAGGCCGAGAAGCTCGTCCCGGTGACGGACCTGAAGGCGGCGCGGGCCGCGTTCCGTTCCCTCAACGAGCGCTGGGAGGCCATCGGGCACGTGCCGCGGGACGCCCGTCCCAAGGTCGAGGGCCGGATGCACGCCGTCGAGCGGGCGATCCAGGAGTCCGAGGAGGCCGAGTGGCGGCGGACGAACCCGGAGGCGCGGGCGCGGGCGGCGGGTCTGACCGGTCAGCTGCAGGACGCCGTCGACAAGCTGCAGAAGCAGATCGACACGGCGCGGGCGGCGGGCCAGGATGCCAAGGCCGACAAGCTCGCGCGTGAGCTGGAGGGCCGCCAGGCGCTGCTGGACCAGGCGCTGAAGGGCTTGGAGGAGTTCGGCGGCTGACCCTGCCGCCGCTGCAGGGCGTACGGGAAGGGCCCCGGTACGGATCTCCGTACCGGGGCCCTTCCCGTGTGCGCGGGCCCCGGGGGCCGCCCGGGGCCCGTGTTACGGCCTGCGGGCCGAGGTGACGCGGTAGACGTCGTAGACGCCCTCGACGCCCCGTACGGCCTTCAGGACGTGGCCCAGGTGCTTCGGGTCGCCCATCTCGAACGTGAAGCGAGAGGTCGCGACCCGGTCGCGGGAAGTCTGCACGGCGGCCGACAGGATGTTGACGTGCTGGTCGGACAGGACGCGGGTGACGTCCGACAGGAGCCGCGACCGGTCCAGCGCCTCGACCTGGATGGCGACCAGGAAGACGGAGGACTGGGTGGGGGCCCACTCGACCTCGAGGATCCGCTCGGGCTGCTGCGAGAGCGAGTCGACGTTCACGCAGTCGGCGCGGTGAACCGATACGCCACTGCCGCGGGTGACGAATCCGATGATCGGGTCGCCGGGCACGGGGGTGCAGCAGCGGGCCAGCTTGACCCAGACGTCCTCGACGCCCTTGACGACCACGCCCGGGTCGGCGTTCGCCCGGCGCTTGGTGCGGCCGCGGGACGGCGGGACGCTCTCCTCCAGGTCCTCCTCGGCCGCTTCCTCGCCGCCGAGTGCCTGGACGAGCTTCTGCACGACGGCCTGCGCGGACACGTGGCCCTCGCCGATGGCCGCGTACAGCGACGAGATGTCCGGGTAGCGCATCTCGTGGGCGAGGGTGACCAGCGAGTCGCCGGTGAGGATCCGCTGGATCGGCAGGTTCTGCTTGCGCATGGCCCGCGCGATGGCGTCCTTGCCGTGCTCGATGGCCTCGTCGCGGCGTTCCTTGGAGAACCAGGCGCGGATCTTGTTGCGGGCCCGCGGGGACTTGACGAAGCCGAGCCAGTCGCGGGACGGCCCGGCGCCTTCGGCCTTGGAGGTGAAGACCTCGACCAGGTCGCCGTTGTCGAGGGTCGACTCCAGCGGGACCAGGCGGCCGTTGACGCGTGCGCCTATGGTCCGGTAGCCGACCTCGGTGTGGACGGCGAAGGCGAAGTCCACCGGGGTGGCGCCGGCCGGCAGGGCGATGACGTCGCCCTTGGGCGTGAAGACGAAGACCTCGTTGCGGGAGAGGTCGAAGCGCAGCGAGTCCAGGAACTCGCCGGGGTCCTCGGTCTCCTTCTGCCAGTCGAGGAGCTGCCGCAGCCAGGCCATGTCGTTGACGGTGTCCTGGCCGGCGCTGCCCTTGGCGGCCTGCGGGACGTCGGTGCGGACCTTGGAGCTGCCGGCGACGGTCTGCTGCTTGTACTTCCAGTGCGCGGCGATGCCGTACTCGGCGCGGCGGTGCATGTCGAAGGTGCGGATCTGCAGCTCGACCGGCTTGCCGCTGGGCCCGATGACCGTCGTGTGGAGCGACTGGTACATGTTGAACTTGGGCATCGCGATGTAGTCCTTGAACCGCCCCGGAACCGGGTTCCAGCGGGCGTGGACGGTGCCCAGCGCCGCGTAGCAGTCGCGGACGGTGTCGACGAGGACGCGGATGCCCACCAGGTCGTAGATCTCGGCGAAGTCGCGGCCCCGCACGATCATCTTCTGGTAGACGCTGTAGTAGTGCTTGGGCCTGCCGGTGACCGTGGCCTTGATGCGGGCGGCGCGCAGGTCGGCCTGCACCTCGTCGGTGACGACGGCGAGGTACTCGTCCCGCTTGGGGGCGCGCTCGGCGACCAGGCGGACGATCTCGTCGTACATCTTGGGGTAGAGGATCGCGAAGGCGAGGTCCTCCAGCTCCCACTTGATCGTGTTCATGCCCAGGCGGTGTGCCAGCGGGGCATAGATCTCGAGCGTCTCGCGGGCCTTCTTCTCCTGCTTCTCCCGCTTCAGGTAGCGCATGGTGCGCATGTTGTGCAGGCGGTCGGCGAGCTTGATGACGAGGACCCGGGGGTCCTTGGCCATCGCGACGACCATCTTGCGGACGGTCTCGGCCTGAGCGGCCTCGCCGAACTTGACCTTGTCCAGCTTGGTGACGCCGTCGACGAGCAGGGCCACGGCGTCGCCGAAGTCGCGGCGCAGCTGCTCCAGGCCGTACTCGGTGTCCTCGACGGTGTCGTGGAGCAGGCCGGCCATCAGGGTGGCCGGGTCCATGCCGAGCTCGGCGAGGATCGTGGTCACCGCGAGCGGGTGCGTGATGTACGGGTCGCCGCTCTTGCGCTTCTGCCCGCGGTGCCAGCGCTCCGCGACCTGGTACGCCTTCTCGATCTGGCGCAGGGTCGCCGTCTCGATCTTCGGGTCGTTGCTGCGGACTATGCGCAGCAGGGGTTCCAGCACCGGGTTGTACGGATTGGAACGCTGGACGCCCAGCCGGGCCAGGCGCGCCCGCACCCGGTTGGAAGAGCCGCCCACCGGCTTGAGCGGGGCGGGCTTGGCCGGCGGGGCCGACGGCGCGGGCTTGGGGGTGGCAGGTGTGGCGGGCGTGGCTGCGGCCGCCTGGGCCTGCTCGGCCTGCGGGTCGGGCTGCGCGGCGGAGAGTGGCTGGACCTCGTCTGGCAAGAGCGCTCCTCGTGCGGATCCGGGGCCCCCGGTCAGGTCCGGAAAACCCATGGTAGCGAGCCTTGGCCGAGTGCGTTCTCCGGTGCCCGGCCCGCGGACGCACGAGCGGCGGGCACCCGGGTCCTCCGGGTGCCCGCCGCTGTGTGCGGAGCAGGTCAGACGACGATCAGCGCGTCCAGGGGAGCGCCCGCGAGGGCGGGCTCCAGGCGGGCACGGCCGCCGAGGAAGCCGAGTTCCATGAGGACCGCCACGCCCGCGATCTCCGCTCCGGCCCGCCGGATCAGCTCCAGCGAGGCCTCGGCGGTGCCGCCGGTGGCCAGGACGTCGTCGATGACGAGGACCCGGTCGCCTGCGATCAGCGCCTCGGCGTGGATCTCGATCTCGGCGGTGCCGTACTCGAGCTCGTACGCCTGCTTCAGCGTGGCTCCCGGCAGCTTGCCCGCCTTGCGGACCGGCACGAAGCCGACGCCCGCCTCGACGGCGACCGGGGCCGCCAGGATGAAGCCGCGGGCCTCCAGGCCGACGATCTTCGTCGCGCCGTGCCGGACGCACAGCTCGGCGAGTACGCCGGTCAGGGCACGGAACGCCTCGGGGTCCGCCAGCAGCGGGGTGATGTCCTTGAACACCACGCCCGGCTTCGGGTAGTCCGGTACGTCCGTGATCCGGCTGAGCAGCAGCTCGCGTACGCCGTGCGCGTCGGTCATCGGCGGCGTCCCGCCGCCCGGCCGGACCGCCCCTGGGAGACGACCTCGGCGCCGTCCTCGGCGTCGGGCAGGTCCTCGGGCTCGCCCTTGGCGGCAGCGGCCCGCTTGGCGAGCACGCGCTTCTTCAGGGCCTTCATCGCCGGCTCGCGCTCCTTGAGGTCGGCGACGAGCGGGGTGGCGATGAAGATCGAGGAGTAGGCACCGGCCGCGAGGCCGACGAACAGCGACAGCGAGATGTCGTTGAGCATGCCGGCGCCCAGGAAGCCGCCGCCGATGAACAGCAGGCCGGCGACCGGGAGCAGCGCCACGACGGTGGTGTTGATCGAGCGGACCAGCGTGCCGTTGAGGCTGCGGTTGGCCATCTCGCTGTAGGTGTACTTGGTCTGCTTGGTGAGGTCCTTGGAGGCTTCCTTCAGACCGTCGAAGACGACGACGGTGTCGTAGAGGGAGTAACCGAGGATGGTGAGCAGACCGATGACCGTACCCGGGGTGACCTCGAATCCGACCAGCGCGTACACGCCGACTGTGATGGTGAGGTCGTGGATCAGGGCGATCAGGGCCGCGACCGCCATGCGCCACTCGAAGGCGATCGCGAGGTAGACCACGACCAGGACCATGAAGACGGCGAGACCGGTCCAGGCCTTGTTGGCGATCTGCTCGCCCCAGCTGGGGCCGACCAGGTCGGCGTTGATCTCCTGCTCCTGGACGCCGAGGTCGGCGGCCAGCTTGGTCTTCACGTCGTTCGCCTGCGCGGTGTCCAGGCCACCGACCTGGATGCGCAGGGTGCCGTTGCCGAGCTTCTGGACGATCGCGTCGTGGCCGGAGGCCTTCTCCGCGTCCTCCGTGACCTGGGCGACCGAGAGTTCGGTCTTGGGGGTCGTGAAGACGGCACCGCCCTTGAACTCGATGCCCATGTTCAGACCCTGGACGGCCAGGGCGACGATCGCCGTGATGGTGATCAGGATCGAGACGGCGTACCACAGCATCCGCTTGCCGACGAAGTCGTACCCGACCTCGCCTCGGTACAGCTTGGCGCCGAGATCTCCGAGCTTCGACATCTCACGCCTCCTTCGGGTCGACAGGGCCGGCGGCAGGAACGGAGACGGGACGGCGCGACCGGCGCAGCGGAGGCTTGGCGCCGAGCCGCTCCGGGTCCAGACCGGACCACGGGTGACCGCTGGAGAAGAACTTGGTACGGGCCATCAGCGTCATGATCGGCTTGGTGAACAGGAACACCACGACGACGTCGAGCAGGGTCGTCAGACCCAGGGTGAAGGCGAAGCCCTGCACCTTGCCGACGGTGACGACGAACAGGACCGCAGCGGCCAGGAACGACACGAAGTCGGAGACCAGGATGGTGCGCCGGGCCCGCGGCCAGGCACGCTCCACGGCCGGCTTGAGGGTGCGGCCCTCGCGGATCTCGTCACGGATGCGCTCGAAGTACACGATGAACGAGTCCGCCGTGATGCCGATGGCGACGATCGCACCGCAGACGGCGGGCAGGTTCAGCGCGAAGCCGATGCCCTTTCCGAGCAGCGACATGATCGTGTAGGTCAGGATCGCCGAGACCAGGAGGCTGACGATCGCGATGAACGCGAGACCGCGGTAGTAGACCACCAGGTAGATGACGACCAGCGCGAGGCCGATGGCACCGGCGATCAGACCGGCGCGCAGCTGCTCGCCGCCGAGCGCGGCGGTGACGGTGGTGACGCTGTCCTCCTGGAAGGACAGCGGCAGGGCGCCGTAGGACAGCATGTTGCCGAGGTCCTGGGCGGACTGCTGGTTGAAGCTGCCGGAGATCTGGGCGTTGCCGCCGGTGATCGACTGGCTGACGTACGGGTCGGAGACGACCTCTCCGTCGAGCACGATGGCGAACTGGTTCTGCGGGGACTGCTTGGTCGCCAGCTCGCCGGTGACCTTGGCGAACTTGTCGGCGCCCTTGTCGTTGAACTGCATCTCCACGATCCAGCCGGCGCCGCCCTGCTGGTCGATGACGCCCTTGGCGTCCTTGACGTCCTGGCCGTCGACAGCCGCGGGACCGAGGAGCCACTTGGCCCACTCGCCCTGGCTGTTCTTGCCGCAGGCGACGGTCGGCTCGCTCGGCTTGACGCCCTTTCCGGCGCTCGCCCGCTGGTCTTCCTTCGTGCAGTCGAGCGCTGCGAACTTCTTCTGCAGGTCGTCGGTACCACCGGCGGAGGCGGAGGGAGCGGGTGCCTTCTTGTCGTCTGCCTTCTTCGACTCGCCCGTCGAGGGCGAGGGCGAGGCGCCGGGGGCCTTGAGGGCCTCACTGACGGCGCGGCCCTGCGAAGTGGCGCTGGACGACGGGGTGGGCGAGGACGTGGCGCCCTTGCCGTCCTTCTTGCCGCTCTCGGCCTTGGAGCCGGAGGCGCTGGCCGACGGGGTCGGCGCGGGCTCCGTGACCGGAGTGCCGGCGGCGATGGCCAGCACCGGGCGGAAGTACAGCTGAGCGGTCGTACCGACCTGCTCGCGGGCCTGCTTCTCGTTCGTCCCCTTGGGGATGTTCACGATGATGTGATCGCGGCCCTGCGTCTGGACCTCGGCCTCCGAGACGCCGAGACCGTTGACACGGCGGTCGATGATGCCGACCGCGGTGTTCATGTTGGTCTCGTTGATCGCGTTGGGCTTGCCGGGCTCGCTCTTGGCCTTCAGCGTGATGCTCGTACCGCCGGCAAGGTCGATGCCCAGTCGCGGCGTCGTCTGCTTGGAGATGAACATCCCCGCGGTGAGCGCCACCATTGCGATCAGGATCACTGCCAGGGCACGCCCCGGCCTGCCCTGAGCCCCCGCGGGCCGTCGGCCCTTCTTCGGTGCTGCCACCTTGTCGTATCTCCCTGTCCAACCGTCCGCGCCGGGTGTGCGCATGGACGGCCACGAAACGTGTGTGTGGGGACCCCTGCCCCCCGCAGAGCGGTCACCGAAGGGGACCACGCGCTGCCGGTCCGGCAGCCGCGCGGTCCCCCGCGGTGTCTTACTTCGCGCCGCTCTCGCCGTCGGACTTGCCGTCCTTCGGCTCGTCGGCGTCGGTCTTCTTGCCCAGGTCGAGCTTCGGCTCGTCCGTCCCCGCAGCGTCGGTGGTCCCGGTCAGCGACGAGGCGTCGTCCGGGACGACCGGCGTGTCGATCGTCAGATCATCCGTCGCGCCGTGGACGATGCGGTTGTACTCCTCGTCGTCGAGGACGGCGCCGATGGAGTTCTTCGCGTAGACCGCGTGCACGCCGGGGGCCACCTCGAGGGTGACGGTGTCGTCGCCGACCTCCTTGACCGTGGCGTACATGCCGCCGATCGTGCGTACGCCGGTGCCGGGCGTCATCTGGTCGCGCATGGACGCGGCCTGCTGCTGCTTCTTCTTCGCAGACCGGGTCATGAGGAACATGGCCCCGATGAGCACGATGAACGGGAGGAAGGTCACGAGATTGTTCACGGGACGGAGATCCTTCGCACGACCGCGCGGAGGGCGGCCTTTTCTACGGGGGTGGGCACACCGACCTGGACCGGTCGGCATCGGCGGAGTCTAGGCGAGTCCGCACCGATGGAACAACGCCCAGCATGGCACCGCAGTTCCTGACCGGGCGATGCCCCGCGCCGTCACGCCCCGAACAGGCCCTGTTGTCCGCTTGATCCACTGATGCTCCCGGGCGGTACGAGACCCAGGTGCGCCCATGCGGCAGGCGTGGCGACGCGCCCCCTGGGTGTCCTGGCCAGCAGACCTTCCCTGACCAGGAACGGCTCCGCGACCTCCTCGACCGTCTCGCGCTCCTCCCCCACCGCGACGGCCAGTGTGGACAGTCCCACAGGACCGCCGCCGAACAGCTTGAGGAGGGCCTCCAGGACGGCCCGGTCCAGCCGGTCCAGCCCGCGGGCGTCGACCTCGTACACGCCGAGTGCGGTGCAGGCCACCTCGCGGGTGATCACCCCATCGGCCCTGACCTGGGCGTAGTCGCGGACCCGGCGCAGCAGGCGGTTCGCGATGCGCGGGGTGCCGCGGGAGCGGCCGGCGATCTCCGCGGCCCCCTCCGCCTCGATCTCCACGTCCAGCAGCCGTGCGGAGCGGTGGATGACCCGCTCCAGCTCGGCGGGGCTGTAGAACTCCATGTGACCGGTGAACCCGAAGCGGTCGCGCAGCGGCGGCGGCAGCAGCCCGGCCCGGGTGGTGGCGCCGACGAGGGTGAACGGCGGGAGCTCCAGCGGGATGGCGGTGGCGCCGGGCCCCTTGCCGACGATCACGTCGACCCGGAAGTCCTCCATGGCCATGTAGAGCATCTCCTCGGCGGGCCGCGACATCCGGTGGATCTCGTCGAGGAAGAGCACCTCGCCCTCCTGGAGGGAGGAGAGGATCGCAGCCAGGTCGCCGGCGTGCTGGATGGCCGGTCCGGAGGTGATCCGGATGGGCGCGCCCATCTCCGCGGCGATGATCATGGACAGCGTGGTCTTGCCGAGCCCCGGCGCACCGGACAGCAGCACGTGGTCCGCGGTGGCCCCGCGCTGCCGGGCGGCCTGCAGGACGAGGTCGAGCTGCTGGCGGACCTTCTCCTGGCCGACGAACTCGTCGAGGTCCCGGGGGCGCAGCGCGGCCTCGACGGCGCTGTCCTCCCCATCGGCGGCAGCGCCGACGATCCGCGGATCTTCCTCGCCGGTGGTCTCGTCGTCCCAGTTCACGGTGTCCTTCTTGGTGGGTGCTCGGTGCGTACGGTGGTCTGCGCCGGAGGGTGCCCGGCCTCAGCGGGCGCGGTTGAGCGTCTGGAGGGCCGCCCGGAGCAGCTGCGGGACCGGGGCGGAGCCGGTCTCGGCGAGGGCCGCCTCGGCCTGCGGGGTCACCGCGGACACCGCCTCGTCCGCCTCGCGGGAGGCGTAGCCGAGGCCGATCAGTGCCGCCTGGAGCTGCTCGGTCCACGGCGCCGGGCCGGACGCTGCGGCCCGCTGGGCGCCGACCAGGGCGCCGGTGCCCAGCGGGGCGCCCAGCTTGTCCTTCAGCTCCAGCAGCAGCTTCTGGGCGCCCTTCTTGCCGATGCCGGGCACGGCCATCAGGGCCTTCTCGTCGCCGGTGGACACCGCGAGCCTCAGCGCATCGGGGCTGTGCACGCCGAGCATGGCCTGCGCCAGCCGCGGACCGACCCCGCTGGCGGTCTGGAGCAGCTCGAAGACCTGCCGCTCGTCGTCGTCGGCGAAGCCGTAGAGGGTGAGCGAGTCCTCCCGGACGACCAGCGAGGTCGCGAGCCGGGCCTCCTGGCCCACGCGAAGGGCGGCGATGGTGCCCGGGGTGCACTGGACGGCCATGCCCACTCCCCCGACCTCGACGACGGCCGTGGCCGGGCCGAGGGCGGCCACCGGACCCGAGACAAAGGCGATCATGAAACGCGGCCTTTCGATGCGGCGTGCAGGGCTGCGGCCTGCTGCAGGCGGTTCTGGGCGGGAGCCCGCCAGATGTGGCAGATGGCGAGGGCGAGCGCGTCGGCGGCGTCCGCGGGCTTGGGTGGGGCGTCGAGCCTCAGCAGGCGGGTCACCATGGCCCCGACCTGCGCCTTGTCGGCGCGGCCGCTGCCGGTCACGGCGGCCTTGACCTCGCTGGGGGTGTGCAGCGCCACGGGGATGCCGCGGCGCGAGGCGCACAGCATCGCGACCGCACTGGCCTGGGCGGTGCCCATCACCGTGCGGACGTTGTGCTGACTGAACACCCGCTCCACGGCGACCAGTTCCGGCCGGTACTCGTCCAGCCAGCTCTCGAGCCCGCGCTCGATCTCCACCAGCCGCGGACCGATGTCGGCGTCGGCGGGCGTGCGGACGACGCCTACGCCGAGCATCTTGAGGGGACGGCCGGCGACCCCCTCGACCACACCGACACCGCACCGGGTCAGTCCCGGGTCCACTCCGAGCACGCGCACGCCACCCCTCCCTTCGATCAGCTGTTTGCAGGCTATCCGCTGCCGCTGACAACGCAGCGGGGGGGGGGGGGGGGGGGGGGGGGGGGGGGGGGGGGGGGGGGGGGGGGGGGGGGGGGGGGGGGGGGGGGGGGGGGGGGGGGGGGGGGGGGGG